>CAZURU010000393.1:0-5008 GCA_964623585.1 uncultured bacterium
TCTCGCTTGAAGATATGCGAGGATGCGATATAGTAGAAGAACTTGAACCAAGAATCCGTAGATTTAACGAGTTCACTAAAAGCGTAAACGGTGATTTCTCAGACTACCGTATTGCCGTAACCAATCACAATAACGAGTCAGTAGAGGTAAGAGACCGCGACCTGCTGATTCCTAACGAATGGGTAGAAGTAGGCAACTTTATACAGTTCTTCAATATGTATAAAGAACGTGCCAACCTCGCAGGAATCCGTCACGTATTGAGCGAGTTTGACAGTCTGTTACCTCTGTATGAATACACGATGCAATAAGTGACGCAAAGAACGGTATTTCAAGCAATTGGGATACCGTTCTGGCATTCTACCGAATAAAATTTCCGTCGTCAAGTCAAGCAAAATTAAGCAATGGGAGTGATACAATGAACGATCAACAAGAAAAGAAGTCCGAAGAGCAGACACCAAAGAAAAGCAAGCGTAAAAAGTGGTGGGTGATACTTGCAATCTTTGCCTGTATGGTAGTCTATACTGAGTTTATCGCAGATGAGAGGATTTCGCCACAAGATAAAGTCAATGAGATTCTATTCAGTACGAGACACAGAATATATGACAATGTGAACAGAGACGGTGCAATAGTTACTAAGTTCCCCGACCGTTGGGACTGGTGGAGTGATAAATTTGAATTTAAGAAACTATCTGGTGCAAAGAGAGATGATAACTACATAAGCAACTACCGCGTAAGATACGAAGTCGAGATTCTAATTGCAGGAACGAGACTGGAAACTGATGTTGTAGTTGATGTTGTCATCAACGAAACAACTGGCACTTATACGATAAGAGATATTGATATGCGAGAGTACAATAGGTATGTCGGTCAACTCTTACAACAACTCAGGAAATGATATGAGACTATTGAAAATCGCGATAATAATCGCTATATCGTTGACCAGTGCCGAATGTGATATACTACACAACAACGTGCTATATTTTGTAGGCGAGCAAGTTGAGACCACAGAACGCGACAAGAAACTATCCCGTGAGCCTCTCAAGGCGTATATGAAACAACGTCCTAACGGGCAAATATACGGCTACGTGACAGCAGTATCAATAAGTAAGAGTATGAGGCATTTATTGATACGTTGCGTAGTCCGTAATAAGGACAGCCCGATAAGTCAGGTATTAGGTAGTCTATCGGTTGAGTATTACAACCCATCGAGCGGGTACTACAAGTCATCGAGTTTAGACTACATAGAATTCAAAACGTTCCATGTTGCTATTAACGATACGATAGCCGCAAATGAGACCAGAGTATATGTATTCAAGCAATTCATAGATTTTCTGGAAGCATCCAATAATTATGGCTTGCAGATGCTCTGGAATCGTCACAGGCTAACGAGCGACACAGGGTCGTTCAGATGGATGTTTGAACCGTTGTATATTAGAAGCTACCAACTTGAAAGGAAACGAAAATGAATCTCAACGATAACCAACCAAAGATTTACGAAGTATGGCCTGACCTCGAAGATGAATCAACGATTCACATAGGTCTCCGTAAAGGTCTAAAGTCTCCGAAATTCTCTGATCCAGAACTTCACATGTTCGCACTGTCGTTAGAGTTAGCGGAACTTTTCGCCCGTCAGGTAATTTACGATATTGAAGAGTTGAGGAAATAGGTGCTTCCGATTCGGGGTCTAATATAATTACCTCCATAGCAAAATCCTTTCTGCTAATTAGTTAGCATTTTTTGAGCAAATTTTTCGGGTTTGCGTTAACCCAATAAGCCGTCAGAGCCTAATTGCCATTCCTTTTTTAAAATCTGCAACACGAACGCCAGATGGTATCAGAATGGGGTTGTTGTCATCGGCAGGATATAACGCCTGTCGGTGGTTGACAGTGTATAAATTTCTGTCTATTCTTAAATGAAATTGAAAAAAATCACTTTGCGTTAGATATTTCAAACGATTTATATTCTGTATGACTGCAAAAAAAGCGTGATAGGAGGTGCTTTTATGAATCGAACATTTCGGGAGCTTTCGAGTAATGATTTAGCAGAAATTCGTGAGTGTGCTTTGGAAGAACTGAAAAGATTTCTCACAGATGCTGGAACTCCGTCGGGTAAATATGGTCGCTATGAAAATCGTTTGATTGCGATATGTCTCGGTCAAGGTGCTGCACAGCATTTTGTTGATCGCCAAGAACTATCAGCATTCGATAATGAAGTGAAAGTAGGTAAAGAAAAGATTAACGAAAAGGGCCACAAGATTGATTCAAATGGGAAGGTGATAAGTGGGATCAAGGACATTGACGTTTGGTTTTTCTTTGAACAAGATGACGATTTAAAAATACCTGACATAAGAAATTGTAGAAATAGTATTCAAAAAGATTTTGGGAACCTCGGAGCACGCAGTATAGATTTTTTAAAAAAAGGATTAATCCGAAAAGACAGTCCTACGGAAACTGTACGCTCATACCTGAAAGGTAATAATCGCAGTGGAAATACTTGGCGGTATCTTGCCCAGAAATCTCTGGTAGGTCTGGAACCAGAATGCCTTTTTGAGGAGATTCTATGGGCAACAAAGCGTCTCCAAGCTGTTTGACCTAACTCGTACAACTGACTATTGACCACGAAATGATATGGATAAAGACATCAAACTTTTAGATGTGGTTGCATTGATCGAAGATATTGCCGAGTATACTCTCTGTCAGGGGCAGGTTGGGACAATTGTTGAGGTGCTTTCGGATGGTCAAGCGTTTGAAGTCGAATTTTGTGATCGCGAAGGTCGCACTTATGAATCAGTTGGTTTACGTCCCAACCAGTTTATTGTATTACACTACGCACCGATCACAAATGTTTGAGATGTTGTACATAAAAAGTTACTTGCAAAAAAAGCCCCGGAGAAATCCGGGACTTTCTTTATGACGCAATTACCGATTCGGTCTGTGACAGGCACGATAGAGCCTTTCCTGATTCGTAAAGCTACGATTTATTCTGGTGGTATAAGTAACGCGATCAATTCGTATAATTTTGAGAAACGAAAATCTTCTAATTTTAAAGGGCAACGGAGAGCTTTCCAGTACGAGTATGTTGGAGCAGGACGCTTTTGGGCTGAATGAAACTTATAACCAAGATCTGCGTTTTGAATCTGATCGAAAAGATCATTCCGACAGTTTGTATCGTTATAAATTCCCATTTCAATTTTTCCAACTTGCGCGTCTCTTTCGCCTAATATACCACCTGTCCCGTTCGTTAATTCAATATGAACCCAGTACGAAAATGAGCCTGACAATGTCAAATTTAATTCGGATAGCGATAGAGATCCTGCTATTCTTATTTCTTCAAACGCGAACCATACACCGGAATATTCGGATCTCGTCGTCCACTCGGTATTTAACCGATTTTTTTTCCTGCTCTGTTCTTTGAACCAATGCCAGAACAGTTGATTGCAAAATCGTTCAGAGAAGCGATGAACGGTTGGGAGTTTGGGAGGCTCTGTTTCTGTCTCTTCAATGAAAAAACCTCGTAGTTTTTGGAAGAACTCGGCCTCTTCCTGGAGGTGCTTTGAGAATGAGGAGACAAAAGGATTGTTCTCTACGGATGGTATTTGGCTTAAAATTTTGGCCAACTCTGCAAAGGTTATGAGAGGGTAATTCGTGCGAGCATCTTCACTAAGGTCGGGAAAGTTCCACTCGTCAAATGCAATTCTTCCAAGTCTTGTCTGTGTTTGTGCCAACTTTTCAATTTGCTCTCGACTTCCGAAAGTTTTGCATTTCACCTCAAAAACCGCAATTTGATCTCCATTCTCATATACGCTAATATCGAATCGTTTGTCTCTACCCTCGGTTACTTCAGGTTTTATTGTCAATTCTGAATTTGTTTTAGCTGATAATTCCAATTTTTCGAGTAACACAGATAATAATTGATTACCTAAACGATGATCTCCTTTTGGATCCATAAGCCAACAAATTGTACCTGAAATGAAAGTTTCGCGGTCAGCCGGTGCCAAATATTGCCAAACAGAATGAGATTCCATGCGTTCCTCCCTAAATGCTATAACCGAAGATTTGCAGTGTCGTTTATATCACAGAAGTGATGTTGTAAATTTCGGAGGCTTTTAAAATGCCTGAGCGTTCTGTCTAAACGGACGCCAATCTGGGTCTGCCTCTTGGGTGTTCATTGCGCCATTGCACAATTTTTTGCGCGTCAGGTTCAGATAGAATAATGGGATATGTAGGCCCGTATTGTTTGCCTATGTCTATTCCCGAAGCTCGCATCGAATGGATGGTATTGCGCAATGTGCGTGGTGTAATGTCCAATTTTGCGGCCAATTCTGAAATGGAATAAATAGCTTCTGTTTTTCCATGTAAAATTTTTGCGTGTCCCGAAAGAATATCGTTCAGATCCACACCTTTACTGGCATTTTCAATTGTAATAGATACCATTTTATCTTTATCATTATAGGATAAAATAATATCCTGATGTTCGCCCTCTGTTCCGGCATTTTCTGCGCCTCCAGATGCAGGTGTCAAACTCAGTGTAATATGAAGCGTATCCGTTTCGGGAAAATACTCCAGGGATTTCATGTCAGGGATCCTTTCTTTTTTGCTGTCGCGTGTACGTGCGATCTTGAAATGCATTGTGTATCGTCTCTCCATCGGCTTCGACGATGACGCGAATGTATTTGTCAATTTCAGATATGTAAATCCATCGTCGTGTGCGACCATCTGCTTGTTGTTCAATTGCATGATAATGGTCTATTGCATCTGCAATTTCTTTCAGATATTTTTGTAGTTCAGGTCGATCTCTAAGTGTTCGGTTGCGAAAATATGGTGTTGTCTTCATTGATAATATCCTCTTCACGTAAAATATACTCATATGGGAATATTTTTCAAGAAAAAAAGTGAAGTGATATGGATAAAGACATCAAACTTTTAGATGTGGTTGCATTGACAGAAGATATTGGGAGGAGATGATGGATTCTATTTATGGGATTGTGCCGCCTGTGGTGACGCCGTTT
>CAZURU010000394.1:0-4963 GCA_964623585.1 uncultured bacterium
ACCTACCGGGTCTAGGCAAGTGAAATTTTGGGCAAAATGAAGTCCATATATCTATTATCAAACTCACGTTTTATAGAAAAATGTATACCCACCTTTTGGTTATGAACATCGGCAACGAATACACCTTTACGATCTTGCCAAAAACTTTACACCCCAAAAATCAAACATGTCCGATGCCATTACTAATTGGGCATCAGGCAATGCCAATTATGTAACCTTTTCAACGAAATTACATTCTTACATACAAAAGGTAGCATAATCTTATTCAGCAACTCATAAAAACGGTGATAGAAATGAATAAACACCAGGGCGAAGATTACATAACTAACAATTTAGACAATACCGATGATGGTACATTCGAAATCCTCTATCACCGTTACGAAGGTCCTCTCCTCAGTTTCTTCTACAGACGTGTTGACAACTGGGAAACCGCACAAGACTTAGTACAAGAGACATTTATTAAAGTCCATCAGAATCTCAGCACACTACGTAATCCTAAGAGTTTTTCAAGTTGGTTGTTTAGTATAGCACATCAACTTGTGGCAGCGCACTTCCGACACATCGAAACGAAGCTTGAAATCACTTCAATTGAAGGAAATCCTGAAGCATATCTTGTAGACCTTGAACATCGCTCCCCCATTTACCGTATTATCGCAAAAGAACAGATGCAGATTGTCCATGCATTAGCACAACGCCTACCGAAGTCTGAACAAGAGGTATTTGATCTGAAACTGACAAACCCGAAAATGCCTCTGGACGAAATCGCTGATGCACTGAACATTGCAGTGTCAGCAACGAAAGTGCGGTTACATCGAGCAAAAAAGAGAATTCGCAACTGGATGAAAGCAGAATATCCCGGAGAATTTGATAACATATTCCGTAAAGAAGAAAATATACAGACAGACTAACCAAGAATATCACAGATAGATGTAACCTTTTCAACCGTTTTTCATTCTTACTCTTAAAGGAGAACACAAATGACACCGCAAGAGGTCAAAGAACTACTCATAACCGTAATCAAAGAACTGAAACTACCCATTAACATCGTTGACTTCTTACCAAACGAGAAATCAGATGGAAAAGACTATACAACTGAGACACGTATAAAAGACGTAATACATCAATGGAACTCAGACGGTAAAATCCATACACAACCCCCAGGAGAAGGTTCCATTATGAAATTCTATACGAAAACCGATGCAAACACCCCGTTAGATGAGTTCTTGGATTATTTCAAAATTGTTCCTTTCATTGAATCTGTTATTATTGATAACGAAATGGCTATCAAGTACACAGATTACGGTTTCAGACTGGTCACATTGCATGAAGGAGATACATCACGTTATCCCATAAAAATCCTGCACGGAGGATTCCGTATAGAGAAAACAACAGAGGAAGAAATTAGAACATCTCAGCTTAAAACTATAGCAGATCGTTTTGAAATGCTACTAAAGGAAAAGCAGACAAAAGCGAAACTGCTACATAGAGGTTTCAAATTAGAAAAAAAGTCTGAAAAAACCTTACCGCTTGCACATGTCAAACAGATTACAAAGTTGATAGATGAAACCCTAAATATCAACTATGTGATGGATACCTACAATTTCACAGCAGTTTCAGGGAAAGATGCACTAAATATAACCGAATGCAACAGCGCAAATATACGCATTTCGTGTTGGCGTTATAGACACCGACACTGGTAAGCTTTCAGCATAAACGTGGAGAACACCACGCAACACAGACAGTAAAGGAGGAAAAACCGTGAAACCTATTGAAGTAAGTGAAATACTAAGATCCATAATTCAGGAACTTGCACTACCGGTCGACGTGGTTGACGGTGGCACACTCTTGATAGTGGAAAATACTAAACCAACAGAAAAGCAGTTAAAGCAGTTAGTGCATGAGCCTGAACAAAAAGCAAAGCAGTATAAAGAAACAATATTAAAGCACTGGCAAGGAGAAGCTGCATTGGATGCATATCTGAACAAAAACTTCATAACCGGAAACTGGACGATTACTCACAGAAGCACGTTATCTGAAATACACAATAAGATTGAAAAACTCTCGATAGCCACGCACCGAGTGGTAGAAGTTAAAGAGGTATTTCAATCCCTCATTACGGAACAAGAACTACCATTTGAAGTCTATCACGCAGGTATAAAGGTAGTAATTCTTCCAGATGATCCATCAAACTATCAAACTGAAGATATGAAAGAATTAGAAACCGTAATAAAAGAAATGCCACAAGATTCTTTACTGGAAGAATTTGAAATAAAAGCATACATTCGGCACGGCGGGTTTAGACTCAAACAAGAGACAAGTTACATTAATGTAGATTTTTCGCTGCTACAACAAGCAACACAACGATTACAATCAGAAATAGAAAAACACGGACTACAAGTAAGGCTATTGCATCAGGGATTTGAGTTAGTAAAAGACCGTGAAATAGAGGTACACATTTCTGAAGCTGAAGAATTGGCATTGCGTCTCACGGTGATGACAGGTATCAACTATCGCGTGCATAGTTACGGTATGGTGACTGAAGGTAGAGAACCTGGGTGGACAAGCGAAATGAATTGGAATGAAGCAAGTCTATTAAATGACGGAGCATACCCTTATGCTTAGGCATAAAAAAACAGAAGGAGAGGAGAAACAGAATGACGTTTGTAATTTGCGAACCTTGCATTGATGTTAAAGACCACGCATGCGCTGAGATCTGTCCTGTGGAATGTATACATCCAATGCGTAATGACCCCGAAAACCCCGATAAATTTGATGAAGAAGAACAACTCTACATTGACCCAGAGGAGTGTATTGATTGTGCTATATGTGAACCGCAATGTCCCGTTGAGGCTATTTTCGTTGAGGAAAAAGTCCCTGAAGAGTGGGAACATTTCATACAAAAAAACGCTGACTATTTTCAAGAATAAAACAATATTTGACATTTTACGGAAATAGGATATAATATAATAGGAGAGGAAAATGACCTACGTCATCTGTGAACCGTGTGTTGATGTAAAAGATAGTAAGTGTGTTGATATATGTCCATGTGAATCCATTCGTCCAAATCCATTTGATGAATCTGATGAATATAACGAAGTAGATCAACTCTACATCGATCCAGATACATGCATTGAATGCGGCGTATGTGAACCGGAATGTCCCGTTGAAGCAATCTTTTTTGAAGACGATGTCCCTGAAGAATGGGAACATTACATTGAAATAAACGCTGATTATTACAAAATACAGAAAAACGGCGTATAAGTTGATAAATTGTTTGATATAATTTAATATAAAGGAGATTCTATTATGACTTACGTAATTTGCGAACCTTGCATCGACGAAAAAGACAGCTCTTGTGTTGATGTCTGTCCTGTCGATTGCATACATCCCCATCCAACTGATGCAGAAGAGGAATTTGAAGAGGTCGAAATGCTCTACATTGATCCCGAAGAATGCATCGATTGTGGCGTATGTGAACCGGAATGCCCCGTTGAGGCAATCTTCATGGAAGAAGATGTCCCAGAGGAATGGGAACATTTCATAGAGATAAACGCCGCATATTTTGAATAACACACCTCAATATGTAAGGTGTAATCAAGCAACATAAAATAGGTGGTGTACTTATATACAGGACACCACCTATTTTGCGCTACACAACACGACATCTAAAATTCAGGCACTTTAACTGCTACCTCTTCCTTAGTTTCATGAGAACGAAAGATGCCATCCATTATCACATTTGTAAGAAGTACACCCTCCGGTGGTATCGGTGACGGTGCATCTGCTTTGATGGCTTCACGGAATGCAATCATCTGTGCTGCCCAGTTGTCCTCATTGGGAAAACCAGAAAAACGTATAGTCGTCATACCATCAGGCGGGTTCGGTTCCGCAGTTAATCCCTCTGATTCAACAAATTTCTTCAGATCACCATCATAAGCATCAGCGAAAACAACCGGCCCATCCAATGAAATACCAGCTTTCGTGCCAAGATGAAAATTACCACCAAGTGAGTCCGCATGCACTGCCCAAGAGATCTTAAACACCATGACACCACCATTGTCAAATCGGACCCATGCCGCACTGAACTCTTCAACATCCATCTTGCCGTGGAACTTCGGATCCTGCATAGATATGTAATCTTCGGTTATAGCAGAGACACGAACCGGCTTCGGATAACCCATCGCAAACAGCGATCTATGCATGTTGTAGACACCAATATCAACAGTTGCCCCCGCACCAGCTGTCTTTTTATAGATGAATGTATGTCCCGGATTACCGCGCCGTCTGCACCCTGCAGATTCAGAGTAATAGATATCACCCAGTAACCCTTCGTCATATAACTTCCTTGCAAATTGAAGCCTCGGACTAAAAGTAGGATTAAGACCGATTTGTAAGATTTTACCTGTCGCCTTTGCAGCCCGTACCATCGCAGTTGCATCTGGAAGCGTCGCTGCCATCGGTTTTTCGCAGAGGACATGCTTACCCGCGTTCAATGCAGCAACCGTCGGTCGCCGATGTCCCTGATTGTAAGTCGTGACACTCACCGCATCAAGTTCATCCATCTCAAGCATCTTATTGTAACTTGAGAAAGCGTTTTCTTTCGGGACACCCCATTCTTCAGCGGCTTGGTTTGCTTTACTCTTAATAATGTCGCACACAGCAACAATCTCAAAACCACCAACCTTCTCATAAGTACTCCGGTGTGCACGAGAAATGCCACCAGTACCAATAATACCTACTCGAACTGCCATATAGTTATCTCCTTGTTCGAAAATATAATTGTTAAGATGCCATAATTTAGATTATTTACCGTTACAATGCAAGGGAAATTTCAATCTTACTACTGTTAGATTGTAATTATATCACAATCTTGTCTAAAGAAGTGGTCTAAATTCCGATGGTAGTACACTTGCTCCAGCGGAGCAATATGTCTATAGAAAAAGGATTGTCAACGGACTGCACT
>CAZURU010000395.1:0-4953 GCA_964623585.1 uncultured bacterium
TCAGATTGAACTTTAATGGGTATAGAAACGCTCGCGACTTTATTACCGCAAGCACTTAATGTCAAGGAAATGAGCAATAATAGGCAAGGGACTGCATATTGCTTGTAAAACTGAGAAAACGTCGGTTGTCTTTTTTTCTGCATCGGGAAGATACCAAGGTTAATCGTTTTCAGGTTCTTCTAATGGTTCATCAGATATATTTTCGCTGTCCAGTCCACTTCGTCGAATATGAAGTCTGCATCTACGATAATTGATCCTGTAGTATTTACTATTCGGTTCGAGTTCAGTTGCACGTTGATATGCTGACTGTGCCTCCGCTATTTTGCCCATAGCCTCATAGCCGATGCCGAGGTTGTTATAGGCAGCAGCGTTATCTGGGTCAATATTTACCACCTGTTTCCATCGGAAAATCGCCTCATTCCAAAGTCCGGCTTGTGCAGCTTTTATTGCAAACTGGTTATAGTCTTTTGTGCTTGTCACATCGTGAGATGCACAACCAATCAGGATCATAAATATGAAGACAGATCATAGCAGAATGCTGATATGTGTTTGGTGCATTTTTAGTATCTCCTTATTTAATCAATTTTACACTAAAAATGCTTGTGCTGTCAAGGAAATATCGGTGTATTGAGTCGTTTCCCAGCACCACCCGCAGTGGAGCGAGTGGCACCGTGGGAAACGGGTTGATAGTATGACTCTCTACACGGATTTAGATATTCAGGGAGTTCCGTAGCATTTCGACACTTTTTGGAACACCTATATGTGCATCCTCTTTGCCTTCAAATTCAATAGAGATATATCCTTGAAATCCGACATCTCGTAGAATCTCACCGATTTTGGAATAGTCAAGGTCTAAGGTGTACCATTCTCCTCCGCCGTAATAGGTTTTTGCATGAACAAGCACAGCTTCGGGTGCGATCTGTGTCAGTTTATCGTACGGATCGGTGAGGAAATTTCCGCAATCCATTGTTACCTTCAACCATTCGGAGTCTATTGCTGAGACGATTCTGTTCACACCTTCTGCTGTACAAGTTAACCCCCAATGGTTTTCCAGTCCCAGAATTACACCGTATTTCTCGGCATCTGGTAGGCATTTTTCAATAGAAGCGATCACCCAGTCAAAAGCGTCATCTTCAGTATAGTCGGGTAGTGCTGGTTCTTTCCCTTCAGTTTTCATCAGGTCGTCAAAGGATTTTATCGTATTCCATCGTCCTGAGTTTAAGCGAATTGACGGAATACCGAGTTCATGTGCTAACCGCAGGCAGTGTATGGTATGATTGATGTCTTTTTGTCGTGTCTCTGCTTCTGGTGAAACAAAGCTTTGATGTATAGAGAGCGCGTATAGGTCAAGTCCGTGAACAAAGGCGTGTCTTTTTAGTTTCTGTAGATAGGTGGAAGTTTCGGATTCCATCTGTCTATGTAGGATTTCAATGCCATCAAGTTCTAGTTTTGCGGCTTCTTCAATGACATGTTCAATTGGTACTTTCTCAGTTTTAAAATGCCAGTACGAATATGTGGATACACCGAGTTTCAATTTTCACCTCAATACGTATTTATCAACAAAAGAATCTCCCAATGATGGTCATGATGCCTGTCATGGGAGATTCTTTTAAGTTAGGAATAGGACTGAATAGTCTCACATTAGTCTATTATTCAGTTGCTCCGATTTTTGCTGCTTCTGGTGCGCGTAATATTAGTTCCTTCTTCGTCAGGGTGTCTTCTGGCACATAACCGGAAAAATCTGAAACGTTTCCGGTTGTTAGTGCATAGACGACAACGTTTGTCATAAAGCGGTAGACACCTGGGGAATAGTGGACACTCCGTGTTGGCAAACTAACAGATTCCATTGCACACATGTAATCGCGTCTGACAACGAGAACGGATAGTTTATTCTCTATTGAGAAACCTTCAAGGAAGTTCCGTTTTGGTGGTTTTGTGCCCCACCAGAAAATATCGAATCCGACAGGAGGTCCGCCGATTTGATAGAAGTTATCATAGATTTCGTGTGTGTTGTCTACCCGTTCTATTGTGTGTTCTGGCATGACAAATCGCATCTGTGTAAGGAACAGTCGGATCATTGCTTGTTGTGCGGCGTTTACCCCGCAGTCATCAAAGATGAGGAATCCACCTTTTTCAACGAGGTATTTCCTTAACCCCTGTTTTTCAGCTTCAGATAAACGGCTATCCATTTTTCCGCCACCATATTGTCTTCCAAGCAAGTTTCTAGAGCGTACGAGAGCTGGATCGTGTCCTGTCATAAACGCGATCGGTGTTTTTAATAGATTAGTATCCGTAAACCTTAATGCGCCTCCCTCAACGTTCATGTCGGTTTTGATCTGTGTTTTCTCATTGAGCCATTTGGTAAGAGCATTTAGCGAGGAAGCATCAGCCCACCAGTCGGATAGATTGTGTCGGATACGGGTGAAACGTAGCACCCCGCGTATATCACGACCTTTACCGATTACGCGTCCGCCGGGTTCACCTTTGGGTAATGGTGGGACTGCAACATTACCGAGTGTAATGCTTGCTGCAACATCACCGAGAGCGTCGCGAACGACCCCGACGTTATCCACCATAGCTAAACCGGGGGCACGTTGGACAGTGACTTTGACCTGCACTGGACTTCCTGATACGCCGCGAATGATGTTAGCCGGACCAGCAGTAGGTGCACTTGGTGCAGGACCAGCAAAAGCTAAAGCACTCGGAGAATTCGACACAGGTAGTTCTGTGTGCGTAACCACCTCGGGTATAGGAACATTGGGTTGAACCACTTTCGGGACGTTTGGATTTATAGGAGCATCAACCTTAACTGCTTGATTTGAAAATTCCAAGACTGTCTGTTGTTGTACGACAGAGGTCTTTGGAGCAAAAGCGGTTGTTAGACGTGGTTTTACTTGGATCTGTTCAAGAACAACCGTATCTTCAACAGGAACAATCGGTTTGTTCAGTTGTCTGACAATTGGTTTTCGGACCTGAGGCTTCGGTGGTTCAGGTGTTTTTGAAAATTGCACACCGACCAAGTCTTTAAAAGTCTCGGTTTGCGTCACAAAATAGACGCCTGCAATTAGTATCAAAACCACGTGAATCAGCAGTGAAGTCATTAAGGCACCGGAAGTTCTTTTAGCACTCATTTTTTACCTCACAAGATTATTATTACAATGTATAACTTCTTAACTAAGTTATGTTCTCAGCTATTAGGAAATGTACGATAATACCTACTCACATCTGTGCAATTTCCATGCCATAAATTAAGTGAGTTGTAGTCGTAATTTTACTACGATACGCACATAATCTTTGCACAATTTTGTGCAGTCCAGAATGCAGTTGCACATTTCCGTGCAGTTTATGGTGCTTCAGCAGATGGGTCAGTAAAGTATTTAGTGATTTCAACATCCCCACGTCCTTTATTGATCACCTGCCTTGTTGCACTCTGAAGTTGTTGGATTTGCCAATTTTCGTGTGCAGGTTTAACCAAGTAGGCATAAGTTTCACCGGATCCTTCTTGGCTCCTATAGGAAGCAGAAGCTCTTGCACTCGCTTCTAAAGTATTTGGATCAGATAATTTCCTACGGATCCAAAATTGGCTAAACCGATTACTCCCTGTCCATCTCTCTCCGGCAGCACCTTGTGCATTCCATAGAGATTCCATATTAGCTTTAATATTGCTCCAACCTGCTATAAGTCCAGTGGGTTCAACTTCACCGCCTGCTACCCAGGCAACACTGAATTGTGCATGGACAGGATGATTTTTCCATAGCACATCAATGCCTGATGCTCTTTCTTTGTTGAAAGCTGAATAGAATGCAGCATATACTTGGTTTATCTCATTCTTTTCTGCCTCAAAATCTATCGGCTCAACTGTCGCTACGACTATAGGTTCCGATGGGTCAATAGGTGGTGTTTTATACGTGGTGTCCTCATCACTACCGCAACTTAGCATACCAATGCTTATGATGCATATAACGAGAGGTGTGAGAAATATCCATATTGATTGCCATTTCATTATTGTTCCTCCATAGACTTGTTGTTATAACTCAAAGGGTTATATTCAATATAATTGTACTTATGCTCGTACAAAAAAAGAAACTCTCTCCAAGTTATCCATATTTCATAAGATATTGTATAAGGTATATCATATCATCTTTTCAAAAAACTGTCAAGCAAAATACAAGACAATTCATATTATATTCTCTAATATATCATAAACCGTTGTTTCTGATACATTCAATCACGTCTGTCACCTGTATCGTAGACATACAACCTTCTGAACCGAATTTACATTCTTTGCCAGGACAAGGTGGGCAGTCAAGTTTCTTCCGTATTGTAAGACCCTTTTCTCCGACCGGTGCAAACCTTTCTGGGTCTCCTGGACCGAACAACCCAATTGTATGCGTTCCAACGGCTGCAGCGAGATGCATCGGTCCGCTATCATTTCCGATAAATATACTACATTTGAGCAAAATTGATGCCAACTGTGGCACGTTAGTTTCACCGGCGATGTTTTCAGATTCCCCTTGCATCTTACCCTGAATTTCACTGATGATCGGAATTTCGTCTTTTACGCCGACAAACAGGATTTTTGCCTTTTTCTGTGCAATCAACCAATCGGCTAATTCTGCGTAGCGTTCAGTCAACCATCTCTTTTGCGGAATCGGGGATCCTGGATGAATTGCAATAATAGGACCCTCACCGTCAATTTGATGTGATTTAAAAAAATCAACTAACCATTTCTGATCTTCTGCTTTTACTGCAAAGGTAGTGTTCTGTATCGGTGTTGGGATACCTGCTTGCTCTAAGACATCAAGATTACGAACCGCCTCATGCGGTCCACTGAATGATCGGAATCCAAACTTATGTGCTAACTGAAGGGATGCACGGTTAATACGTCTTGTCGCATACCGTAATAATGCAAGTATTACAAATCGCCAATCCCCACGAAGTTCTATTAGCAGA
>CAZURU010000396.1:0-4941 GCA_964623585.1 uncultured bacterium
TATGGAAACTTGTTGTGGTTTACACAACTTCAGACTAAACTTTAGACCCTGGCACCTTTAGACCCTGGCACTATGAAACTCCTGTTATTAATTCATTATAATGTCTATTAAACAAACCAATTATGTTGAGACGTTTCCCTACAACAGAGCAAACTTTTGTGTTGGATGGTCTACTTAAGGAAAAATACACTCTCTATATATCAGGGGATAATATCGCTACATCTACTCTTGAAGTAAAAGCATCCGCGAGTGACGAAAAGGTGCTGATCATAGCAGACAGACCAACGGTTGCGTTAACAGGACAAGTATTTTGGTCGGACACAGGTGAACCTGTGCAGAATGCATTAGTATCACGCTCGTGGTACCCGTGGGAATTAAATCCATACAACATTAGACCGTTTTGAAACAGAGACCAATGCACAGGGCAGATTTGTGTTTCCAAATTTAACACAAGAACGTTATCAGGTAAATATCCGTGCAGTCCAATCCGTATTTGATAAAGACACAGAAAAATATCAACGTATTCACATTCAGAAGCAGGTCACGATTCCATATTGTAGTGATGATATACATCCTATCTATCTTGGAAGGCTGATGACACGCCATTTTAAAAGATAATGTGGATAATTCAACATGAGTGTCAAAGGTAAAGGTAGAAAATGCAGCAAATTATCAAAGAATCACTAATTGTCTGTATCTGGATCAGTTTTTTCGCCCTGATACTTTGGGGGACAGACCAATTCGGACTTCTTTCCTCTACCCCGTATACAGCAAGTAACACCTCTCTGCAAGTCAATTTCCCCACAGTCTATCAGATATGGAAACAAGGAGATGCAGTTTTCGTAGATGCGCGTTCTGCAGCAAACTTCAAACGTGGACATATCCCAGGAGCAATAAATGTCCCAGTAAATCGCGTGAAACACGGATTAATCATATTACCGCAAAATAAGGACACGCTATTAATCACATACTGTGGATACGTTGAATGTCCTAACGCCTATCAACTGCTCAATGCTCTTTTAGCACACGACTACCGAAATGTAAAAATGTTTCCACAAGGACTAAGGGGATGGCAGGCATTGGGATACCCATTGGAAACAGAATGAAAATTCCATTAATATTGGCAACACTTCTAAGAATAGTCCTTGGTGCCATCCTGCTTTTTGCTGGAATTACTAAACTTATGGGTTTCAGTGCTTTTACGACAAATGTAGGTAGTTATCAGATGTTGCCTATAGCGTTAGTAAAACCGATAAGTTATCTCATAGTATCTGGAGAAATTACATTAGGAATTGTACTGATCATCGGATACTTTTCAAGAGGCGCGGGTATATTGTCAATGTCACTTTTTCTGATATTTGCAGCTGCATTGACATACGTGTTGTTGCGAGATCTAACTATTACAGATTGTGGGTGTGGTAATTTTCTAATTAGTTTGTTGGACGTATTGGGACTTCCAATTTCAGAAGAACCCAATTGGAAAATAGTATTTGTAGATATCGTATTAGCGGTATCATGTTTAGGAGTCATATCTTCACCGCAGCACGGGTATGGGTTGGATTCGTTAATCCAGAAGGAACAACCTAATTGATTCCGCGCCCATCTGTGTCAGCTTTGTTAAACGAAGTGTTTTCCACGCCAGCTATATAATTGGCGCAATGCTGCCAAAAAGGGGAACGATAACTCTACACACCTCTCGTCATAAAACTTATTTGCATAAGTCCTAAATCTATGGTAACATAATAAAAAAGGTTGATTTGAGGTATTATAAAATGCACGAGAGTTATCGTGTTGCCATTGTCGGTGCAACAGGGGCAGTTGGTAACACTATGTTGGAATTATTAGAGGAGCGCACATTTCCTGTTGGGAGTCTAAAACTGTTGGCTTCGCATAGGTCCGCAGGTGAAATACTTACCTTCAAAGGTGCACATATTGAGATTGAGGAGTTGACACACGACTCTTTTGAGGACATAGATTTAGTCTTTTCATCTGCAGGAGCATCTGTCAGTCGTGAGTTTATTCCGACCGCTGTAGAAAAAGGTGCGTTGGTAATTGATAACACAAGCGCATTCCGAATGGACGATGACACCCCACTGGTTGTCCCAGAAGTAAATATGGATGACGCGCGAAAACATAACGGTCTTATCGCAAACCCAAACTGTTCAACAATTCAGATGATGGTCGCTTTGAAACCGATTTATGATGCTGTCGGTATTAAGAGAATCGTAGTTTCAACATATCAGAGCGTATCTGGTAAAAGTGGACAAGCAGTAAACGAGCTCGTTCTGCAAACAACTGAAGCATTAGAAGGGAAACCTATAACACTTGATAGATTTCCACATCAGATGGCGTTCAATGTTGCTTTTGATTGGACATTCACTGATACCGGAGACAATGAAGAAGAACTGAAGATGATCAAAGAAACACATAAAATCCTCGCCGACGATGCTATCGGTGTTTCAGCTACTACCGTCCGTGTTCCTGTCTTCTTTGCACATTCTGAATCTATAAACGTTGAAACTCAGAAGAAACTCACACAAGCTGAAGCACGAGAACTCCTTGCTGATGCACCAGGTGTTCAGTTAGTCGATGATCCTGATCACTATGAATATCCTATGGCTATAGATGTTGCTGGAGAAGATGAGGTCTATGTGGGACGAATCCGAGAGGATTTATCAATCGAAAACGGACTAAATCTATGGGTTGTCGCCGATAATTTACGTAAAGGTGCTGCATTAAATGCGATCCAGATAGCAGAACAACTCTTATTGTAGTTATTACTACTAAGAAAGTTATTTCAATAAGAAGACCTGCACAAACATGGACATCAAATGATACTTAATAGAGATAATATTGCACATTATCTTGAGGAACGGCAAGCAGAGATAGGCTTTTTTGATCCTGAGGCTAAGTTACATGTTGAAGAGATTGGAGATGGAAACCTCAATTTTGTCTATAGGGTATTTGATGCATCTAAACCAGAACTGTCCCTTGTTCTGAAACAAGCACCACCCTACATTAAGATTTTAGGTCCAGACTATCCGCTTACATCTGAACGCCTCAGTTATGAAGCACGTGCACTAAAGGTATACAACCGTCTTATCAGTGATGCTGTGCCAACGTTGTACTTTTTTGATCCTGATGCTGCTGTCGTAGTGATGGAATATCTGCCAGAGTACCGACTCTTACGCGATGATCTCATCTTAGGCAAAGTCAACCCGATTATTCCAAAACAAATTGGAAGGTTTATGGGAGTTGTACATAGTCAAACATATCAGCGAAACATTGATGAAACATCAGAGAATCACTACCAAAATCAGTTCGCCAATACTGACATGCAAGCAATAACTGGCGATTATGTTTTTACTTTTCCGTTTATGGATCATCAAACAAACTTCTATACGGATGGCTTAGAAGGCTCAGTTGAAATACTCAAAACTGACAGTGAGTTCTTACAACAGGCAGAAACACTAAAGAACATTTTTTTGAGTGTAAGCCGTGGGTTAACGCACGGAGACTTACATACAGGTAGTGTCATGGTTAATGACTATTCTGCTAAAGTGATTGATTCAGAATTTGCTTTCTATGGACCGGTCGGATTTGACATCGGACTTTTTTGGGCAAATTACCTACTATCTTATTTTTCACACGCTGAAAATTCTAAGATTCAGTCAGATATTATCTCAGCAGTCATTGCAGTATGGGAAAACTATATTGAAGAGTTTAGGATGGATACATCATTAAAGAAGCGAACCTTACATGTTATATTTCACGAAGCTGTTGGGTTCACTGGCATGGAGATGTTAAGACGGATTATCGGTGCTGCGCATGTTAGTGATATTGAGCGTATTGATGATTTAGATCAAAAACTGCGGATAGAAAGAGCCATCCTTAAATATGGCAGAACGATCGTAAAGAAACGAAATAACATTGCAAATGTGCATGAAATGGTGGCATTATTGTAAATTAGGAAACCGCACTTTATGCGGCAATTTCAGAGGAATTACGCTATAAAATTCAGGTCGGTAGGATCGGTTTCCTAACCGAACCGGCTTTGTGCCAAATCAGAAAGAACATACAGAAAAAACTATGAGAGATTACTACGAAATACTCGGTGTTGACAAGAAGTCTACACCTGATGAAATAAAAAAAGCGTATCGCAAATTGGCGGTAAAATACCATCCTGACAAGAATGCTGGCGATAAAGCTGCTGAGGAAAAATTCAAAGAAGCATCTAACGCCTATTCCGTGCTGTCCGATCCTGAAAAACGTAAAATATATGATACCCGAGGACATGCAGGTGTAGAAGGAATGGGATTTGAAGGGTTTACCAATGTGAATGACATTTTCGTGAATTTCAATGACATCTTTGGACGCACAGTTTATGGCGACTTTGGGGATGTATTCGGTGAAGTTTTTGGAGCACAGCAGCAGACAACGCGAAGATTAAGAGGTCGTGATCATCGTATAAATGTCACAATTCCTTTTGCTGACGCGATAAACGGTACACAGAAAGAAGTTAGCATCCAGGGTAAGAACATAAAGTTCAAAATACCCCCTGGAATTATGGATGGAAAAACGCTTAGGGTACGGGGACAAGGCGAATCCATTGGGGCAGGTGAGTCAGGAGACCTATTAGTAAAGATATCAATTCAACCGCATCCAACATTGTCCCGTGATGGACTTGATCTCGTGACAGATGTACAAGTGCCAATGACAACTGCTGCGTTAGGTGGCACTGTCAGAGTACAGACATTGACAGAGAACGTTGAAGTCAAAATACCGTCAGGGGCACAACCAGGACAGCAACTACGACTTCGCGGTAAAGGAATAGCAGATGTTGGCGGACGAAAAGGGGACTTGCGGGTCCGGTTAATCGTGGAGATACCAAAATCATTAACCCGTAAGCAGAAGGATTTGCTAAAGCAACTGGCAAAGACA
>CAZURU010000397.1:0-4937 GCA_964623585.1 uncultured bacterium
CAGACTACACAGTCAAAGGTAGATCATCATGAAACAACTTTACACTGTTGTATTTTCTCTCATAATATTTGGATTTTCAACCTTAGCATATTCACAACAATTGCCAGAGAATATCCTCAAAAACGGTGATTTTGACCTTAATCTTAATGAATGGCGGCTCTGGACCCACGAAAGCGCAAGTGCAGTCTTTCTGACTGAAGGTAGGAAAGCAGAACCTGTGGTGGGTGAAAATGCTGCTTATATCAGTATCACTAAAGAGGGCAACGCCGTAGGAAACATACAGTTTTATCAACAACCTTTTACTTTGGAAAAAGATACAACCTATACCTATAGTTTGTGGGCAAAGGCAGAAAAACCGAGAAAGACTACAATGCGAATTATGCATCAAGGGGTACCATGGACTGTCTACACTTCACTGGTTATGAACGTAACTGAAATCTGGAGTGAATTTATTCTTACATTCAAGATGCCTGTAGATGACGTAAATTCTCGGGCAGGTATTATCATGGGAACCGACAAAACCGATGTTTGGCTTGACCATATCCGTCTATACGAAGGTGAACATGTTCAGGATGTTGAAGGCGTTGAGCCGCATGCAGTTCACCCGGATTCTAAATTAGCGACGACGTGGTCGTCACTAAAGAGAAGATACTAAAACTAACTTGAGTTTGATAAATATCAGTTGAATCAGTAATCAAGGAACTAAAAACACTGACGTAACATTGAAAGGACATACCGAGAAAGTATCTTCCATCACATTCTGTCCGGATGGAGAAACACTTGCAAATGAAGATTAAATAATCTGACATTTTTGCTTGTGGATGCGTACGATGACCGAATAAAATTAAAGGATCGTCAATAATCGTATAAACTACTACGATGGTTAATTCCATGGGGTTCTCCTTTAGTTTTAATGATAAAAACATTATAGAGTAAATCCCCTGGATTTTAAAGTGTTTCATAGGTAGCAACTTATGTTATCTAGGGAGTTTTATTCAGAAACTATCTCACAGATAATTGAGAAGATGTTGTGATATGCAATTGAAATAAATACCTATTGGTAGGTAAACCTATAAGCACACTGATCAATTGTACCGTTAATTGTAAGTCTATCATAAACAACTATAGAAAGGAGAGTAATTATGAAACAGAACAGTATATTCTTATTGATATTACTCGTCTTAGGAATTCTGCAATCTTGTACACAGAGTCCACAACAGATTACCGAGAAGGTTAGAAAAGCTACAGTAGGACTAGTTGACGACAATTTTGGAACTGGCAGTGGTTTCTTTATAGCACCTGACATGATCGTGACCAACATCCACGTCGTTGCTGGTGATCGAGATGTAAGTGTATTCGGTAAGGATAGCAAAGGAACAGTTGTGTACAATATTGAAAAGGTTATCGGATCAGATCCAGCACATGACCTCGTCATTTTACAAGTATCAGGCAAGCAAAAAGGTACACCACTATCCTTAAGTAACTGTCAGATAGGTGAACCAATTTTTGTTGCAGGACATCCCAAAGGAGGAAAATACAAGATTTCAGGTGGAATCCTACATAGCAATAGTGATACGAATATCCGACTTGATGCTAAACTTTATCCTGGTAACAGTGGAGGGCCTGTGCTGAACCTTAAAGGTGAAGTCGTAGGAATTGCTATTGGTGGAGATGGGGCTAATGCTACACTATTCAATGCTATACCTTCGCAAATTCTTAAGGCATTGATGAGCAAATCTAAGTCTGGACAAGGGCACAGTTGGGAGGAGTGGCAAAAGGAAGATTCTATCCATGCCTATGTCTATTACAGGTTAGGTATAAAGAAGGATAAAGATAGTAAATATGATAAAGCAATAGGAGACTATACGAAAGCCGTCGAGTTATATAGAAATTTCGCTGATGCTTATAAAAACCGTGGGGTAGCGAGACATCGTCTCGGTAATTCCAATAGGAAAAATGGGAATATAGAAAAAGCACGGAGTCTATATGAGGAAGCAATAGAAGACCTGAATAAAAGCCTAGATGGTGCTTATGCCTTCTACCTATTAGCGAAAGTGAAGTCTGACCTCGGTAAATTGGAAACCAATGGCAAGGATAGGAAGGTAGAAAAAGCACAAAAACATTTTCAGGACGCTGTCAGCGATTATAGCACGGCCATTGAGAAGCAGAGTCCTGATTATCCGATTTTTCTTGAAAAAACTTACTTCCATAGAGCCCTATCTAAGATCCGCCTTGGCGATTTGAAAACCGATAAGGAAAAAGCAATTACCCTATATGATGAGGCGATAAATGATTTGACTGAAGCTATCAGAATAGACTTAAATGATGAATTGAATGCCAGACCCTATTTACATCGAGCGGAAGCTTATTTTCGCCTTGGCGATTTGAAAACCACCAAGGGAAATACAGAAAAAACACATAGTTTATATAGTGAGATATTAGATAACTTCGCTGAAGCCATAAAACTAGATCCTGATAGTGCCGATGCTTTTAAACTGACACCAGGGACTGCCTATGGTTACTACATTCAAGGGGGAATCGAACTTCTCCTTGGTCAATCCAAAGCGAGTCATGGAGATGAGGAAAAAGCACAGAAGCATTATCAATCAGCTTTCAAATATTATGATAAAGCTAGAAAGTTGAATCAGGATAATGCGGATGTTTATTATGATAAAGCCATCAATGTATTAAAACCGGATAATGCGGATACCTATCAGATGCGGGGGATAATGAAGAGTCTCAGTGGTCAAACCAACGCTGATCGGAGAGATGTAGCGGAAGCACGGCTACATTATCAAGGAGCAATTACAGATTATCAAGAAGCAATTAAACGATATAAGGAAGCCACTAAACAAAAGTCAGAGTTGATTGTATCAGCCTACAATAATCTGGGATACACAAAGTATCTTCTCGGGAAATCTATTGCATTAGAAGATGGACAGGAAAGTGTGGAGCATGCACAAAAACTCTATGAAGAGGCAATAGTCTACAGCAATGAAGCCATACAACGAGATCGAAAGCATGCCAATTCCTACTATACTCAAGGTTTAGCCAGAAGTGCCCTTGGAAACTACAGAGAGGCAATAGGTGCTTTTGATAAAGTTATCGAATTTAAGGACAATTATGCTAAAGCCTATTGGGAACGTGGGCTGGCGTATCAGAAAACTAGGCAGCACGAACGCGCAAAAGCAGATTTTGAGGAGGCAAAGAAATTAGATCCAGATATTGAAAATTAGTTTGTATTAGCATATAAGGAGTCTCATGAATATAAACCCTACATTCCGCAGTTCATTTTTTGTATTTTGACAATTATTGAAAGTCTATGGACCCTTGTAGATATTGAATTCTTCAATTTTTTGTGCTCTGATTGAACCCTGGAATTAATTCAAATAAGTCATAATATAGGTAAATTTGGGCATCAAAATTGCCATAAACCTTATATTCATGCACTGCGGAATATGGGATAAACATAATACTTTTTATTGTTACCGTTTCCTCTATGTGTTATTTTGGGCGGTTTAATAGCCGAATTCACTTTGACGAATATAGACAAAAATTATTGAATTATTTATCAAACTCACGTTATTAAATAGTATTTTTTATTTAGCATGGCTTCTCATGCATAAAAAGTCAAGCAGAATCTAAGATAACAGATTGCATTTTCATAACGACATCCATTCAAAATGCTGATGGATATTAATTTCAGCATCATATTGAGAAATATCAGATAATTAATTCGGTAATGTTCTGTGCGCGTGATGCAGGTTTATTGCCCTGCTGGCGAGGCGGGGAATGCCTAAATGGCATTCATACCGTTGATTTCTTCCTAACCTCGCCAAATTACCCAAATATATTCATAAACTTCATGTGCAAGTTACGACAAAACAATCCGATTGTGGAACGCACGTACCGGAAAATTCCGAAATAGCTTTTAGATAATAAATTTTATGAAACACCTCTATGAAAAACTACGTGAAGATACATTAAAATGGCGAAAAGAAGGGTATCCCTGCCAAGATAACCCGCTTATTGGAGAGGTACTACGTTACCAATTTGAAGGCGAAGCAGGTGATCGCGTCCAACTCAAATACCTCCGCGAACCGCAATTCCAATCGTTAGAACTGTATTGGTATATCAGATCAGTCCTGGACACTCCGCATATTGTTGAACTCTACAGACATTACTATGATACGGCTGGCGATATACGTGATTTCTGTGAAGCGTTTGGTATTCCAATTACCGATAACGAAGCGATGTTGATTCCGAATGTTGATGTCATCATAAACTTAGTGAAAGAGAAACCCGAATTCTTTAAACAGAAAGGAATTGATCCTGTTTACGAAGCGATATGCCTTCATTATGCAAGTTATATCTTCGCGCTTGCGATGGGTACGGGGAAAACGGTTCTCATCGGTACCATTATTGCAACCGAATTCGCAATGGCACTCCGCTATCCTGAAAACAATTTTATGAAAAACGCCCTTGTCTTTGCTCCCGGCACAACAATTATTGAGAGTCTACGTGAAATTAGTGATATTCCTTTCGATCAGATTTTGCCGCCAAGTCTACACAGCGATTTTCTTGCCAATCTCAAAATCACCTATCCACAAACAGGTGCCAAAGATATTCAAGTCCAAGCTGGCAGTGCTTACAACGTCATCGTAACAAATACTGAGAAAATTAGCCTGAGAGCAAACTTAAAACAGCGAGCAAATCAAACACTGTTTGAGTTTGAGGAAAAGAAGGAAAAAGCAGAATTAGAGGCAAATCTCCGACTTCAAAAAATAACAAGTTTACCAAGATTAGGTGTTTTCTCAGACGAGGCACACCACACTTACGGGAACAAAATAGACACGGAACTTAAACGAGTACGGGAAACAGTTAACTAGAGCTTATCTCATAAATGTTTTAGTGACATACGTATGCAAGCAAGAAGT
>CAZURU010000398.1:0-4937 GCA_964623585.1 uncultured bacterium
GTCTGTGACTTCTTTGTCACCAAGCTGATCAGCTGCCTGCTGCACTACTGATTTGATATTGACCTGTCTTTTCTGCTCTTGAAATTGAATCCTTTGTTCAACTGCGCTTGCAATAGTTAATTCCCCACTAACGTTTGTGTCTTGGGAAACCAGCATTCCCCGTGCTTGGGCTTGGGCTTCAGCTTGGAGCGTCAGGATATTTGCGTCCCCTTCTGCCGCTATCAACTTTGATTTGGCCTCCTGTCCAGCCTTCCAAGGGGCCAAGTAAGATCCTGCGATACTGCCTATGCCGCTAGCCACATAGTCGATCAGTTTTTCAAGTGCTGGAATGTTCAATTTTATATCCATGTCAATTACGCAAAACTCATTTTGAACCGCCCCGGGAATTCCGGAGACCAGTTTGTTTGAGTCATGCGGCTTTGCATGACCGGTTAACTTCATCATAGTACACCTGTTCATACTCGGCCGGTGGTACATTGCCGATCGGCGCCAGCAGACGGCGATGATTGAACCAATCCACCCATTCCAGCGTGGCGTATTCCACCTCATCGATGGTCTTCCATGGCGCACGTTTCCGGATCACTTCCGTCTTGTACAGGCCGATGATAGTCTCCGCCAGCGCATTGTCATAGGAATCTCCCACACTGCCCACTGAAGCTTCAATGCCGGCCGCCGCCAACCGCTCGGTATACCGGATCGAGAGATACTGGTTTTTCGGAAGGGGCCTGGTGGTCGGGGTGATATATGACGTGGATTTACAGTCCCACTATGGGGAGGTTCCCTCGCCTGGCCTCCCTTTTTTCGTCTTCATGATCTTTCCCCCAGATGGTACATTCTATTATCTCTAGCTCTATTAATTTCATTCCTGTATTCCTAAGTTATTAAGGTGGTGGAGGTAGCATGGTAGTGGGATCAGTTTTTTTCCAATGTAAGTATTTTTCCAACATATATTCATTTCGCATAAGCACAACTTGTCTTTTGGTTCCTTTTCGCTCCCACTTAACTAAATGATCCCAAATTCTTCCTGAATGTCCTAGCATGTCGGACAAAAGAAGCTGTGCTACTTCCGTGTTTTTTAAAAGCAATTCAGCCTCTGGCACAGGATGGCCACCAAGTTCACAATGATACCCGTAGTCTTTACTTCTGAACCTTCCTTGCGATGCTTTTCTGAGTTTGTCAGGAGTAAAAAATTTTCTCCTTTCCTCTTTGCTACTTATGATCCATTTATTAGCCTCACTTTCATAGTCTTCAAAAGCCCATGCTAGATATTCTATTTCTACTATTTGTCTTAACAATGCCGCGGCAGCATATATATTTCCGGATTTGAATAAATCATTTGCTCCAGAAATCAAAGATGAACCAATACGTAATATTAAAGAAACTGCTTTATCAACCTTGTCTTCCTTACTACTGGATTCTTGATTTGTTATTTCAGCAGCAACCTCCAAAAACTGATTCGATGTAAAATCAGCCAACTCATGTCTCATAACTACAAGGTCTTTGTCTACAAGGGACTTACGTACATCTTCTATAAATTTGATATATTTCAAAATTGGATTTGTTTCCATAAAATAAATTTCACAAAAGATAAAGTAAATAAAATTAAGACGATAGCGCAAGCATGATAGTCTTTCAATGAATAACCTGACACCGGAAGAGTTTTACCTTCAACATCAACAAGTCAGAATTCTTGAACTTAACAGGTTTCCAGGTCTGCGGTGAGGTTACACGTTACAAGAATGGCAGCAAAGATCACACCAAGATTAATAGAACTTACATATGAAGCAGCGTTGAAGTCTTTCTGGCGACGAAACGCCCTTCGTAAGTTTCTGATCGCATCGCATGTTTCTCAGACATTTCTCGTCACTTGGGTACAAGAAGAATCAAAACGTGATGTTTTAGATCGATTGTTCCAGAAACTCCAAACCAACGCTAAAGGAAAGGCTGTGATTTTTCAGATGGCTAGGAGCCTATCAGAACAAACAACATTTCCCGACCTTAGAAACTGGGAAGACTCAGGGCAGAAAATTCAAGAGGCCCATAAGGCTGTGCAAGAATTAAAGTCTTATCTCAAACAACAAGATGAGGAAATTGAGAACAAACGAGAACGGGAGGAAGCACAATCGAAAGCGAGGGCTCAGAAGCAAAAAATACAACGTTCATTAACTGACAAAACTAAGCTCCAACAAGACCTAGAATCTATGGCCTCAAAAGTAGGGACGCAAGAAGGTGGCTATGAATTCGAACGATGGTTCCACCAACTTCTCGATTACTGCGAAATCAAAAACCGCAAACCCTACAATAGCAATGGAAGGCAAATAGATGGCTCATTAACGCTTGAGGGAACAACCTACTTGGTTGAACTGAAATTCACCGAGGATCCATCTGGCGCAACCGATATCGATTCTTTAAAAGCCAAAGTGGACAAAATGGCAGATAACACCATGGGTATAATGGTCTCCATATCCGGCTACACCAACACTGCGGTGTCTGAAGCTTCAGGTAGTAAAACTACCCTCATAATCATGGATGCAAGCCATTTGTATTTGTTCTTAACTGGAGGGATGAAATTTTCCGAAATCATCTCCCGTGTAAGACGGCATGCTTCACAAACCGGTGAAGCGTACTTATCAACGAGTAAATTCAATGGGTGAAGACCATTTGCCTCGTTTTCATTATACTGCTGTAGGCCTGATCCAGAGGAAAGATGAGATACAAGAACAAGACTGGGAGTTGTGAGTGCGAATCTTCATTAGATTTATGCTTGACCTCCATCCAAAGCTCGCTGCAAAAAGTGAGCTAAATTTACTTGATGGGATTAATGACTGAGAGAATATGCAAACTTATGGGATTAGATCAGATTTTAAATAACGCGAGTAAACGCATCAGCACTGGCTTGTTAAAAAATGAAGCACAGGTCAAACAAACAGTAATCCTACCAATTTTACGAGGGCTCGATTGGGACGACACTGAGCTCGCAGAAGTTATACCGGAATTTTCTGTGGGTAACGGCCTAGTAGATTATGCTCTGTGCAGGACTGCTGATAATCCACTGGTTTTTATTGAAGCAAAACGTCTTGATGGCGCAGATGATAAGGGAGTAGAGCAGCTATTTAGATATGCCAACAATAGAGGTGTTCCAATCCTTATACTGACGGACGGTAATATTTGGGATTTTTATCTGAGTATGGCTGAAGGCCCCCCATCTGCTCGGCGGTTTTATAGGATGGAGTTACGACGTGAAGAAAACTTTTCCGAATATGTTAAATTCTTGGAGAGTTATCTACAGAAACCTCATGTGTTATCCGGCCAGGCTCGACGCGAAGCAGAGAGACGACATGAAAATAATCTGGAAAGAGAGAAAGCACGTAATGTGATCCCCAAAGTTTGGTTGACTCTGCTACAAGAACCGGATGATATGCTTCGTGATGTGCTCGCCGAAGCAGTAGAGAGTGAATGCGGTACAAAGCCTGATCTTGATGATATCGAGGTATTCTTGAAACAGTTTTCCCATTCTCCTAACCCTCAAGCTCCTAAACAACAACCTGTTAGACGCCCTCCTACTCCACCAATACAATCAAAAAATAATAAAATCGTTGGTTACATACTTGATGGTAGGCCCATCGAAACGGGAGTAGGATACAGGACATTAGCTGAAATTTTGAAGGAGTTTCACCTCCGCGATGCAAGGTTCATGCTCCGATTTGCTTCAAAAACAGTGGGCCGAACACGGCAATTAGTCGCGGAAAACCCCGACGATCTTTACCAAAAGAGCCACCTGAAAGATGATCATTCTCTGGACTTGGGAAATGGTTGGTGGTTGGGGACAAACCTCAGTAAAGCTTCGATCCAGAAATATATCAAGATTGCATGTGAAGTTGCGGGAGTAAATTTTGGTGTACAGTTGACACTGATTGAGGGTTGACCGATTTATCGGGTGAAGGTTTATTTCTCAATAGGAAACTCCGATGACTGAAATAGCAAAGTATGAAACACCCTGCAACTTCCATTTTAGTTTAATGAATGAGAAGAGCCTCCAGATTTGGGCCGATGCCCTAGAGAATGATGAATTAAATTACACCCTCAAATTACAAGGGGATGTTGTTGGTATCATACCTTCAGAGCTTGTGCTGACTTGGCATGCAGACAGATCCCCCGACAACTGAGATTTTATCAAGTTATCGATATAATCCCCCAAATAAATCTCCCTTGAAGAACAAAATAAGGACTAGTCTAGTCTGGCCCTGTACCCTACCCTGAAATCGCAATTTTAGCTAATTTTATGCAAGAAAGCCGCTATTTTATTACGTAGCGCCTATAATCAATGAAAATAATCGGAATTTTCTTGACATTATTTTAAATAATATGTAGAACAATTTTTCCGAAATAATTCTACATGTATTGTGTTAAATATGTCAAATTTAACCGCACTTAAACAAGATAATATTGTGTCGAAAAATGGTTAATAAACGAGAAAAATTCATCAATTTGGCGGAGAAACGGACAATAAATGCCATTAAGGCAATCCGGATAATTGGTAAACTGGGCAATCCAAATGCGTATGATTATTCCGAAACCGATGTAAAAAAAATTTCCAAGGCTCTTACCGATGAAATCGAAGCAATGAAACATCGAATGCAAAACACCAAATTGTCTGATGATATCGAATTTAAGCTTTAATTTATTCGGGGATTGTATCCATGAAGAAAGAAGACCATAAAAGTCTTTGCGAAGCTCTTTTGATAGCAGATGGAGAAGCTGCCGTAATTGGGCTATTGCAAGACTTCGGTTTTTGGGATCAGCCAGAACTTTGGAGGCATTACGGTGACGTAGAAAACAACTGGGGCCAGAGTGGTAACCAGCAAAGCCTGGCTGAAGCGGCACTAGCAGTCTGTCGGACTTGGGTGCCAGGATTGTTTTTTGCAGGCCATGATTCA
>CAZURU010000399.1:0-4573 GCA_964623585.1 uncultured bacterium
ATATCCAGCTTCCTGTATCTGATCAACAATATCTCCGATAACCTCACTATTACCAATTGACATATTTTCCCGAAGTTGGGCCGCGTGTGTTGCTATTGATTGTCGCAAACTCATCTTCTACCTCGTCGTCTGGTCTGTTCCTCTCGTTTTAGCATTGCTGCATACTCCACATCTCGTTTTAGCATTGCTGCATACTCATTAACCTTATTGATCAAATCAGGCGATAGACCCTGTATATTTCGCATTAACAGTGTCTTTTCAAATTCTCCCTGATTTTGTCCGGCCAAATCTTCTTCGCGTATATTCAAAATTTGAGCAAACTTGCGAATATTGGCCGGTGTAGGCATTCTTAAACCCTTCTCAAATTGGGAAATCGAAGCTTGGGTTAGTCCTATGGCACCTGCCAGTTATTCTTGATTCATCCCCTTATCTATCCGTGCCTGCCTGAGCCGTTCACCAAATTTCGACATAGTAATTTTCTCCTTGACATTTATAAATATAAATTTATATTATAAATATCTGTTCAGTAAAAATAACTGGCCGGGTTATAGTATAAGTCCACTCCGTGAAGATTCAAAGGGCAATTTTCGCTCTTTGTTCAGTAAATCAAGACACTCTTAATACTTATCAGCAGCCGACCCCGCATGGGGTTATGCATGCAAGGAACTTGTAGGTGGTAGTAAGCTTTGATTAGCAAGCAATTATCCTTAAAAATAGGCGTCATAAACTATTGCGACACAGTAAGTTCCTTAGGAGGAGGTAGAAAAATGGCTGACTTTACATTTAAGGTGAACGGTGTAGAAATTTATACTGATCACAAGTCGCTCTTGGCAAAAGAAATTCTGGAACTGGCTAAAGAAAAGGGAGCTATCCCTGGAAATCCAGATGAGTACATTTTGAAGGGTGACAAAGGTGAGTATAAAGGGGACGACCGCGTCAATCTGAATGAAGATAATCTATTTATCACCATTCCCAACAAACCTACGCCAGTGGCGTAACCTTTTCCGACATGTCCGATAATATTAACCAAATAAAAAGGGAATTGGAATCCTTGGGTTATGAAACAGGCTTGTTCAATAGTCAGTATGGAGAAGTAGTTTCTTTTCCTTACATAGTCGAGACCGGTTCCCATAAAGGCAAACAGGTCATGCTGGGCATCAGCATGCAAGGAAGCGAGCCGTATCCTGAATATCCACCCCATTGGATTCATGTGTCACCCCCGATTGACGATGGGAAAGGTGGCGCAGTTGAAAAATACTGCGATGAGAATGGTCGAGGATGGGTTGCGATGAGTAGGCCTCCGGGAGATATTTGGGATCAATTGTCGATGAAGCACATGCAGGCTTACTTCAGCGAGCATCTACGTCGCTTTTGGAACGGCATATAAGTTTTGAAGTGTTTTACCTCAGAGCAATGCCTACCAGATTTTGTCAGAGAAGGGCTATATGGGCATCTCAATAGGTATGGAGCAGCATATTTTCGCTTGTTTCTCAGGAGGTGCGTGTCTGTCGGCTTCTGAAGTACCTATCCTTGACGCACTCCGCGACATCAACTATATTTTCCCAATGTAGCTCGGATGATAATTCTTCCTGTGAGTAGTAAATCGGGGCACTCTTAATTACCCATCAGGAGTCATAAAGATGGCTGACTTTACATTTAAGGTGAACGGTGTAGAAATTTATACTGATCACGAGTCTCTCTTGGCAAAAGAAATTCTGGAACTGGCTAAAGAAAAGGGAGCTATTCCTGGAAACCCGGAGGAGTACATCCTAATCGGCGACAAGGGCCAGTATAACGGGGATGACCACGTTAATCTGAAGGAAGATAGTCTATTTATCACCATTCCCAACAAACCGACGCTAGTGGCCTAATCATTTCCGATATGTTCGATAATATTAAACAAATAAAGAAGGAATTGGAATCCTTGGGTTATGAAACCTGCTTGTCCAATAGTCCACATGGAGAAGTAGTTTCTTTTCCTTACATAGTCGAGGCCGGTTCCCACCAAGGCAAAAGGTTCTTACTGGGCATCAGTATGCAAGGAAGCGAACCGTATCCCGAATATCCTCCCCATTGGATTCATATATCCCCCCCGATTGACGACGGGAAAGGTGGCGTGGTAGAAAAATACTGCGATGATGAAGATCGAGAATGGTCTGCACTTAGCAGGCCTCCAGCAGATATTTGGGATCAATTGTTGACAAAGCACATGCAGGTTTATCTTAACGAGCATCTGCGGCGCTTTTGGAATGGTATATGAGTTTTGAAGTCGTCTTTACCTCGGATGCGGATGCGACCTCCAGCGAACATTTGTTGCAACATTATCGACGCAACAAACATCAGGAAGACCTTTGCTTTGCCTTGTGGCGTCCGTCCACAGGACAGTCACGCCGCGCCGCGTTAATCGACGAAATCATTTTGCCCAAAAAAGGAGAACGGCTTTTGCACCGCAATGCCAGTTTCGAACCAGAGTATCTGGCACGGGCAGTGAAACTCGCATATAAAAAAAAAGCGGGTTTGGCTTTTATGCATAGTCATCCGAGTGCTGGATGGCAGGGAATGAGCGATCCCGATATTGAAGCAGAACGAGATGTTTTGGCGTATCCGGCAGGGGCGACTGGCTTGCCATTGGTGGGATTGACAATCGGTACCGATGGCTATTGGAGCGCGCGCTTTTGGGAAAGAGATGGCAGGCAAATGCGCCGTTATTGGTGCGAGAAAGTCCGCGTTGTCGGTCCACAGTCCTACAAGATTTACGCTAATGACAACATCGCACCGCCCCCATTGAGAAAAGAAGTTCTCAAGCGCACTTTTGACACCTGGGGGCAAGAATCGCAAAATACAATCGCACGTTTGAAAGTTGGCATTGTTGGGCTTGGCAGCGTCGGCTGTATTGTTGCCGAAGCCATTGCTCGAATCGGTATCGCACAAGTTACACTGATTGATCCCGATAAAGTTGAAGAACACAATCTCGACCGTTTGCTTTACGGAACGGCGAGAGATGTTGGAAAACTAAAGGTCGATTTAGCCACGCGAGCTATGCGACGCAATGCTACCGCCCAAAAAATCCAAATAACCGCTTTGCCGGTTTCGATTCAAGAAGAAACAGCTTATAAAGCCGCTCTGGATTGCGATATTATTTTTAGCTGTGTTGACCGTCCGGTTCCCCGAGATATCTTAAATTACATCTCACAAGCGCATTTAATTCCAGTCATTGATGGAGGAATCGCTGTAGAAACCGACAGGCAGCAAGATCGTTTATTTTCTGCTCATTGGCGTGCACACATTGTCACACCTTATCATCAATGCCTGCGTTGTAACGGACAATACAATTCAAGCATGGTGGTAATGGAATTGGATGGGTCGCTTGACGACCCATCTTATATCAGCAATTTGCCTCCTGAAGAGCGAGTCGGCAACCAGAATGTTTTTCCATTTAGTTTAAGTGTTGCCGGAATGGAGGTCAATTTGATGCTTCGCTATCTGCTCGCCGCTGATTGGTGGCCGTTAGTCCGGCAGCAAGACTACCAATTTGTCGCCGCTGAGACGCGCATTATCAACGACGAATGTCACCCCAACTGCTCTTTTCGGCAGCGCCGTGCTCAAGGTGATATAGAAAATCCCTCCTATTTGATCAGAACAATTCCAAAATCCAGATGGCGTGCGATTAGACACCGCATCATCAGGGTTTTCGGTAAGGTATTCTGGAAGTCTTGAATTTTTGGCCTCCTAAATACGCTCGCTGTAGTAGTATTTTTAGATAATATTCTACATTATCGGGATGAGACACACAAGGTCCAAGCGTGATTATACTCCCAGTGCTCAATAGGCTCTGAATTCTAAGTTCCTCAAGTTCGTAATAATGTCTTACATGTGCAGGAGATTTTTGGGGATCCTGATCTTCAAAATGGACTTTATCCTTATCAATATTTGATTCTGCAACAACAAAACGACATTCTTTCTCATATTTGTATGCTTCATCCTTATGCAAATAGCGAATTCTTTCCAGAGATTCCCAAACCGTCGCCGCCAATATTTCTTGGATTGATGAATTATCAATTTCTAATAGAGGATCTAAAAAATTTAGGACGGATCCTAGCTCTTCGCAAGTGCGTTCTAAGCCCTCTGTACCGTAAAGGACTTTCTGTAATCTACTACGCGGAATGGGTAGTGACAATGAACAACCCTCGCCTTCGTCCCCGTATTCACGCCAAAAGACAAGATTATCGTTCATGTCTTTCTCACTATTGGGAATAATAAAAGAGGCAATATACGCATGACTCATGTCTCTCTCTCCTATCCATTTATACTTTTCCGGTAAATCAAAGTTACTAAAAAAATAATTACCTTCGTCGGGATCATTTAAGTGTAATGAGTCATACAGCCGCAACGAAGATTTCTTGTCGCTTGTGGCGGCATCTTGAAGCATGGATACGAGAGCGGCGATACGAGTGTAGTGGATTACAAAATTGTTTTTTTTGCTTTCAGGTTCCTCAACCTTATAGACACACAAGTTATTCAATACATCTCGTAGTGCTGGGCATACGATCTGAGTAACATATGGTAAGGCTAA
>CAZURU010000399.1:4652-4884 GCA_964623585.1 uncultured bacterium
CTCGGGCACCGTTTACGACTGTTTTGAATTTTTCCAGTACCTCTTCAGGTTTTTCCACCGATCTACTCCTCTATTGATTGGACCAAGGTTTTAATTTCACAAATCTCTTCCGATGAAATTAGCTGGGCGTGCTTAATACCGAAAAAACTTTTACATTCCTATGTAACCTTTTTGCCGATTTTACCTATAGGATGGGTCTGGTTCGAATCAACAAATTTCAATTGTTGAGGTC
>CAZURU010000400.1:0-4874 GCA_964623585.1 uncultured bacterium
GTAGGAGGGAACTCCGATTCCCGACTAATAGTGCCATCAAAGAACACTTGACTAAGCATGAGTCATCTGTTTGGACTTTACAATCCGAATCAAACAGCGGATGCATTAACAATACCTAAAGCGAAACTTTATCGGGTTCTCAAAGCATTAAGTCTTTATCAATGGAAGTGTTTAAAGGTAAAGCACTATTTTGATTTTAGGTTAAGAAGGACATGTGCAGCGTTGTATCGAGTCTCACTACGATTTGCATGTAAATCTTCTTGTATGATTTCGGCACCTGCATCATCACCGAGGAATGCCAGTTGATAGGCTGCCCCGCGCCTGACTGCGGGAATTTCATGGTTGAGAAGTTCTTTGAGTCCGTCGAGTGTCGTGACCTTTTCAACGATCTGGGACCATTGTGCTGCGAGTTGTGGTGTTTCGTTGCTTTTGTAAAAATCTGAGTGGGTGATAGCACTGTCGTAATGTTGACTGTCTACATATTTGGGTCGCTGTATGAGCAATAGATTCCTCGCCCCCTCGAATCTGCGTTGTTTATCGTCATGTGTGAGGCGTTTTTTCGATAGCTGTTTGCACCATGTGATATATGAATCATGGAGAATCTGGCGAATGTTTAACCAAATAAAGTTTTGAAAAGAGTAACAACTTTGTAATATCAGATTTGCGTCTACGCAACCTTTATCAAGTGGACTTTAGGAGAAAATGCGTAAGTCCTGATATCATTCCAACTAAAGGGACTCTAAGAATGCAATGAGTGCATCTCTTTCAACAGACGTCATCTGCAGAGTCATTTGTCGAGATTTCTCTGCTTCACCACCGTGCCAGAGTATTGCTTCCATCAGATCTCGTGCTCTGCCATCATGTAGAAAATTTGTATGTCCATTAACTGTTCTGACCAAACCGATACCCCATAAAGGAGGTGTCCGCCATTCACTACCACTTGCCCGAAAATCGGGACGATTATCTGCTAAATCGGGTCCCATATCGTGCAACAACATATCCGTATAAGCGTGAATAGTTTGGTTGCTGACAGAAGGCACACCGGGTAATACACCCGTTCTCAATGTTGGTATATGGCAATCTGCACACTGTGCTTGTGCGAAAAGTTGTTCACCGTGCATCACCTGCGGATCGTTCACATTTCGTCTTGCTGGAACTGCTAACGTTTGCACATAGAAAGTTACAACATCTAATACTTCATCACTCACTTCAGGGGATACGGGGTTCTGTTTCAGTTGTGATTGACCGTGAGAGTTTTCTAAGGGGAACAGTGAAGTGGTCAGACCCATATCATCATGATACGCGGAAGCAACTTGTTGAAGTAGATTCGGCTGATTCGCTTTCCATCCGAAACGACCGAGTTTGTATCTTTTTTCTACGACATCCCAAACATAATTTGGTTTCCCAGAGATTCCATCTCCGTTTACATCCTCTTCATCAGCATAAGCTAATATAGTTTCTTCAGGTATGGCTTCTAACAATCCGAGTCCAAAGACAACAGGTGCTACTCGGGGTGAAACTTCTACATTTTCAGGGATAGGTACATAAGTATCTGTAATGGTATAATCTGGATAGCGTAGATGTATACGTATCCCATCTGCTGTTGTCAAAGTTTGCTCAGAATACTCAATTATGACTGTTCCTTCATAAGGTGTCCCGTAAATCGCTCGATTATTCAACTGAGTCCCGAATCCAGGTACTGGAATTGGGGGTACTGGAATTGGAGATTGTCCGGTTTCCCCGTTCTCATCATTTGGTAGGCTAAGTCTAAAGAGCATGGAGACAAATTTTTCATCAACAGTTGGTGGTTTTCCTCGACCATCACGCACATGGCAGTTTATACATGTAATATTGTTGTAGATAGGACCCAAACCAGGATTAACCTCAGCAGGTGCAGTGACAAATATTGCTTCAAATTCTAAGTCTCCATCAAGATGTTTTTCAAGTGCAGCATCGGACAGATTAGGTGCTGGCGTTGAGAATGCATGGCTTGTTTCGCTGAAGATAGTCGTATCTCCACCAGATAATGCCCCCGTAGATTCTACGGGTGTATTGGGATCAATAACATCCGTCGGTTGATCCACATTACACCCACTTAGGATGGATAATATCAGTATAAAGGCAAAAAATGTGATATAAAACTTCATGGTTTTAAGCTATTTAAACTCGCTTTCTCCAATAAGCGTGAGTATATCTTGCTGCAGAGATATATGTACAGTACCGACAGCGTCAATAGCTGCTTGAACTGCAGGACGATCATTTGTAATCGCATCACGGAAAGGATTTGGAATAGCTCCGATTGCATCAATAGCTGCTTGCACTTCAGTCTTAAAACGGGTATCCAGTTTGTTATTTTTACTGCTGACGAATTCATCTAAACCGGAACCATCACTTTTAAAAAATCCTGTGTAAACAGCCTGTATTCCTCTGATATTGTTTTGGAAATCAGCGATAGAGTTGAAACTAAATTGGGATTCCACAAGCGTTGTGTCTTCTTCGTTGAACGGGTCAGAGATTTTACCGTTTGCTACTTCATCAGCAATCACAATCATTCCATCTATCATCTCTTGTAATGCTGCGCTCTGTGATCGATACACACTATTTCCTTCACCAGCTGACACAATCGTGTTAACGAAGTTTTCACCGTTAGGTGCCCAAGCGTTTGCAAGTTGAGCGGTACTATCCTTAAGGTTCATTGTTGATGCAAGAAGATACTCTAATTCTCTATCAGTAATATCAGATGCTTGCCGTTTATCCCCTTCTCGGAAAAGTAAGTACTCTATCGTGTGAAACCCTTTTTGTGTATCTTCTAACTCGTTCGTGACATAATCGGTCGTTAATTCGTCGTTTCCCTCCAGGACTTTTTGAAGACTGACACGATCAACGGGCCAACTATCTAAAGCAGGATCAATTCCTTGCGTATCAACAGGTCCAAATAAAAATGCTTCACTTCTTTCCCACGGTATTCTTGCCGCCACCCATGCTTCTTGGGCAGCATTAAGGTTAGATTGGGATGTATCTTCTTGCAGAGCTTTTACTGCATCTAAAAGGACACCTGCTTCGGTATCCAGATCAGAATAGATGGCGTAAATAACATTATTTGCATAATGATTTAAAATATCTGTAGCATCGAACGCCTCACTAACTTCTGTATCATCCCCATCGCTTGTATCATCTTCATTATTTCCACCACATCCTATTAACAGCGCGGATGTGATAATCAGACAACAGAAAACAATCGTTATTTTATATAGTTTCATTTGATCCTCCCTTTATAAGGTATTAATATTGAAATCCTAAACCAAGAGAGAATGTGTTTTCTTGATTTAGTTCGTCTTGTGCTAATCGTCTGAGCGAATAGTGCCCCTTGAAAACCAGTTTTGGGTGCACATGATAGTTTATTCCGAAAGTCCATGCAGTTCTCTCCCATCTGGGATTGTCAAACCTTGAGCTTTCAACTCTTGCCATCGTATCATAATAATCCAATCGTGCAAATACATCCAGTTGTTGTGAAGATGTCTTTGCTTCTCTGATAAAAGACAGTATATCGTAACCGAGTTCAAGATAAAAACCGAGTGCAGAACTACCAATCGGTGTCCGTTTTACATTTAGATTATTGGAAAGACTTCTGTTGACCCGAGAGAGTTCTTCAGCATTTTGAAGCATTCCCCATAGAAGCAATCCGCGGATTTTCACGGAATTCATTTCATAAAAGCTGTGAAGACTTGCGATTTGAACATACGCATCAAAATCTACATCTGGCTTTGGCCGGTTTTCTGCTGTGTCTCCAATGTAACCAGAAATTCCGATTGTTGCGTTTTTGTTGAACACATAATCCAGTCGTCCAACGAAGGCTGGTGCTTCAGCGTTTGCCGTTTCAAAACGTAATTGATGTCCAGGTACTATCCAATGTCGAGAACTAAAACCTGTTGAATCTAAACCGTTGACAACTTGCGCTTGATAATTCAGATTACCCAATGTCCCGAATACTTCAACACCCGTTTCGTGCCAAATTGTTGGGATGATATGTGCTTCTGCTTCAGGACGTGTTGTTGTAAAATAGTGTTGGGGACTATGCCGTTTTGCAACAAGTCCTACGGGTATGATGATGTGTCCTACCTTGAGGTTGAAGGTTGGTTTAAAGGAGAATACTGCAGCGAGTTTTTCAACGATGACTTCGCCACCTTTCTCAATTTCGGTTTCAAATTCTCCAAATTCTTCATATTTGTCAAATTCCATAGTGCTGCCAGTGCCACCGTGTTCAAACTCTATTTCCGCTTCAAGTCGGATATAATCGTTAATTCGGTATTTTGGTGCAACGACGAGTCGTTCTACATCGACAGCAGCCCGTCTCTCTGGGTCCATATCCCAGTCATAATGTGCGTAATTGATGACACCATACCCTGAAATTGAAAATGGATTGCTTTCAGCAATGACATTAAGACAACATAAGAATATCAATCCCATAATCGGGTAGAAGACTATATTTGTTTTAAGTATTCTATTTAACATGATATTAAGTCTCATTATCATATTCTGTTACATTCCTATATCAAAACTAATACTTTTATCGTGATGATACATTTTGCCTTATTGATAACGAGTCTCATTATCCCAATCTTGGATAATATAACAAATGTCTGCCAAAGAGATGAGACTAATTTGTCAATAATTATACACACAGAATTCAAGAATGTCAAATAAAATTCAAGAATGTCAACTGATAATGTAAAAATAGATGATGAAAAAGTAGAAATTAAGGTTGTAGAGTAATTCAGTATCCTTATGGTTATACGGATTGTTTTCTCTTCAGTCCCGTATGAAGATTAAAAAATTAATTGGGTAATTATTTTGTTCGCAAGATGCGGTTTCAC
>CAZURU010000401.1:0-4870 GCA_964623585.1 uncultured bacterium
ACTCATCAGCGCCCGTGCTGCGGATAAATCCCCCCAGACCAGGCACACCCAGCGACCCCCCAATTCAAGGGGTCAGAGTAAGAAATTCAAAGAATTTTTACTCTGACCCCAGTAATTTTCCGCTAGGTAATACATGATAACGGGTAGGCCAGCAATACCCGTGGCAAAAGAGAATTCTGAGTGCGGGTTCATAACCTGCGACCTCTATCTTAGGCTGGAAGATTCAGTTGCGTGTATTCATGCAAAGATCTTTCCTTGCTAGAAGTTTCCTCTGGCTAGCTGTAAATTGTTCGGATTCATTTGTTGTGTAAACCCGTCCCCTTGGCTTATCAATCAATTTTTTGTTTTTAAAATCTTCTATCAGATCACCATCATTCGTGTATAACAAACGAGCACCACTAACTTGTGCAAGGGCTATCACATGATGGTCATCTGACTTACACTCTTTTTTATTGTAAAGTTTTGTAGTCCGGGCTTCGACGGCTTGGTAGTCTACGACTTTTAACTTTCCCGAAAGCCTCGCCTGCTTTACCCATTCTCGATATTTTGTAATATTGAGTTCATTAAGCAACTCGCCACCGGCTATCAAAATACCAGCGCCTGTATTGAGCCAATCGAAAAACTTTATGGCAGCCGCAATACGGTTGGCGCCGAATACTTCGTTTGCGATGTTAGCATCTACTATTGCACACATCTCTTATAGTCCTACTGACCTTTGCGTCTCTTCCATGAAAAATTTTCGGTACCCGGGTGGGGCATTAAGAACATTTCCTTGTTGATCTAGTCGAAGTGAGTGGATTGTTACATCCAGCGCACTTCGCTCGAAGTACAATATTGAAACGTCATCTGGCTTTAGTGGCGTTAAACTATCGCGGATATCCATTCGTATGCGGTCAAGAAGATGGTCACTATGGGTTTCAACTATTATTTGGCGCATAGGTTGTGCAAGTTGACAGAATAAACTACCTAGTGCTGCTTGGGCGCTGGGGTGGAGGTGCACTTCTGGTTGCTGTAGAAGGAAAATATCAGATCTGTCGTGACGAAGTAGTTCAGTTACAACCGGAAGTACTTGGCTAACACCGTAGCCCACATCAATCAAGTTGCGTCTTGGTCCCCTGGCAGTCTTACCGAATTTTCTAATCTGAACTTGAAAAGGTTCAGTGCCTTTCTTGCCTAGAGTTTTGATAGAAAGCTCATCAAAAAGTCCCGCCGTTTGACCAAATTTTTCAAGCGACATCTTCAATTCTTTCCACTGTTTTTGATCCTGAAAATATATATTCGCGAGATACATGGGTATGTAATCACCTTCGGGATCTTGAACAGGGCGCGCGGGATCATAAGTCCGATGTGGCTTGGAACGTACTGGTGCGCTTGCATAAGGCTGCACCTCATCACCACGAAAGTCCGCAAAATCCGTGTCGGATAAAAAGCCAATCAACTCCAAGTCACTACTACTCGGTTGTTCCGACCCCTTTATTGGAATAAAATCAAATTCCTTATTTTCGCTTTCAAGATATGAATTTAACTCAAAGAATAAATAAATAAATGGTAGATGAAAGTTACGGTCACCATCAATTATACGGACTTGACCATACTTGTTCGGTAATGCCCAAATTCCATTTGGTGTCCCGAAAGTAATCCAATATTTCTGATTTCCTCCGGCATCGTATTCGATCCAAGAATCATCGCCTGAAAGACGTTTTCTCCTGAGAAACGGTGCTGTTCCTTTCTTCTCAAACTCAATTTCAAAGCTACAGTGTTGAAATTTATGGCGATTTTTTTTATTTCGTCTTTTTTTTCTATCTGAGCCATTATCTGTAAATTTAACAGTTGCTTGGAACTTATTTGCTCTTCCTACTTTACCTCCACGGTAGTGAGCAATTTCGTCAAAACTGCCAAGATCATAGGGATCTTCCTTGAAGTCTGGTACTTGATTTCGATAAGCGACGTCCCAAATCGCCCGAAGCATCGCCATGAAAGAAGTCTTACCAGTGCTATTCTCACCTACCAGAAGCGTCAATGGCGCTAGGCGCGCTGTCTGTTCTTCACTGAAGCATCGGTAGTTTTTCAGGGTGATACTGTCCATTTTAAGAAGCTATACTTTATTCACTTAAGAACTTCAAGATACAATTTATCATTCCCGTTTCAATCTAATTCTGACCAGTTAGGCTGTTATAAGAGCTTTGCAATTTTAGTCCTAGCCTTATCGACATCAGCAAATAAAAGGTTTTCCCGGCTACATTGGTTTTCTAAATCAAACTGATACGATTTTAACAAGTCAATGCGAATAATGCGACTTTTCAAAGACTATTTCTTGCTGGAGAAATTCAAACCAGTATACATATGGTACCGTGGGGAAGGATGGGGTCAGGTCGCCCAATGCGCACCCAGGAGAATACAGGGACAGATTTTAAATCTGTCCCTGGTCTTGCAGTCTACTGGGCAACTCCGGAAGACAGCATGATCTGGAAAAGTCTGCCACCGCTAGCGATGATGGTGGTGGCAAAAACAAACAGCGAACTGACCATCCATTGATAAGCCGGGATTCCTGTTTTGCCATAGCTGCCGTTAGCTTATTTTCCAGGAGTGCGATATCGGCCTTTGTCGCAATGTAAGCACGATAATCGGCGAAAGTCTAACAAGTAGGGCCAGTAGATAACTCAAGGGAGGCGTTATTGATTGCAGATTCCAAGTCAAATATCATCTTGGATATACTGTTCAGCAAAATTTACCACAGCATCATGTTCACCAATGAACCTGCTATTAATTGGCTGCTTAGGCAACAATTCATCAAAACGGGATTTCAGTTCTGAATCTATGTTAACGATATAGGTATCTGCTGCCAGCACAGGTTGGTTGTGTAATAAAAACAGACCCATCCCTAAATCTGAACTTGGCAAGGAGTAGCCGATTACAAATACTCTCTCTGCCTCTGCAAGCGCCGTACCCGCATCCCGCCACAGCCTCCTTACGCTTTCATTATTGAAATACCCGGTTTTTTCATAGACAGGGGGTATGAGTAACATCTCTTTATCGCGATGCAATACAGGCGGCGGCCCATACTGCAACACGTTGGAATAATATATTGTCTCGCCATAGAAATCAGTCCGGCCCGAATAATACCAGTTCAGCGAACCGTGAAGCTTTAAATAGGAAAAAGTATTAACCACGCCGTCTGGCGCGACTACCGCCATAGACCTTGACAGAATATCTGACAAATAACGCGGATAAATGTCTCCAATTGTTATATCACTTATATTATGTTGGTCATCTAGGAACTTTGAGTTATTTACCAATGTAACCAATGCATTTTCAATCAGAGTGTCATAGTTCAGCGTGATAACTGTCGCCTGATTTTTATGCCACGATAAGATAAGACTGGATAACCATTGAGGCCAGCTATGTTTACTAAAAAACAGGCATGTATTTGAGGTATGTGTGTCAATGATGCGGCCTATCTCTTCGCGCATTTCCCCGGCCAATGATCGGTTTTTATCATTTTCGTACTCTTTAAGCCATGGCTGGCGCTGGGAAAGGTAAGACATCCAGGCTTCTATATTGTCGCCCATGTTGTCGATTTCAACTGGAAGGCGGAACTTTCTATGAAGCAGTCCATCTCTCACTTTCTTACTCAGTTCAGCTAATGTAGGCATTTCATAGTAGATGGCTTTGGAAAAACCGGCGCCCAATATGAATACATCCGTCATTTTTTACTCCTTATGATGTTGCAAGCAAAGGGCATTCCGCTTAATTGCTGTTTGGTTAGTATATTACGGATTTTGTCACGAGAACGTGAATTATTGATGACAACGATATTCCGAAATAGCATGCATTCTCTTTCAAACGTATAAAGCGAATCAAAAACTTGTGTGTGGCTGAAGGGATACTGTAGTATCAGATGTGGGAAAGGTCAGACTTATAGGGTCCGGCCCCTCTCGGAAGTGTTGCCAGAGATCAAAGGCAAGATCAACTTAATCTCCCTCTTAGTCTCCTGCCAACAGATATTCACAATCAACAGAGAAATAAGATGATAGTCTTCGATCTTGTAAGTCTATGTGACAGGCTTATTGAGTGGCGTCGTTCCGTTCGTAGAAGGAAAAAAATTAAGAAGGCTTTGAAGGTAGCCACGGTGTGTACCGTACTGGTTATCGTTTTGAGGTCTATGTAAAAGGGCCAGCAGATGGTCTGGCAAAAAATCCTCGGTGGCTGGCTCTTGGCAGTCGGTACGGTGCTGCTCGCGAATATTGAAATGCCCCTGATAGTTGCGGTCCCGATAATAATTCTCTTTCTCGCTTCAGGCTCCGGCCTGCTGTATTGGGTCTACCAGGTAGAGGAGGATTTGAAGGCGCCCCTCGGATACAAACTGGGGAAGATATACAGGAAAATTAAGAAGATGGACCCGGATAAAACCTACAAGAATCTCCACCATTTAGACAAACTGGCCCACGTTGCGAGAGATGAACATGGTGGGTATTTTTCTCTGCCGTTAGGCTATATTGGCGATCCAGAGGTGAGGAAATTATGGATACAACTCATTGAGAGCAATATGGTGACACACGAAAAGCAAGTTGAGAAGCAGTTCAACAAAACTAAATCAGCCTGACATATGGACGGGGCCGACCAACATAACCCATTGATTGTGCAAGTTTGCGGACCCGCCGCTTCCGTTCTTGGAAAGGTCCGGCTGGGGGAAGCGGGCTACCGAAGCAGCGTAGGTGGCAGGCCCCCTATCGTCACAGGATCGCGCGCCCTGCGATCGCAGATTGAGAACATGGATCGTGCCTGACGTTCAACTTCAAGACTCGTGCGGCGACGATGGATGGGGTCGGACCAACATAACCCATTGATTATGCAGGACAAAGGAATGATT
>CAZURU010000402.1:0-1415 GCA_964623585.1 uncultured bacterium
AACCTCGTTTCGGACATCAATTTTGCCTGTCACTGCTTCGGAGATGAGAGATTGACGGTATTCTTTGAGGAGTTGGATTTTTCGGTGTTCTACGACTATCAATTCGTCAATCTGTTTGGTTTTTCGGTCCAAGAAGTTGGCGATTTGGGTTTGTTTAGCCATTGATAGAATCGGAACATTTACATTACGTGGAAAATCACGAGAGATTCCGCCGATGGTGGCTCCTCGGAAATCGGCGAGAATCTGTTTCTGCCCTTCACTACTAAAAAGACAATAAAACACATACTTAGGAAATGCCACTTTTGAATCTACCCGCACAATAAATAGATGCTCATTAATAACCGCCTGTTTATGTGGAAAATCTTCATCAACAAAACTGGTTTTCCCAGTCGTAGCACCATCTTTCACAACAATAATATCGTTTGGATAGATATGTCCTTTATTCAGCACTTCAAAAAAATCTTCGGGAATGTATTTTATCTTCTCAAAAGTAAAACCGCCATCAGCGTTTAGGTGTTCACCTCCGAGACTCGGTATTCCATCAAGAATACCTCCCACTCCACCTTTTGGTCGTGAACCACTTTCCAGTGTGACAAGTCTATTCAGCTTTATAGTTTTTGGCATCTTTGTTATTGTGGTTTCCTCAGTTACAGTAAGGTTTTGTAGCGTGTTTTTTGACAGAGTCAAAATTTTAAAATTCCTTTTTGGTACGAAATTCTCTGCATGTTGAAATATGCCTGAAAAAAATTGGTTTTTTCTGATATTATGATCATTTCTGGACATTTTGTAAAATAGCATCGTCAACATCTTTTTACACATACCTTTGGTAGAGGGTGGAAGAGGGGAAAGATGGAAGGGTGGAAGAGGGTGGAAGAGGGGAAAGATGGAAGGGTGGAAGAGGGTGGAAGAGGGATGGAAGGGTGGAAGAGGGTGGAAGAGGGATGGAAGGGTGGAAGAGGGTGGAAGAGGGTGGAAGAGGGATGGAAGGGTGGAAGAGGGTGGAAGAGGGGATGTGGTTGAATAAAGAAGCACAATCAAGGATGAATGTGCTACAACCATATCAAGATGTATGTTGTGCAGAGAATGGCAATGAATGATGAATGTTGTAGAAAGATGCACAATCTAACAGAATGTGCTACAACTAATAAGTTAGTATAACAGAGGTTGACAAGATTGGCAACTAAATGATTGTTATGTCAAATGATTAGTTTCACAATTTTTTTGTTTTGTAAAAGAAGCATGGGATGTGGTATAATCAGATAGGAACGCAATTGATACTATAGCAAGACTTATGCAAAAAATTGGATTTCACGATAAATTGCACGTATATGGCAAAGAACGCCCAATAATTTATGCTACTACAAACGTAAGAGTCAAATAAAGTGTAGTTACCAAGATTAGGATTAAATTTAAAA
>CAZURU010000402.1:1476-4866 GCA_964623585.1 uncultured bacterium
GGTGTACGCGCAGAGGATAACGAATTCAGTCGTGCCATTATTCAGGAACGTGAGAATTAAATATGTACTACGGATTTAAAACAAACGCTTAGAAATTGGATAACATAGACATGAACTCAAAAATTGGTATTGGGATAATCAGTTTTGCACATGGACACGCAAACGCATATTGCCATAAGATGATGACGTTTGAGGATGTAAATCTGGTTGCATGTTGGGATGATAATACTGAACGCGGTGAGAATGCGGCTTCTCAATTTGGTATGACATATACACCTCACCTTGAGGATGTTGTTAATCATGCTGAGATTGATGCTGTGATTGTGACATGCGAAACGAACCGACATGCAGAAATGGTTACTGCAGCTGCATCAGCTGGAAGGCATATTCTATGTCAAAAACCGTTAGCTCTTACATTAGAAGATTGCGATATCATTGGTGATGCTGTGCAGAAGTCCGGTGTTAAGTTTATGATGGCTCATCAGATGCGACGGGATCCAGCAAACATTGCGATGAAAGAACTTATTGATAGCGGTGTTTTAGGTAAGATCGGTTTGTTGCGTAGAAGACACTGTATTAATGTCCTGTTTAATGAAGCTTTTGTTACGGGTCCGAGTCGCTGGCACATTGATCCGGTGAAGAATATGGGTATGTTTATGGATGATGCCTCACATGCAACGGACTTTATCTATTGGATGCTGGGAAAACCAACGAGTGTGATTGCTGAGATTGATAATGTTCTGACTGATGTCGCTCCTGACGATTCCGGTATTGCTGTATATCGGTTTCCCAGTGGAACTATGGCTATTCTTATTAACAATTCCGTTACACTCGCTGGAGAGAATACAACAGAAATATATGGTGATGAAGGTGTGGTTATACAGAACTACGGTGATGGACCTTCTTGTAATATACCTCGTCCTGAAGATGCAATTGGATTGAAATTGTATACACGCGCTGAACCGTTATGGAAGGATCTTGGGATAGAAACACCGAAAGGTCATGGCGAACGTATCTCTGGCGTTCCTCGTCCGTTTATTGATTGTCTTAAGGATGATTCTGAGTCTGATGTAACAGTTGAAGATGGTATGATTTCTGTAGAGATGGTATTGGGTGCTTACCAATCAGCAAAAGAGGGTAAACGAATATCGTTTCCATTGCCGTAGGTGTGGGTTAACGCTATGGACTATTTCTCCTCATGATACTCAGCAACTACTATTAAGACGTTGGTTTTTTAATTTTCCACATATTTATCAAATTTGTCAGTTGTTTCTTGCTTGATTTTACCTTTCGTTTCAGGTCGGCGGCAAGGGTAGATAATAGGTCATTTCCGTTTTTCTCTGCGTTTTCTACTTGCTGTTTTAACTGGTATGTTCGTCCTGCTTTTACACGATTTATCTCAGAACGTAATTCACTCATAATTCGGTTTAGATTTCGAAGGTCCTTATGGAGTTGTTCTCTTTTTTCTTTATGGGTGTGTTCATTTTGTTCGGATATGTCAGTCTCCCCTATATTTAATCTTTCCAGAATGCGTAGATCTTGGTCTTCATAGGCTCTATTTATGAGTGGCATGAGATGTGCATGTCTGTCTTGCTCATCAGGATGTTCTGCTTTGTCTGGATGAAATCTCTTTGCGAGTTTTCGATATAGATTTTGAAAGTATTTTGCTTCCTTTTCAGGTAATTTATTCTTCTTTTTTTTAGATTCGTTTTCGTTATCGACGGTATTGAAACGTGCGCGATTCTCTTTGAAACAAGCTTCTACCCGTTTTTCAATTTCTTCTGCACTGATGTTTTCTTGCTGCAATTGAAGTCTAAGACGATATTCCTGTGCTTCAAGATCAATTTGATCTAGCTCAAGGTAGAATCGTCCTACGTGAGAATTATACTTATGTTGAAACAGGTCTACTTCTTCCTTTAACTGTTCGGCGGTAACAGTTAGGTCTTCGACCTGTTTTCGTTTTTCTTCAATAGTCTGAAGCAGTTTTTCAAGTTCTTTTTCTTCATATCTATTGACATAAACTAAGGTAGCAGGTTTCATTACTTTCGATATGTGATACGGCCTCTTGTTAGGTCATAGGGTGAGAGTTCAACGGTGACTTTGTCTCCAGGTTCAATTTTGATGAAATGCTTACGCATTCTCCCTGAGATGTGTGCCAGGATTTCATGTTTATTCTCTAATTCAACCCGAAACATTGCGTTTGGTAAAGGCTCAACAACAACACCCTCTACCTCAATTTTATCCTTCTGTTTTGCGTTGCGTTCTAAGGATTCTTCCTGATTGAGATCAGCGTCTTTGTTTTCATCCTTTCGTTTTTTGGTTTTTTGTCTGCGGTTCGTATTGCTTCTGTTGCCTGATCTTCCTTGGAAGTTTCTTCTATTCCCTGCAGGTTTTCGTTTCAAAATATATATCTCCTTATAGATAAATTAGTATAGTTAACTTGTGTGTTAACATTGTGCTGTTATGAATTGTCTTCTAAACTGAATGTTTTTCCGGTTTCAATAACAAGTTGTTGAAAATACTGAATTGATTGGTTGAGTTGTGTTTCGGAGTCCATTTTATCGGTGCTTGTTGATACAATATCAATTGGCATTCTGTTTCCTTCTATATTGCGAAGGGCGACATAAGCTTTTAGGTATACATTTGGATGACGTTCCATGACTTTTTGCATGAGAGGCGAAACTTCAGCTTCAAACATGCTTACATAAACACGAGCTGTACTGATTTCTGATCGGTATTGTTCAAGTATGAGTGGTTTAATGTGTGTTTCAAATATAGATTTCATCTCCTTTGGTGGGCCAGGCATCATCATAATTGTTGATTGTATGTGGTTGACACTGATACATGGTGCCCAACCGTCAGGATTTTGAAATACTTCAGCTGTATCTGGAACTGTTGCCATTTTTATTAGCGCGTCATTTAATATGTCATCATCAGACATCTGCCGCCGTTTCTTAAATTCTGTGACTGTTTCCTGGCTTACGATAGGTTTGGTACCGATTAGTGATGCGACTACTGCGACAGTCATATCGTCAGGAGTTGGACCGAGACCTCCAGTGGTTAGGATGAGTGCTGTATCACGTTGTACTGCTGCATCCAATGCGTCGGTCATTTCATCAAAATCGTCTCTAAGCATGGTTACACGTCTTAATTCCCCACCCAATTGTAGGATCTGCTGTGCAATCCAATGTGCGTTTGTGTCTTGGATCTGTCCGAGTACTAACTCTGTGCCAATTGAGAACAGTTCTATCGCCACTTAATTCTCCTTATCATACATTTCGGTATATTGTAGCACATGTAAAATATAATTGTCTATACAATGATGAGTGGTGCATAGGCATTCAATTGTCGAGTTTTCGCAGTCTATCACAGATATTTTCTAATTAACAT
>CAZURU010000403.1:0-4858 GCA_964623585.1 uncultured bacterium
AACAGAATGCGATACAAAGAGTTCGCAATCTAACAGAATGCGATACAAAGAGTTCGCAATCTAACAGAATGCGATACAAAGAGCTTACATTGATGTCAATGATTCACCCGTAGTGGGATGGAAAAGATGCACTTTGTCAGTATCAAAACTTACTGTCAATGATGTGTTATGTTGGGGTAAATCTGAAAGATTGGTCTGTGCTACAAAACTGTTCTTCTCTGTCCGGAGATATAGAAGTGCATGATTTCCAAGGGGTTCCACAAGCTCTACTTGCGTTAATATCTGATTAATCCCATCTTCACTGACATGAATATCCTCTGGACGAATGCCAAACGTCAATGAATCGCCTGAATGATCCTTAATAACAGATTGAAGAGATGTGGGGAGTTCAAGGGAGAAATCCTCAAACCTTAATTGCGAAATAGTGTCGTTCTTTTCAACTTGTGCCTCAATTAAGTTCATAGGAGGTGTCCCAATGAAGCCTCCAACAAATTGATTGGCAGGTTTGTGATATAGCGTTGCTGGATCAGCAATCTGCTGTATCTTGCCTTCATTGAGAACGACTATTTGATCCCCCATCGTCATCGCTTCAACCTGATCATGCGTGACGTATACAATAGTTGCATTGAGTCTGTCATGCAAACGGCTGATCTCCATCCGCATCTGTACACGCAGCTTTGCATCAAGATTACTTAACGGTTCATCAAAAAGAAACACCTTCGGTTGTCTAACAATTGCTCTTCCAACTGCTACCCGTTGACGTTCACCACCTGACAGATGTTTGGGTTTACGGTTCAATAGATGCGATATGCTGAGAATCTCTGCTGCTGATCTGACACGACTGTCAATTTCAGCTTTTGGGTATTTGCGCAGTTTCAGCCCAAAAGCCATATTCTTAAACACTGTCATGTGAGGATACAACGCATAGTTTTGAAACACCATCGCGATATCGCGTTCCTTCGGTGGAATATCATTCACATGTTCATCATCAATATAGATGTCTCCCTCCGTTACCTCTTCCAGTCCAGCAATCATGCGTAAGAGGGTAGATTTACCACAACCTGAGGGGCCGACAAGCACTGTGAAAGATTCATCAGGAATCTCAAAGTCTGCAGTGTCAACTGCAAGCACATCACCATCGTATATTTTTGTGATGTTACTTAGTTTAACCTGTGCCATCAAATGCCTCGCTTACGAAACTGAAGAAATAGGAGGATAAACGCGACAGTCATTACCACAGCTGCAACGATTAAAAATATCCAACCCCGCGGATAATACATAAAGAAATTCTTCTGTTTTCGCATCTCCTAAAGCAACTAATTCTCATCTGATGTTGATTCAGTAGGGTTCTTAGCGAGATTCTCCTTCACATAGGTCTCAACAGCAGCTTCAAGATCAAATCCGCCAACCTTTGCTTTACGGACAATACCTTCTCCATCAATAATGATGGCAGTCGGTATAAACTTAACACCGAATAGATTTCTTACTGTCCTGTCCTGATCCCAATACTGTTTCCAAGACAGTTCTTCTTTCGTTATATACGCTTTAAGAGGGTCTATAGAACTATCAAGACTAATACTGATTATCGCAAATTTCTGATCTTTGAATTTGGCATAAGTCTTCTTAACTTTCGGCATCTCTTTAATGCAGGGTCCGCACCATGTCGCCCAAAAATCGATAAGCACAACCTGTCCTTTAAAATCTTTCATGGATAGTTCTTTACCATCCAATCCCTTCACTGTGAAATCGGGAACAGGTTTACCAACCAGATCCTCAAGTATTACTTCTTCAGTCTTAGATGTATTTTCCACTGGGATATCAGGTTTCTCAACCATCTTGGTTGCAGGAATTGTCTTTGTAGGGGCATTAGGATCGGTAGGTTTCAACAGATTCTCTTTTACTAATGCATCTACAGCTTTTTCCAGTTTTGTTCCCCGCAGGTCTGTTGTGCGGATTACACCTTTACCATCTATCAGGAACATAGAGGGTATAGCAGTTATACGGTATTGCTTGCTTACTGTTGCAGTCTTATCCAAATAGTGTATCCAAGGTAATTCATTTCCTTTGAGGAAAGTATCAAGTTTTTTAATTGACATGTCAAGACTGATACCAATGATTTGAAACTTTTTGTCTTTATATTTTTCGTAAGTTTTCTGAACATTTGGCAATTCATTAATACAAGGTCCGCACCATGTCGCCCAAAAATCTAACAGCACCACTTGTCCTTTGTATTTCTCTAAAGAGAGTTCTTTTCCCTTAATATCTGTTACCTTGAAGAGGGGTGCTGGTTTGCCCACTAAATCGGCTTTAGAGTTATCGGGTGGTGGTTGTGCCTGATTAGGCAAGATCCCTTTCCGTTCAGAACGGTCCTGTTTAAGGATTTTTTTAGCTATTTTTGCTTTTGAACGACTACCATATTTCTTATGTTCTATCAGTTTCTTAAATGTAGCATCTGCCTTATCGTGCTGACTGAGTTTATCGTAAGCTAAACCCAATTCTAATAAACTATGCGCGACATATCTGGCATCTGGTAGTTGTTTGTAGAGTTCCTCAAATACTGTGATACCTTCCTTGACACGTTTTAAGCGGACCAATGCGTTACCGAGATAATAGTATACTTCGTCAACGCGTTTGTATTTCGGAAGTAGTTTTACAAAATCTGTTGCTTTCTGAACCAATACCTCTAATTCCTCCGACTTATTTTCCGTTGCTAGCTCTTTACCTAAGGCTTTTATCTCTTGATACTTAAGTCTTTTCTGTGCAAGAGTTAATGTAGGCACTGGCTCTGTTTCTGCTGAGTCATCTGCAGTGAGACCTATACTGAAGACCAACATCAGTGCGGTTGCAAGAATCATAATGTTCAGGACTTTGGATTGTGTATGCGTATCTTGTTTAAGATGTATCATGTTTCCTCCTATCAATTAATTAGCATAACGGGTTTAGCGATAACTGTTTTCAATTACAAACTGAGCAATCGCTGCTTCAAGTGCATTTCCCTTAAGATTAACAGTTTGTATAATGCCTTTTCCATCCATAAGAAAAGTAGTAGGGAGATGCGTTAAATTATACATTTTCGCAATTTGACCTCCGTTGTCAAAATGCTGGGGCCAAGTAATACCCTCTTCAGAGATAAAAGTCTTAAGCGGTTCAAGTCTTCTATCTTGACTTATACCGATAATAATAAAACCTTGATTTTTGAATTTGTTGTAGGTTTGTTTAAGGTGTGGCATCTCCTTTATACATAGCGGACACCTCGTCGCCCAGAAATCAAGAAGAATGATCTTGCCTCTATATTTCTCTAATGAGAGTGTTTCTCCATTCAGGTCCACAGCCTTAAAATCTAAAGCAGGTTTACCGATGAACTTATCCAGAGGGTTCTGGGTCTCAGTCGATAGTTCTGATAATGCACTTTTTCTGGCTGTTCTATCTGTTGCAAGCAGTTGCTGTGCTGCTTCAACATTTTTACTACCACTGAATCTACGATCACTGATCAACTTCTCATAAGTCTGATCTGCTTGGTCATGTTTACCGACATTATCGTACGCTATCCCTAACGTCAATAAACTCTCGCTGATATAAGATGAATAGGGATAGTCAAGAATTAGAATATCTAAGACCAGAATAGCCTCTGCAGCGCGATCAAATTGAAGTAGAGTCTGTCCCAGGATAAAGTATACCTCGTCTACCTTGCTATATTTCGGGTATGTGTTGATAAAACCTTGAGATTTCTCAATCAACATCTCCGCATCTATCTTATCACTTGAAGTAGAGAGTCTGTTGGAAAGTTTTTTGATATCATGGTATATGTCAACAGCACGTTCTCTTGTTGCGCCATCTGTCCCAGCAGGTTGATATGTGGTTGGTACACAGGAACCAAGCAGTAATGTACACGCCAGAACCGATAGTAATTGATACCTACTCTCCCTAAAGGGTTTCCTATTCAGTGAAGTAATATCTATTCTCCTGAGTTAAATTTGAATAACTTAGATTCTGATCTCTTAGATTGCATTTTTATAGGAATATGTAAGTAACAGTTTAATTTCTTCTATCTGGACTTGTTGTAAAAATTGGACAACATCAGACGTAAGGTCTTGCGCTGCAGCCTCACACCAATCAATGAATTGGTTTGGATTCCAATGTTCATGTGATTCGATCTTATCACTTATATCCGAGAGTGCTGCAGAAGGGTCTGCTGTATCTTCGAATAGTGTGAGCGCACCTTCTCGAACTTCTGGGTAAATTGGATGTGTACCGACCCTTCCGAACCAATACTTAGCGTTGTTATAGTCAGGTTCCCGTCTATGCATTATTCCGTGCCAATAACTACCTGTATTATTTGATAATCCTTGCGATATATCATGTGAATCGTTTAGTGCATCATTCCACAGTAACAGGCCACTTTTAAGCGCGCCTACATAGGTCTCATCTTTCACCGTCTCTCCTTTTAATAGTTCTTCAGTTGATACTGCAAGTATCCCTTCTGACAGTTCGCTGTTCCAAACATCTTCAGGAACGAGAGGTGGCAGTGGGTTGCCTGATTCTAACGTTTGCAGAACTGCAGTGTATGCTAATTCCATAAAAAGCTCCTCTGAATCTAAATGTGTTGCTGATTTTTAGTTTAAAGAGTATTACCCAATTTAATGATCAACGATGTGGTGTGTTGTAACTTTATCAAGCAGCACATTTATAATATCAGATATCTGTTGTTAACCGCAACCTTTTTCGGGGTGTGTAAAGATTTTGTCATCTTTTTCAGAAGAGACAGCACACGGAGAGTGCCTACTACTATTAAGAAACGGCACACGGAGTGTGCATGCTACTATTAAGAGAAACGGCACACGGAGAGTGCCTACTATTA
>CAZURU010000404.1:0-4843 GCA_964623585.1 uncultured bacterium
TGTTGCTAAAAGCGACAAAAGAATCCCCGATGCTTTAGCACGGGGCGTATGTCAATACTTGACTTTTTGGTATATTAATATTATCTTTAATTAGGTTCAGAGTTTGATGATCGCATATCACACACTATCCAAGTTTTTGCCACTTTAATACAATTCTGACTCAGCAGAACATCACAAGGAAGAACAATGGAAAAACTACATGAAAACCCAATTGTTGTAAAGGAACTGAAACGTATTCTAAAAGCAGATTATCCGTTCTTGGAATATAGTGAACACATGTCTAAACGGATGTCAGAAGACTTTTTGGAGCAAGTGAGTAATGATGTGCTATATATCCGAGTAATACCCAGAATGGAGTATACTAAACGTGACGGAAGTGCTATAACAGATATATGTGAAAAGTTATCTCAAGCGACACAGATACCGTTTATGTCAACAGTGTGTCCCCCAGCTCGGTACTATAGCGGTTCTGATAGTTCTCGGCAAAATAAAGACACCGAGTGGACTGCGTTTCGTTTATACAAAGCAATGATAAACCAAGACCCTGAGATTCACCACGGGGCGACAGTGTTTATCGGTACTCGTGTGCCGATTCAATCGCTAATTCACCATCTGAAAACTGGAGAGAGTCTTGATGACTTTCTTGATGGGTTCCCAACTGTGTCGCGAGATCAGGCAATTGCATTATTAGAATTCGCACTGACAACGGCACTTGATGCTTATGCACAACAAGATAGGAAATCAAAGTGACATGCGGGTTCTACTTGATGAAAACTAATGCAATTGTGTCATAACTACATTCCACATGTTCGCTCAGTAACTCCTCTAAGGTAATACCAAAATGACAAAATATGCTCTAATTTTAATTATCTGTACTATATGTGTTACTTGCCAATCTAAAGAAACTAACTTCAAAGATCAGCAGCAACTATATCCGCGAGTCCGAAAAGCAAGGTCAGAAAAAGACACTATATTGAAGAAACGATTTACATCGCTTAAACTTGCATATCCACCACAGCAGATATTTATACGAGTGTTTAAGCGGGAAAAGGAACTAGAAGTTTGGACACTCTCCCAAACGGATACACACTTCCAAAAGGTAAACACATATCCAATATGCCGCACCTCAGGAGATTTAGGACCTAAAAGGCAGGAGGGTGACTTACAAATCCCTGAAGGTTTCTACTACATTGACAGGTTCAATCCCAAAAGCAACTTCCATCTGTCCCTTGGCATCAATTACCCAAACCGATCCGACAAGATACTCGGCACAAAAGGTAAGTTAGGCTGCGATATATTCATACACGGCGGATGTGCAACTATCGGATGCATTCCAATTACAGATGAGTATATTAAAGAGGTCTACTGGTTAGCAGTGCAAGCAAAGTCTAACGGACAAGCACAAACCCCTGTACATATCTTCCCCGCAAAACTAAACGATGACACAATGAATCAACTGAAAAAGGAATTCAAAGGGAATACAACTCTCCTGCAATTCTGGAACAACCTACGTGTCGGATACAATTGGTTCGAAAAACATAAGACCCTACCGCAGATCACAGTTGATACTAAAGGAAAGTACCAGTTTAGCACGTTGCGTTAGGAATATTGGACAGTCCAGACTAAATTTGTAGGTGGCGATTCGGAGATCGCTCCTACAAATACTCAGTTCTGTAGGAGGGAACTCCGATTCCCGACTATTGTAGAAACACAGGTGTGAATAGGGATTCCTGATTTCTTAGGACGATGATTTTGTTTCTTCTACAAACCACAACGCATCTTCCATTCTCTCCTCCGCTTCTGATGGTTCAGGTTCCCGACTGGCAAACTTAACCGTATCACAGCTTGCGAAAAACTGCTGAATGCGCTTAACCTCCGACTCTCCAATCTGTTTAAACGGCAACTGCTGCAACAGATGCGTAGTTGTCAACGCTAATGCGGGAATACGATAACGTAAACCTATATATTCACGCAGAATATAGGATATACGTGTATGATAAGTTTCCATATCACATTGTGCATCCTTAAGTTTGTTTAACTGTTCAAGCGCAATTTCATGAGGAGGATTAACAACTGTTTCTTCGGTTGTCGGTATTTCTTCCTGTTGTCGTCGTTTGTGCAGGTACACCCAAATCGCACCAATTACAGCAAGAAGTATCGTCAAGCCAATCAGTATCAAAGGCAACGGATTTTCTGAAACATCTATAGGGGGTTTGATGTCACGCAGTCTTTGGGAAATCAATGGTGTCTGAAAATGGAAATGTAGAAAAAAACACATGGTACTACGATGTATACGTCAAGGATTTTATGACCACCGATTTCGGTGAGGTAGGGCACGCATATTGACAGACACCACATCCTGTACATCCTGTGTCAAAGATCTCTATTAAACCATCCGTGGAAAGTGTAATCGCATCTTCACCAATTGGACAACTGTCTACACAATAGGTGCAGTCAACAGCATTGGCACGTAAACATGTTTCGGCATGAAAGATCGCGATACCCATGCGAATATCTTCAGCAAAGACAAGTTGCAGTGCACCACTTGGACATACATTCATGCAAGCTAACGAATCGCAGATCACACAAGGTTGATTATCAGGATCAATGTATGGTGTGCGTGCAAGGTGGGTGTCTCGACTCTGTATTGGTTTTATAGCATCTGCAGGACAGTTCTTAACACAGTTACCACAACGTAGGCATTTCTCCAAAAACTCAGGTTCAGACAAAGCACCAGGAGGACGCAGTATTTCATCTGGCAGATCATTCATGAGAGGATTATCTCCGACCCTGTCATCAATAAAATCTGCGACAGGTTTTATGATCTGATTCAGTGCTTCCTTAAAAAAGTCCCGCCTTCCTGTTTCGTCAGACATATATAATCTCCTTTTTAGATAAGTTTATAGAGATGTAATATGGATAAGACTTAATCTTTCGTGTTATTGTCGTCTTTTGAAGATGTTGACGTCTGATGAGCAGAATTACCTTTGGGTATACGATAGCAACATCTATGACTACCCTGCATCAGGTGTTCTTCACGATAAACCTTGGTTCCTAAAGATTGTCTGAAAAGGGCTAACTCAATTTCACATACGTGTGGATACTCGCGCGCAATTGCGGCGATAGGGCAATTATGCTCAACCAAAACATAATCCGTACCCTCTTCATGAAATCGTGCCATATAACCCTCTTCATCGCGTATCTGCGTCAGTTCTTTAATGCGTTCTAATAGGTTCTTTCCTGCAAGTCTCTGTTGATATGTTTGCAGTTGGGATTTCATGCGACTTCGGAAAACCTTATTGATGAATCCAGGACCGTTGAATTTTGCGACCTCTTGCATCAGGTCAACAGCAAAATTAGCATAAGTTGTAGGGAAGAGAGTGTTCGCTTCATCTGTTAGCGAATAGAGGTGATGTGGACGTCCACGCTCCCTCTTTTCACTCTGATATGAAACCAGACCTTCCTCCTCAAGGATAGCAAGATGTTGCCTAACCCCCATAGCACTGATATGCAATGCTTCTGTGAGATCACTAACAGTCATACTGCAACGCATCTTGAGTAGTTGCAGGATTCGCATACGAGTTTCACTCATTTCACAATTCACGTGTCTGTTCCTCTTCTTACTGATAATGCGTTAGAATGTATTATACCATGTTCTTGTGTAGATTTCAAAGTAATTTCTATGCAAGGTTGTAAGAAAAGAGGATTGTAGGATATATCTACTTGACAATATAACATCACAGTGATAGCATATTGTCCGTTGATAAAGTTGAATTTACCTACTCGTAATTAAGTATCATCTAATACAAAAGGAAAGACAATATTATGGCAAGAGTACCAATTGGTTTAGAGTTATTTTCTGTTCGTAATGAATTAGCAGCGAATGCACGCGATACAATAAAAGCTGTCGCAGAAATGGGATATGAAGGTGTAGAATTTGCTGGTCCACCACAGCATCCCGCCGAAGAATTAAAAGGGTATCTGGACGAATTCGGTTTAGCCTGCTGTGGTTGGCACACGCCATTCAACCTCGTTCAAGAAGACACACTCGCTGATACCATCGAATTTAACAAAATACTTGAGAATCGTTATATCATCGTTCCAGGAATTCCAGGTAATTTACGTCAATCGCGCGCGGATTGGCTAAAGTTAGCCGATTTTTTCAATGAACTCGCCGATAAACTTGAACCGCACGGAATGGTGACAGGCTATCATAACCATCATGTAGAATTCTCTCCACTTGACGGAGAGATTCAGTGGGATACCTTCTTTGGAAATACGAACAATGGCGTAGTAATGCAATTGGATATGGGTAACGCACTCAGTGGAGGTGCAGACCTTGTGGCAATTCTGAAGAAATATCCAGGTCGCGCAGGCACAGTACATCTAAAACCTTATACCTTATCTGAAGATGAAGCAGATCAGCATAAAGGTTTTCGTCCAATTATCGGAGAAGATAGCGTACCGTGGGAAGAAATCTTCAATATCTGTGAAACAACAGGTGGCACACAATGGTATATCGTTGAATACGAAAGCGATGCTTATCCCCCATTAGAAGCTGTTGAACGATGTCTGAAAGCACTAAAAGCGATGGATAAATAACGAACAGTTTACAACGCGATGGTGCCGATGTACGCACTGAATTTTTCAATGCAACTCGGTTCGCCTCCAGATTTAACAATACTAATGCAACAAAAACCGATGAGTATTACTGAAGATATGATGCTTGGGAATATCGGTTTACAGTGGGGTATGCTTGAATATCAATACGGTGATGCCTTACCCAAGCTTGCAAAAGACCTGGCAAAAGTCTCCGCGGATGATGTTGCAGATGTTGTTAATC
>CAZURU010000405.1:0-4835 GCA_964623585.1 uncultured bacterium
ACGTACTAATGGTGAAGCAATTTTGGTTTTGGGCACGCGAAAGGCTGAAAGTTCTATTCGTTCACATAGAATGACAGAGCAAGAAAAAACTCGGTTAAGAGATCGGCTGAGTCCAAATGCCAGCCTGCCGAATTGTTTGATCTACAGCCCTGTTGAAGACTGGTCAAACGATGATGTTTGGTTGTTTTTGATGCAGGTGCGAAATCCATGGGGCTATAACAACAAAGATTTGCTCACCATGTATCAAGGGGCTTCACCTGATGGTGAGTGCCCATTGGTTGTTGATACAAGCACTCCCAGTTGTGGGGATAGTCGATTTGGTTGTTGGGTTTGCACGTTGGTAGAAAAAGACAAGTCTATGTCAGCAATGGTTCAGAATGATGAAGAAAAGGAGTGGATGGAACCTTTGCTCCAGTTGAGGAATGAGCTTGATTTTAGAGGAGAAAAGAAAAAGGAGATCGAAAGGGGACGCAGAGACTTTCGACGTATGAAAGGGCATGTGCAACTTTTTTATGATCAAGCCCTTCATGGGCCTTATACACAGAAGGCGCGGGAAGAATGGCTTGAGCGAGTTTTGGAAGCACAGATGGAGGTCCGTGCATATGGACCACCAGAAGTTGCAGCCATTGAACTAATTACAATGGATGAATTGCACGAGATTCGCAGGATTTGGGTGATTGATAAACATGAACTGGAAGACAGTTTGCCCCGAATTTATGAAGCTATTACTGAAGAACCGTTCCCTGACGGTCATATTGATAGTAATCTCGTTTTTGGGTTGAAAGAAATGCGTTTGCTCCAGGAAAAATGTGGTGATGATACTCTGCACTATGAAATGACACGCGAGCTTTTGGATATTGAACAAGGTTATCAAACTAAGGTTCGACGTTCGGGGTTATTTAATGCGCTGGAAGAAGCAATCCGCAAGGGTTTTTACGAAAATAAAGAAGATGCTGAAAACCGCGTGAGAGCTCACCAACAAGCACTAGAAGACGCCAAGAAGGAACACCGCATTGGGCTGCGAGATCCGCATATTAGAGAAGTATCTATAGTCAAAGAAGCATCTGAGACATATAAAGCCACAGATCAATTGTCTTTACTGCAAGTCAATCAAGATGAATCATCGGAATAAATTGAGGCTGGTTAAATATGATTTTTGATGAAATTGTACTTCATAATTTCAGCGTATATCGCGATCGCCAGATTGTGAATCTTACCCCTCCTTCGGCAAAAAAGCCTGTGATTTTGTTTGGTGGGGTCAACGGTGGTGGCAAGACCACATTATTGGATGCATTACAATTGGCCTTGTATGGTAAATTTGCTCAGTGTTCTAATCGTGGCAATTTAGGATATGAAGAGTTTTTACGCAGGAGTATCCACCGCGGAACGAATCCCAAAGTTGGAGCTGCTGTTGAGTTAGCATTTCGCCATCGGACAAACGGGATAGAACATAGTTATCGTGTCAACCGCGTTTGGAGAGAAAATGGAAAAAGTATAAAGGAGACAGTAGAAGTTCTTAAAGACGGTAGCCTGGATCAAGTTTTGACGGATGCGTGGTATGAACAGGTAAATAATTTCTTGCCAGTAAGACTTTCAAATTTGTTTTTCTTTGATGGCGAAAAAATCGAAGCCTTCGCAGATATTGAAAATTCGGCGACGATTCTTTCACAAGCCATTCACTCATTACTGGGTGTTGATGTTGTGGATCGTCTATTTAATGATTTAGGAGTATTACAACGAAGAAAAAAGATCGAACAAAAAAGTGAAGTAGATCAAAAGCTTATTATGCAAATGGAGGCAGAACTCGATCAATTGACTCAAAGGCGAGCTATTATTGAGCAGGAAAAAGGAAAGGTCCAAAATGACATTGACAGATATATGAAAGAATTGCAACAGATCAATGCTGAGTATCAAAAGGAAGGTGGGGAGCTTTTCGATAAAAGAGTCGGGCTTGAAAAAGAGAGAGCCATTGTTGCAGAGAAAATTCAGGATGTCAGGACTGAGTTGCGAGAACTGGCGGCAGGACCAGCACCTTTGCTTTTGATGTTAGATGATTTGAAGGCTATTCAGCAGCAGGATCGTGAAGAACAGAAAACGCGGGAAGCCGAGTTTCTTAAGAGAGTACTTGAAGAACGCGACCAAGCTGTGTTGAAAGAAATATCATCTTCTGGTTATTCTAAAGAGACCTTAAAATCGCTTGAAGATTTTTTGATTCAAGACAGAAGTCAGCGAATAGAGTTAAAAGGTATTAAATATTATCTTGATTTAGATGAAGATACACGCCAAAATCATCACAGTCTTTTGACTGCGATTTTACCCGCTGTAAAAAGAAAAGCAGATAGGCTTCTTGAAGTACATGACCAATTTCAAAAACAGTTGGATGATCTGGATCGTAAGTTGGCGGATGTACCCGAGCAGGATAAGCTCGCATTGATAATTAAAGAACGCGAAAGAACGACAAAAGCGATTGAACAATCTCGAATGCGTTTAAATGTCTTGGAAAAAGAAAAGAAAAGTTTATGGCATGTCTTTGACATGAAGGAAAAACAGTTGCTGAATTTAATAAATAAAAAAGTAGCAATTCAGCTAGAGCTTGAAGATATAAATCGCGTGATTATTTATGCTAACAAGGTGCAGAATACATTGACAGCTTTCCGCTCTGAACTGGTCGAGCGTCATGTCAAAAATATCTCGTCACTTATTTTAGATTGTTTCCAGCAACTTTTAAGAAAGAAATCGTTAATAAAAAACCTCACGATAAGTCCTAAAACATTCGCTATGGAACTTCAAGATGCAAACGGGGATGTCCTTTTCCCCGATAGGCTATCAGCAGGTGAGCGCCAGTTGCTTGCAATTTCAATGCTATGGGGTTTGGCGCGTGCATCAGGCCGACCATTGCCGACGATTGTAGATACACCGCTGGGACGTTTGGATACATCACATCGCATTCATCTGGTAGATCGTTACTTCCCTCATGCAAGCCATCAAGTTTTGCTGCTATCAACAGATGAAGAGATAGATAAAACTTATTACAAAAAACTAAAACCCCGCATTGGGCATGCTTACCACCTCGCGTTTGACGATGAGCGTGATGGCACTCAAGTTCAGCAGGGTTATTTCTGGTAGGACTAAAAATGGTGATTCGAAATATTTACATCTCGCAACGCGAGAAAGACTACCTCATTAAGCTCAAACGCATTACTGGTTTGGAACACTGGAATGAAATCTGTCGATGGGCTTTTTGTGTCTCGCTTGCAGAACCTACTCCTCCAAGTGCTGTAAAAATCAGTTCTGATAGTTCAACCGAAATGACCTGGGAGACATTTGGCGGTCCCTATCATGGAACTTATACAGCTTTGCTCAGACATCGATGTCAGAAGGATGGACTGGGAACGGAAAAAGATATATTGGCGCAGCAGTTTAGATTGCACTTACATAGAGGATTGAGCTATTTGGCAAGCGATAAAAATCTACAGTCTATTTCTAACCTGTTTTAGTGCCCCTAAAAGACGGGATCTGAAAGAAGTGGCGGAATTTATTTAGGAAATTAGCCCCTAACGGCTTTTAGAATCTGTTTTTATTGGAGTTACCCCGCTTTAGTGGATAGTGTAGGACTTTCAACCCAATCACCTTTTGCCATCAGTTTTTCATAGGTGATGGGCGATTGATACTTCAGTGCAGAGTGTCTGCGATGTGGGTTATACCACCCTTCAATATACTCGAAGATCGCCAGTTTGGCTTGACTATGATTGGGGAAGCTATGTCGGTCTATCAATTCGCACTCAAGGGTGGCAAAGAAGCTCTCGCACAATGCGTTGTCAAAGCAATCGCCAACCGATCCAACAGAGGGTCTGACCCCCATTTTTGCACAGCGTTGACCAAAGGCATAAGAGGTATATTGAGACCCTTGATCTGAGTGATGGATGACCCCATCTGGTCGGCGGTTCCAAAGTGCCATATCCAGGGCATCTAACACCAGTTGGGTCTTTATATGAGAGGCCATTGCCCAACCAACTACTCGTCTGGAGAAGGCATCCATGACAACAGATAGATACAAAAAGCCAGAGTAGGTGGGTATGTAGGTAATATCCGCGACCCACAGCTTGTTGGGTTTATCAACCCTAAAGTCTCGCTTGACCAGATCAGGGGCTTTATCCTGTGTGATAGACCGGTATGTTGTCAGGATACCTTTTCTGCGGCTGACACCACGTATATTGGCTTGTCGCATCAGTCTTGCAACGCGCTTACGGCTGATGTGAACACCTACTTCGCGCAGATCCTGAAAGATACGAGGCGCACCATAAGTTCCATTGGAACGTTGGTGAAAACCTTTTATGAGTTCTGTCAACTGTTTATCGTCCTTTGCCCTTTGAGATACAGGTCGATGACACCATGCATAATACCCACTGGTGGAGACGCCCAGCACTCGGCATAGCATGGTGATCGGATAGTTGGCCTGATGCGCCTTTATGTATCTGTAGATTTTGGGGGTATCGCATCGGTCTCCGCTGCGAACCAGGCCGCGGCTTTTGCAAGGATCTCACGCTCTTGCCGTAAGCGTTTATTCTCTCTGCGAAGCCGTTGAAGTTCTTCCCGCTCACGACTGGTCAACCCATCGTCTCGACGGCCTTCATCGCGGTCTGCTTGACGCACCCAGGCACTGATCGTCTGGGCGGTCGGTTCAAACTCTTTGGCCAAATCGTTGGCACTACGACCTGATCTGACCAGATTGACCATTTGCTGGCGAAATGCTGCTGGATATGATCTTTTTCTGACCATTTTGGACTCCTTTCTCTGAAAGAGATAAGTTGTCCACTAAAACGGGTCAAGTCCAT
>CAZURU010000406.1:0-4834 GCA_964623585.1 uncultured bacterium
GTTCCTCAACCCAACCTACGGAAGAATGGAAGAATAATAATTAAAATTGGTATAACAATAGATCTATAATAAATGTCTGAGTGTAACTTGACGCGAATTTTCTGAATCTCGGATTTCGTTGAAGGGAGTATTGGGTCAGTTACATAGATGGACAGTTTTTTTCACAATCATTAGGTGTTCTGTAAACTAAAGACAGAAGAGATTGCTAATTGATATATTTATTGGCACACCTCTATTTACGGGAAGTTTATACACCAGAATCATATAATGTCAATAACTTTACGCGCCCTACTCCTGATGGGTGAAAGTAATTATAGATTTCACTATAATCAGCACCATGTTTTACTTCATTGGAATTGTGCTATCAAATCACCAAGTTTTTTGAGAGAATTGTTGCGCCGCAAGGTTTCTTTGTTGATCTCAATATGTTCAGCAACTTCAGGGGATACGGTTACACGGTATCTTGCATTTTTAATGTCGTTTGGGGATAGATTAGGGTTGAGTTTAGAAAGTATCCTCTCAGAGAACTCAATAAGGTGTTCTTTAGCACCCTTACCACCTATTCCTGCCCCCATGATTTTTTCTGTATCACCCATCTGATAACGGTTTACCAACGGTTTGAGAGACGGATCCGTTGATGCCTTATTACGACAGTTATTCCGAAAATGTGAGCGTTTCGTTGCATAATAACAGAAAATACCGATACAATCTATAAGTAACCAGGCTTCAAGTTCCTGAACAGCTTCTACGAAACACACTTTACCAGCAAAACGACGGTCACTGGTGATCCTTTTAATCTGATTTATGAGAGAATTAGGGTCTTGTAATCGTTTATGGTGTGACCTAACGTCCATCTCGGTCAATAAAAAAGTCTCTAATGAGAGTATTACTCACCTGTCCAAATAATCGTCATTAACCTGTGCTTCGACGATTTTTGCAAACAAGACAAAGGAGTTCATCATGAAAACCTTTACGATTACCAAAGACCTTGTCCCCGCAATTGTTGGAGAATTAGGTGCTGAGCCTGAAATGATAGCCGTAAAGATTAACTATAAGGCGGGGAACGGTGAACCGATAGAGAAACATCACGAAGTTGCATACGGACACGAAGCGTTCATTCCTATCCTTGTACAGGTGACGCAGGACGCACTACGCCAAGCTATCAGTCCCCGCACGGTCAACACAACAATTACACTTCATTTTAAAGAGACAGAAACAGTATTTACGCGATCCTTCCGAAGCACAACTTTGGACGGTATTTATGATGTCTTCTAAATCTTTGATGTTATTGGTGGTTTCGCCAATATCTTTGCAAACGAGGCAGGCAAAGCTACATTAAAAGAGGTTTTCATCACAATAATAGACACACCTCAAATTATGACAGCTGCAATACACGAAGTGATTATCCCAGAAAAAATCATCCCCGGCGAGAGTGTAAAGTTCAAAATTATGCTACTCCCACACTGGAGTGCTACCAAAGACGGCCGCACAATCTATAATTCCAATTTGACTTTTTCGGATAGACATGTTAAAATAGATATAATCTGGAGGTAATGTAATGGCATATTTTATAACAGAAGAATGTATCGGGTGTATAGCGTGTCTGAAAAACTGTCCAGTTGACGCAATTACGGGAGACCGAAATAAACTCCACATCATTGATCCTGATGTTTGTATTGACTGTTCTGCATGCGGCATGGTGTGCCCAGTTGAAGCTATTCGTGACCAGTTTGGTGAAGTCTGTAAGTTTATTCGCCGACCGACACAGAGACCCATCGCTGTCATCTACGAAGAACTCTGTTCTGGCTGTGATTTCTGTGTGCATATCTGTCCATGGGAGTGTCTGGAATTGAAAGACCCTGAAACAGGAGAACACGCTGAAAGTTTTTTCGGAATCTGTGAATTAGTAAAACCCATAGACTGTGTTGGCTGCAAGCTGTGTGAAGAAGTATGTATTAAGGATGCGATCCGTGTAGAATCTCCTATACTTTTAGAACTTGCTGAGGCTGCAGACTAATTAACGAATATTAATAAAATGGTTTCTGCAACAATTGGACACGACAATTTAGTTGTCGTCATATCAGGTCCTTCAGGAAGTGGGAAAAGTACTGTCGCTAGAAGGTTGTGCAAAGCAGACAGCACGTTACGACTGTCTATATCGGCTACCACACGGACCCGCCGCCGAGGTGAAGTAGACGGTGTAGATTACCATTTCCTAACCCATGAACATTTTACAAAAAAGATTGAACAAGGTGCTTTTTTAGAATGGGCTAAATATGGAGACAATACTTACGGTACACTCAAATCTGAAATCACCACTTCGCGTCAAGAAGGCAAAGATACAGTTTTGGAAATTGAGGTGAACGGAGCACACCAAGTCAGGGAGAAAGACCTATCTCCTGCAAGAAGTATACTGATATTTCTAATTCCCGCTTCGTTTTCACATTTGAAGAAACGTCTCCGTAAGAGGAATACCGAATCAAAGAAACAACTTTCGCAGAGATTAGAAATAGCAAAATCCGAATTATGCAGAATTGATCAATACGACTATTGTGTAATCAATGTTGAAAATGAAATAGAACAGACAGTCAATCAAATCCAAACTATTGTTGCAGCAGAAAGGCTTCGTATTAACCCTATAAAAACTTCAACGTTTGCTGAAGCATTCGGTATAGAGATTAATCAAGGGCAGAAAGACACTGGCCAAAAATGACAATGAAAGATAGAAACCGAACGATACTCTTAGGTGTTACAGGTGGAATTGCCATACATCGTTCCGTTGATTTCGCCAGTCAATTGGTCAAATTGGGGGCATCTGTTCATGTCGTAATGACAGAAAACGCTGCGAAGTTGATCAATCCTTTACAATTTCAGGTTATATCACGGAATCCTGTGCTCCTTAATTTATTTGACACTGGTGATGATTGGAAACCGCCACATATAGACCTTGCAGACCGCGCTGACTTACTGGTGATCGTTCCTGCAACCGCAAACATTATTGGAAAGATGGCAAACGGTATCGCTGATGATGCACTTTCTACCGTCGCAATTTCAGTTCACTGTCCTATCCTCTTAGCACCTGCAATGAATGGACACATGTATCAGAACCCTCATGTTAAACGAAATGTAGAAACGCTAAGACAGAACGGTGTAGTATTTGTAGAACCTGTGAAAGGTGACCTTGCATGCGGATATCAAGGTATCGGACGTCTCAATACAATTGAAGCAATTGTGGCAAAAACAGAAGAATTACTGCAATTTCGAGAAGACCTAATAGGACAACGAATCTTGGTTACAGCAGGTGCAACCCGTGAATATATTGATCCTGTTAGGTTTATTACAAACAGATCAAGTGGAAAAATGGGTTATGCGATTGCACAAGCTGCAAAATGCAGAGGAGCAGAAGTTAAATTGGTTAGCGGACAAACAACCATTGAACCTCCACCGGGAATAGGCGTCGATCATGTTGAAACAACAGAGCAGATGCACGAAGCAATCATAGCACATTTTAAACAAGCAGATATTGTCATTCTGGCTGCTGCCCCTGCTGATTTTAAACCCTCAGCGTTTTCATCACAGAAAATAAAAAAACATAAGGATACTATTTCTATTGACTTAGAAAAGAATCCTGATACTGCACAGGTACTGGGAGAGATGAAACAACATCAGCTTACAGTCTGTTTTGCTGCAGAGACGAATGACGTTCTTGAAAACGCAAAAGCGAAGATGATTCGAAAAAACTGTGACTTGATCGTAGCAAACGACATTCTTGCTGAAGGAGCAGGATTTGCTGGAGATACAAATATCGTTTCTATCCTTGACAGGAACGGAAATTGTGAACAGCTGCCAATCTTACCCAAAAGTGAAGTTGCGAATGCAATATTAGATAGAATTGTCAAACTTCTTTAACCCAACTACAAAAAACCTCACCAAACAACCCCATGAAAACAGACTATGAGATGATGTCCCTTTTACAACAGGCACGCACGTTTTTAAAGAAACACCCAACTCATCCCAAAAAAAAGTTGGGTCAACACTTCCTAATAAATCCAGAAGTATTAGAGATCATTATGGATAGTGGTGAAGTCGCCGATACGGATGTAGTGATAGAAATCGGTGCAGGTCTTGGCTGCCTAACTCAGGCGTTGTCAGAAACTGCCGAAACCGTTATTGCTATTGAGGTTGATCCTGTTCTTAACGAAGTATTAGAATCCCAATTCTCAACATGCGATACTGTACAGATTATCAATGCAGATGTGCTTGAAATAGAGCTCACTTCTCTTTTTCGGCAGGGTACCCGTCCAAAGGTAATTGCGAATTTACCCTACGGTATTACGACTCCGATATTGTGGAAACTGCTGGAACACACAAATCAATTTGATTTCTCTATTCTGATGATGCAGCGAGAAGTCGCTGAACGAATAGTCGCACCACCTGGAGGAAAAGACTATGGTGCACTTACAATTGGTGTGTCTTACTATGCTGATACATCACTCATTGTGACACTTTCGCCTGACAACTTTTATCCAGCACCTAAAGTAGACTCTGCTCTGATAAAACTATCTATGAGAGATGAACCGTTAGTCAAAGTTCAGGATGAAGCCCATTTCTTTAGAGTTGTTCGTGAAGCATTTAGAGGAAGAAGAAAGATGCTAAAGAACACATTAAAAAGGTTCGCTACTCATGATACATTAAATCAGGCATTTGAAAATCTGAACATCAAACCAGAGAGACGGGCTGAAACACTGGATATTACCGAATTCGCTGCTTTAGCAGACTACTTATACCATTTCAATTAATTTTTCTCTCATTACCGACTGTTTAGAGATGAAGC
>CAZURU010000407.1:0-4827 GCA_964623585.1 uncultured bacterium
GCATTTCTGTCGCAAACTGGAAAGTTTGCGCTACATTTATCAAACTTCTGTTATTTTAATTTTATCTGAAATAGCAACTTGCCAACTTGCCACTAAAAAAATTGTGTTGACAATGTATTTTGAATACTTTATGCTAAATAATAGTCTAACTTGGACTCACCATTAGAGTCCATAGATCATCTTATTTAGCAGGGGAAGGAGCATTATAATGACCAAACGGGTTAATAAAGCAATTGAATTATTGGATGAAGACCAACCGGTTTTTTACACAGGAAGCCACACAGGTGCAGACCTAAACTTTGATGCTGGACGTGCATTGGCAAAGACATGGGCAGATTATATTAACATTGGAATGGAACACGGTTGTTTTGACCTGTCCGGTTTAGACCAATTTATGAAAGGACTTGCTGATGGAGGTCCAACCAATAGTGGACACAAAACACCAGCAGTGATCGTCGAACTACCGGTAGATGGGGTGAGTGCAGATGTTATCCGTGCTAACGGTTGGCAGATGCGACAACTCCTTGCACGCGGTGTTCACGGTCTTCTGCTTTGCCACGCGGAATCTCCTGAAGCTGTCAGAGCTTTTGTTGAAGCATGCCGATACCCTTTCCAGACTATCGGTGTTGGGGCACACTTAGATGTCGGTAGACGCGGTTCTGCTGGACAAGGTTCTGCTGCTCCAATATGGGGAGTTTCTGTCAATCAATATCTTGATACTGCTGATCCTTGGCCCCTAAATCCCAATGGAGAATTGCTACTCGGTCTAAAGTTTGAGAATAAGCGCGCATTAGCAAATGTTGAAATTTCCGCTCAAGTGCCAGGAATAGCATTTGCCGAATGGGGACCGGGGGATATGAGCATGTCATTTGGCTATAAACATCAACCCAATCCAAGGCCACAAGAACTTCAGGACGCAAGAGACCGTGTTTTTGCTGCATGCCAGTCAGCAGGTCTTAGATTTTTGGAAAGCGCATCTCCAGAAACAATTGAGTCAAGCATTGATGCTGGTGTCAGGATTTGTGGTTCAGGTGAAGAAACTGCGCGTATCGGACGAGCTTATGCTGGTAGAACTATGCCGGTCTAATTACACTTTAGAATATCAATAAAATGAGGAACACTATGGCGTTAACTGAATATGAAATGTTGGCAGAATTGCGAAAATATGACACACCCTCAATCACAAATGTTGTCGCAACCTATCCAGGTAATCCACTCTGTCTTGGGTTATACAACCCTTGGACTGAAAACTGGTATACGGACACGACAATAAAATGCATGTTTCCTGAGTTAGGGGCAATGGCAGGATATGCTGTGACGTGTGTCTACGGTTTACCAGACCCAAACTTCTCTGAACTCTCATTCATGGATGTTGTTGATGCGTTAGACATCTCAAAAAAACCGACGATTCTTGCGCTACAACAGAAGTTTCCACCAGAAATAGCCAATAAGGTAGGATTAGCGGGTGGTAACATGACAGCTGCGATGAAATCTGTAGGGTGTTTAGGATTGATCTCAAACGGACCTTCACGTGATATAGATGAAATCCGACCAATGGAATTCCAAAACCTATTAAGCGGCATCAGTCCTGGACACGGTGCCCAGGCAGTGCATGCGGTGAATGTTCCAGTCTCTATTGCTGGGATGGATGTTGCCCCTGGTGAGATCATACACATGGATGAAAACGGAGCATGTAAATTCCCCGGAGATCAACTAAAAGCGGTGTTGACAAATGTTGAAAAATTGATTGATCAAGAAGGGGACAGAATTGGTCAATTGCTCTCTGGACCAAAGACAGCAAAACAGGTGCGTGCAATTTTCAGTGGACATACCTATTCTGAAGATGAGGATGCGTAGAAACCGTATACATTCCTATAATTAGCAACTTAGGTGGAAAAATGAGAAGTTTTGGGACCAGAGGTCGTGTATATCCCGATAGACACTATATTGTAGCACGCACAGAAGAAATCAGGGATTTCATTAATCGTATCAAAGAGGGTAGATACATTGTTCTGTTTGCACCGCGCCAAACAGGCAAGACCACCTTTTTTCGGTTTACTACCGAAGAACTCACGAAACAGGATGAATCCTTTTTTCCAATTCAACTGAATTTTGAGGAATTTGAAGATTATACTGCCAATGATTTTTTCATCTCGCTCCATACGGAAATGCGTAAAGAAATTGAGGCAGTTTTCCAAAACCGTGGACAGAATCCATCTGAGGATATAGAAAGATTGCTGACGAAGGCGGAAATCACTGATAATTTTTCGATGAGAGCATTTTTTGATCAACTTAAAATACTACTTGACGCTCAATATGGAATTACTCAGAAGATTGTCCTCATAATTGACGAGTTTGATGCTATTCCTCAAACAGCGGTAAAAGGATTTCTTCATTCACTACGTCGTGTCTACCTATCTGATGAACCAAAATGTATCCATAGTGTCGGTATTGTTGGTGTCAAGAGCATCACACAACTCAACTATGATCGTTCAATCTCTCCGTTTAACATTCAAGATGAATTCAACTTAACGAACTTCACGTTGGAACAGGTGCAGCAACTACTTTCGCAATACACGGATGAGGTTGGGCAACCTTTTGACCAAGAAGTTATTATTTCATTACATAAACAGACAGCAGGACAGCCTTTCCTTGTTAACCGTGCAGCACAGATCATGACAGATGAACTAAATATTCCTAAAACCGATACAATTGAAATGGCACACTTTGCAGAAGCACATACACAACTGCTTGAGGAAAGAAACACCAATATTGCGCATCTTCTGACAAATATTCGTAGAGACCGTCGTTTTGAAAGATTACTGATGAAAATTGCTTCTTATGAAAGAGGCGTTCCTTTTATTCTTGATGATGACATCATAAATGAACTCACCATGTATGGAGTCATTAAGAGAGGTCCTGACAGAATGTGTCAGATTGTCAATCCGATATACCAACATCGCATTTTGCAAGCATTTAAACCAACAATAAACGGTTTAGAGAATGACTATTTTTCTGAAGAGACCAATGCAGATTTCATTGACTATGTCACACCATCGGGTGAAATTGAACTTGAAAGTCTACTCAACAACTTTAAAGATTTCATTTCTCGCGTAGGTTTTCGGATATTACAAGTTCCAGAAACACCGCAAGAACATGTTGGACAAAACCTACTCTATGCATATTTAGATCACTTCATCAGAACTATAAATGCAAGTATGTTCCTTGAAGTTCAAACGGGTCGCGGTAGGATTGACTTGTTGATTCTCTATAACTCACGAAAATATATAGTAGAGACCAAAATTTGGGAAGGAGAAAGGTATCATCAAGCAGGAAAGAAGCAGCTGGTAGCGTATCTCAAATCTGAAAAAGTTGATAAAGGGTATTATGTTGTTTTTGATCACCGAGCGAATCCAGAATCGCGTGTTGAAACGGAAACGATTGAAGGTGTAACCATTCGATCCTACCTCATCCCTGTTGTTCAAAGTAAACCTTCATCTATCTCTGAATCTTGATATAAATAAACTACTGTTTCTGTGCTTTTCTGGTAAATCGTGCCTGCCATAACCACCATAATATTGCCGGAATGAGCGGTAATGTAGTCATTCCCCACAAAACATACATTACGCCAAACAGATCAATCATTGCGCCAACAATGGCAGTAGCAATGCCACCCATTAACGTAAATAGGGCAAATTCTGTTCCAAAGATCCGCCCTCGGATCTCATTCGGGGCACGTTGTAGAAGTAGTTGTGTTGAGAACACCCATGCGATGCCACCACCGATACTACGAACAAACCCCCCAAACACCACAGTCGTTAAACTCACCAGCGGTGCAGTGATTGCTAATCCAACTGAGCCAATTAGGTAACCGAGACTGATACTTTGACGCAACGGACTATCCCTGTCACCTGTCCAATACCTTGCAATGATCGGTCCTATGCCACTACCTACACCCCCCATACAAAACATCAATCCTAAACCTATTGCCCCATCTTTCCCAATAACGAAGACTGTCTTTGCAATCTCAACCAGTACAACCTGAAATCCAGAAGACAGTAGAAGTGCAATGGCTGCTTTATGGAGCGTGAGGAAGAAGATATCGGGATGTTGAACCATATAGCGAAATGTAACGAACTTTGCACGCGTCGGTAGTTCGCCTTGAGATTCAGAACGTTTTGGTAGTCTAATCTGCCACAACAATACCGCTGAAATGAGGAAGGTTAACCCATCAATTACAAAAGCCGTGTAAACACCGAACAGACCTGCCGTGAATCCACCTATAGCAGCTCCCAAAGCAAGCATAACTGACCAACTTGTCGCGCTCAATGCATTTGCTGTTCCCAGTTCGCGTTGTGAAGTGATATCAGGTAGAATTGCACTTCGGGCAGGACTGAAAAATCCACTGACACCAAATAGGAGTGCCGTAAGGAGATACAGAAGCCATATATCGTTTTCATCTTGCACAAAAAGATACCCGATTAAGAGTGTACCTCTTATAATATCCGTAATGATCAGAAGATGCTTTCTGTTGAATCGATCCGCACAAATTCCAGCTAATGGAGAGATGAGAAAAGGTGCAAGCATTCGAATCGTAAACAGTACACCTAAAGCAAGACCAGAATCGGTTAAACTGCGAATCAGGATAGCTGAAGCGATTATGTTAAACCAATCACCCAATAGACTAACGACCTGTCCTGACCATAGCCACCTAAAATTAGAATTATGCTGAAGGAGTTCAAAGTATCCGACCAGTTTCTCTCTTTTTGCAGATTCATCTTTACGTAGACCATCTTTGTCAGATGTTATAGCAGAGGATTGTTCCTT
>CAZURU010000408.1:0-4824 GCA_964623585.1 uncultured bacterium
TCATTTCAAAACCACGAATCAGACGATCTGGAGCAACACTTGTCTGTTTACCTAATAGATGACGCTCCAACTCCTTCTCTAAAAAGTCATGCGTGGCAACAGGCGCGTTCTTCTCAAGAGACTCTGCCATCTCAATAAAATCATTTACCCGTTTGAAGTAGGCAGCTTGTGCCTCGCGTTCCTGTTCGCGAAGAAACTCTAAAAACGCCGCATGCTCGGCATCCATAACAGATGGATCCGGTGGCGAGGGAACTTCGGGAGAAGACAGGGACACCTCTTCATCTACATCTCTAAACGGAAAAACGTCTATATACGAATCAGACTCCAAAAAAGGAACAAACTCTGAAGAACGATCTGGGACAGGCGCACCTTCAAAAGTTGAACCCGCAGAAACTTCACGCTTGATAGGCAACAATATCGGTTCACCTCTCGCTATCGCTCCCATATTCAGGGCACAATAGTCGTTCGGATTATGTTTGAGTGCCTTTTTATAGTGAAGCCACGCTGATTTGTAGTCTCCCAAACGCTCATAGGCAACACCTAACTCTGAATTGACCTGTGCAGGATTATGGTTTATAACCTTTTTCAAGTGAATAATCGCTTCATTTGGGTTCTCAAGGCTCAACAAGTGACCTAACTTGTATAAAGCTGTGCTTGAATCTGGATGATATTTCAGGACACCACGGTAATAGGTTTCCTTCTCGTGTGGATCCACCAACACGCGCGCAAGATAAAGTCCTGCTTCCAGTGCTTCTGAACTACGAGGGTCCTCACCTATCACGCGTTTCGCGTATTTTCTGTCATCCCCCACAGCAGCAAACTGTCCACCATCAGGATACGATCCTTTTAAATCTACTGGAGCAGACTCAATAACGTATCTGAACGCTTCGTAGCTATCCATGTGTTCCAAAACAACGGGGGTGTAAATGCCATGCTCTTTGAGAAGTTTGATAGTCGTTTCCATATCCTGACTATTACTCACTGCATCAAACACCTCTTGAAAATAGTTTGGATTCGAACCGTAATTGTTGCCATTTGATTTCACCTTATCTAAACGTTTTCCGAGATCGAGAGGCAACTTCTGCGGAGGAGGCAGACGATCATCGAAATGCTTGTGATGTATATCATCGTCAATGTGTGTGTGAGAACCTGTCCGCTTTGGTCGTTTCACATCGACCTCTATCTTTTCCCACACATGACCCGTTTCGCCAGACAGGGGCGGTGTTGAACCATCCACATGAACAACCCCAACGTCACCATGCTCTCTATGCTCTGCGGGGTGTATAGACAATTCCTGTGTTTCCTGATATTTGGTATAAACGAACCCCCCAATGACCGCACACACAAGGATAGCGATTGCACCGATGAGGGTATATTTTGTTGTATATTTCACGATAGACATTTGATTTCTCCTTTTTTTATTTGGATTGACACGTTAGAGTAGTCGTGTCGTATTAGACCTGCTGTGTGGATGTATCCAGCACACAAGACAGGTTAAGAAATAAAATAGAGGTAAGAAATATTTTGTAGTCATATCGTCTTTCCTATAGATAGTGAATAGGAATGCCGTTTATTGATATCGATTAAGGATATGCACAAAAACGATAAACCGGGAATGCTTTTCCCATACAATGAGGAAAAAAAGCGCGATAGACCATGAGTGCATTTTCCGCTTTTGCTTATAACGACTTCGTCGGCTGCTAAGATATAAACACTTTCATGATCAAGCAAGTGTGTGCGAAAAAACGTCCAGCACAATGTTGTCCAAGGAAGAACAGCGTTGAAAAAGCGTTGTATTGTGCGGTAGCTACCTCAATTAACTAAAAACCAAACTAAATTTTAAATTTATATAATGTCTATTAGTGAAACGTTTACCGGATATGTCGCATGTAAGGCTGCCGTAATCGGGATACCGTTTCCTAAAAGAGAGAGAAGTTTTTGAATAGAAGAGAAACCACCCTTATCAATCATATCAGCAACGATCGCCGCTGACTGCAGATACCATATCTTGCGTTGTGAGTTGGTGAGTTCTGCGATCGGTTTATCAAGTTCTATTAATGTAGGTAATGAATTATCTTTTTTCGCTTGATCTAAACTCCTTTTCTCAAACGTAAATAAGGGACGTGCAATCGTTTGTGCAAGTCCCTCATTTAACCATTCTGGACAATTCCCTCGTGTTAGAATATCAATCAATAGGTGTGTCCATTCATGTCTAAAGAGCGTATATAACACACCGAGTTCCGGTTCTTCATCAGTACAGTACTGCAGATGAATTTGACCATCGTAAGCCCCACCTGCCCATTGTGGTAGATACTCTCGCGAACTTACGCTGTGGGTGTTTACTATTGATATAGAAACCTGTTGAGATGGAAAACAGTCAAGATACGTACCAACATCGATGTATGTTTTGTCAATCAGTTGGCAGATGTTCCAGAGGGTATGTAGAAGCACACCGGGTTCAAGATATAACTTGAAAATCCCGAATTCCACTTCTGTTCGTGATGTGGTTTTATTATCAACGTGAATTGTATTAGCAAAATCTGAAGGTGGATTGTTGTTTAAGTCTAATTCACTGACGATAGATTCGTAGTAGATCTTTTCCTCAGTTATACGGACTTTGCGTCTAAGAGCAGTGGTAGAATTTGGACTTAATTGAAGGGCAACATTAATATTTACTAAAGCCTGTTCCCAATTTCCGATCATCTCATAAGCTTTAGCAATGTCAGCATAAACATAATGACGCCCTTTGTCATATTTCAAACCCATCAAATAGTGTTGAATTGACTCAACATATCTTGCATTTTGAAAATAGGTCGCAGCTTGTTGAAAGTAGGAAATGGCACGTGAGGAAGGTTTTTTCACAGCCTAATAAATTTGTTTGTTATACCATTTCAAAAAAAATATATGCCCCTATGCTACGTCATCCACACAACCCAATCCCCCCAGAGCCATTCAAGATATGTAAATCATTATGTAGGGTTGCCCATCTCTTGCAAAACGGGAGATTGTTCATTGAATGGCTCTGTATCGCTCAATCGTAACCTAATCTTTATTCATATCAACAATTTGCAAAGTGACTTCACCGCATCTGATTTCTGAACCTTCTTCAAGTGGAGCAGAATCTCTAACGCGTACACCTTCAATGTATGTCGGGGTTGAACCCCCCAAATCAGTGATGGATACTTCTCCCTCCATCTCATCAATAGAGAAGTTCAGATGTGCAAGTGTATGTATATCTCCATCCTGTTCTGTTTCTGCATTCTGCAGTAAATTCAGTACTTCATCTGCAGGTTGCGGCTGTCCAACAGGGAAGACATCCGTATCTACATTTCCCATTACCTGTGGACTGTAAGCGGCCTGAGGATCAAGTGTTAAAGGCATCTCGTTCGTATTTTCAACTGCATCACTTCTGATTGCCTTCATCAGTTTTTCACCGATCCGCTCTTTAGCACCAGGACATGGCAAAACGCTTTCAGTTTCTTGGAAACGATAGTGTGCAAAGTCAACCAAGTCTTTCAGCTTATGGAAATGGGTTGACTCTTGAATGTTCTTTAGAAGAGTCTTCTGTTTGCGACTAAGTTTCTCATTTTTTAACCAGCATGTGTAAGCTTCTAAAATATCTGCTTCTTTTATATCGGCAGCGGTATACCGAGTAGATTTCGGGGTTTTTCTAAAAAAACGCATGAGTTATTCCTCCGCATTGATTGCAAAAATTAGGGATTACAAAAAACAAGTATAAGTTATTGCATCCATTGAATACCTTTGTTATTAAGGATCTGTCGTAATTCCAATGTGCACCGGTGAATCCAGATTTTCACTGTCCCATCTTTCCGGTTCAAGATTCGGGATATATCTGCGACACTACATCCTTCCAAATGACTCAAAATCCAAGCGATCCGGTGATTCGGTTTCGTCACTTGTTCTAACGCAGTTTCTAATATTTCTTGTGCCTCTTGAGCAATAATGTGTTTATCAGGCCCTGGTCTACCATCCTCAAATTCATTCAGGGGTAAATCATCCTGTTCTTCAAGGGTTAGCAGTGATTCTCGTATTCGGTCCCTTCTGCGTATCGCGTCAATAATTGTATGCTTCGCAACTGTGTTCAACCAAGCTTGAAAACTTCCTATCTGTGGATCCCATTTGTCATCTTGTAGTTTCTGCCAGACTTTCGTGAATACATCCAAACTAACTTCTTCAGTATCTTGGTGGTCACCAAGCATCCGATAGGCTTTACTATAGACCCAATTATGATGCTTGTCAAACAACTGACTAAACGCAGATTCATCGCCTTCTTTAGCCTGCGTAGCCAAATACGTATCTTCCGTGGCAGATAATTCATTTTTTGCTTGTCGCGCCATAGCAACCTCCTTTGTTTACACATCCAAAGGATTTGAAACTGTTCCGTATATCTATAACGGATAGATTCAAATTTAGTTTCAGATATGTTCAAATTTGTGTCAATATATTCAATATTAGGATATTAATGCTCTATCTAAAGGTATGTTTCATGATACAATTTTTTTGAACAATTCTCAACAGTTATTTGCAGGAATAGCAAACATTCATCATCAGCCTCTTCCACTCTTCCACCCATCCACTCTTCCAACCTTCCAATCTTCCAACCTTCCCCCCTTCCAATCTTCCAACCTTCCCCCTTCCAATCTTCCAACCTTCCCCTCTTCCACTCCTCCAACCTTCCACTCTTGCACCCTTCCAACCTTCCCCCCTTCCCCCTTCCAATCTTCCACACATCCACACATCCACACATCCAAACAACCAAACTTCCAACCTTCCAAACTTCCACAAATACACAAAAACAAAAGT
>CAZURU010000409.1:0-4813 GCA_964623585.1 uncultured bacterium
CACCGCTTCATCTCTAAACAGTCGGTAATGAGAGAAAAATTAATTGAAATGGTATGAGTATTGGTAGGAGCGATCTCCGAATCGCGACCTACAAAAGCCTGTTGACAGAACACTAGGTTGCGGTGAAAGAAAAGTTACCTGAGGTGGAATCTCTCAGGCGTGGATAAACTTTTAGAAAACATAAATAGATCAATAGGAGGATTTAAGTGAGAAAACGTTATGTCATAAGTACTATTTTGACTGCTATAATGATAGTTGGGAATTGTGTGGCAGGAACAGTTCAAGATTTTGGTAAATGGGAGTTAGGTGAACTTCTCCTTGAAAACTACAGTTTTGAGGATGGTTTAGTTGCATGGGACTTTGAAGATGGTTCCGGCGACAATAGAGGTGGGTTATATATGATGGAAATTGATACAGATAACCCACAACACGGAGACAATTGCCTGAAAGTAATTGGCGTGAAATCAACCGGTATCAATTGGCATGCAAAAGTCAAACAGTTGAATATGTCCATGAAAGGTGGAAAAGACTATACCTTGATTTTTTGGGCGCGTGCCGAAGAATCGAGACAAGTCAGCGTTAATATACAGATGCAACAAGAGCCCTGGGATTTCCTGCAAGGCGGAGATATTCAACTGACAGGAAAAACGTGGGAAGAGTATAAACTGACTTTTGCTGCAAGTAGGGATGTGCAAAGACAGATGTGGGTTGGCTTAGCAATCGCACAGTCAGATATTGATTTCTGGCTTGATAATTTCCGCTTCTTTGAAGGACAACCTGAAGACGAGATACCGCTTGATGGCGTACTGCAATCCGTTGATGCAAAGCAAAAGTTAACAACGCAATGGGCATCTGTTAAATCAAAACGTTTTTAGCTATACTCGGTTATATAAGGCATGGTCTTTAGATCGTGCTTTTAATCCCATCATACCGTTATCAGTATCATTCTAAGATTACATTTCTAAACGTGAGCGATACACGTCGCTTGCGTTCAATTTTTTCTCCTTGCCACATATCCGTTTTTCTTGCAGCGATACCGTGTAACCACTTATTCCGTGCATCACCACTCAGTACAATTAGACTCCTTGGTTCAAGTAGGTAGGATACTTTTTTCCCTTTCATATCCTTGTAAGTGAAATCCATTATACAACTTGAACCTAAACTCAAAGAAACTATCGTATCACCAAAACAGGGTTCACAGTCGATGTGTGCAGATATACCTTGTCCAGGATCGTATTCATTAATTATCACCTGATCAGCGACATTTTCCATGTGACCGTCATTATGTAATTTCTGACTGAGTATTTTCAACCATTTTGGTAAATCACCAATTCGCATATCACGGTTGACTTTCCGGGCTTTATAGTCATACTTATAGCCGTAATGTTGCACACGTCGCTTTAAGTCATCAAGCCACGGTTGTTTATCAATCTCTTCTAATAGCCCAAGATGTTTTTCCTCATTGATGTAATTTGGGATATATTTTGATCCGGAAATCTTATCAATAGTCTTCTCATCTTTTAGATTTATTATAGGTTTAGAAGGTTGCTGTATATGTTCAAAAAGTGTCATTTGTTCGTGTTGCATGACCAATACTTCCCTGTCGCATATCATCATTGTATAGTAAATCGTAGTAAACCGTATTACAAAAATCATAACGATTATAGCAAAACTCCTCAACATTTGAATTGTCTACTTGACTCTTATAGAATCTAAAAATAGGTTGTAAAGCAAACCACTTTTGATGCAAAAATGACAATTCAGGAGGAATATTCGATGGATGTACTGGATTCTGATAGACTATAGTAAATTTAAATGCTCTATATCTCTGAATTATCTGATTGAGTGTTTTAGATAATAGATTAATGTTAATTGTTTTGCTTGCCAGTACATAGCAGAAGTTTAGTATAATCAACGTGTTGTTAGGCTGATTGATTTCAAGACTCTCCAATAAGTGTGGTAATTTCGTATAATCCTTGTCAAAATGACTATTTTGAAAAAAAGGTTTGGTACTGTATTTGTCAATACCATATTGGTTGATTTCACAAGCTTTATTAAGCATCGCTTGTGATCTATCAATACCTATGTAAGTGATGTTGCATTCACTTGTAGCAGCCAAAAACGCAATTCCTGAAGTTAAAGGCCCACAGCCAATATCAATAAAGAAGACGTTCTCCGGTATGAGTTTTCGGAGATGATTAGAATAAATATGATAGCTGCTATATAGGTGCATAGGCATATAATATATGCAATAAAGTAGTACCTTGTCTTCTGGTGTTAGACCATTGAATGAAATGTCAAAATCTGTGCGTCCACGTTCCAAAATTTCTATTCTACGGTAATCTCTACTTTTATTTCTTACCTCTGTCTCCCATGCTGGGGTTGATGGATAATCTCTAAACGGTCGCCTTATCAGTTCTTCAAACAGATCAGTCAAGTTTTGGCTTGGTTTATAATATCCTTCGTTACTAAATAGTATATATGACATTTTTGTCCCTGCCTTGAGAGGATTCTACATAACAATAGTATTACATTGAGTATCACATTCGTCAAGGTATAACGTCCTTTCTCTGTTAATACGTGAATAAGTTATTCCACATAGCAAATACAATTCCAATCCAAAATCACTCCGTTCTCCTAAAGCTTAGCGATACGCGCCGTTGTCTTATATACTTTCGTCCCTCCCATATATCCGATTTCCTGGGGGGAATACCATGCATCCACTCATATCTTGCAGCCTTTTGTAATATCGCTATACTCCGTTTCGCAAGCCAGACATGCACCTTTTTCGTCCTATCAGCATCGTTAGTGAATTCCATAATACAACTTGTCCCCAAACTCAAAATAATAATCGTATCCTTAAACCACGGCTCCTTATCAATGTGTCCACCGATGCCTTGACCCGGTTCGTATTCGCTGATTAGCACCTGATTTGGGACTTCTGTCATGTATCCATCTCTATACAATTTCTCGCTAAGTCTATTCAGCCACTCAGGCAACTCACGTCTTTGACTTTCTTCTTTCAACCCCCCTGTATTGTAATCATACTTTGACCCGTAATTCTGCATACGTCTTTTGCCAAAGTAGGACCACTCCTGTTCACCTATTTTATCTATCAGCCAATCGTGTTGATAATCGGTGATATAGTCTGGCACATAACGTAACCCATGGATTACATCTGTTGCATCTCTGTTTTTAGGTGGAGGGTCCGGTTCCCGAACGATATGTTGTTCCAATGAAGAGAATAAGGGTAGTTGTTCCATTGTGTTGTGTGTCAAGTTATATTATTCAGGCGTAAATGCAGGATTCGCTTCCAGTTTGCTGTGATAGACAAAGAGTATTGCGATGGCGATACATGTGCCAACAATTCCTATCGGTACAAACTGAGCGACTTCAACGGGAGCAAATGGTGCAAATGCGTCCACTAACCATCCAAGTAGCGGCGCAAAGATAATAGTCGCCAATGATTTCGCTTGTGCTTCAATAGACAAAACCGTCGCACCCATGTCAGGCGTAGACTGTGCATCAAATCTGCTGATTAACACGGGTCTCCAGATATTCTGAAGGATTGCTAATGCTACGAATAACACTATTACCGATGGTAGCGATCCAAACCATAATGCAGGAATTAGTGATGCAAAGAGTGCTAAATTTATCCACCACATCACTTGCGCAGCCCCTTCTTCTCCACCACGCCAGTCTGAGAAACGGTGAGAATTCCGAGAAGCAAAAGATGATAGAAAATAGAGCAGAAAATAGACCCCAGCGACCAGTAATGCTGAACGTTTTGACGCATCCAATGCTACCAATACGGGTAATGCAATCGCAGTCTGTTTAAGTATCGGTTGCAGAAAGTCTTTACTGGCTTTATACATACCCTCAAAACCCATACCCTCAAAGACAAGTCTACGGAGCGGGGGAAAGCATACTGCACTTTTGAGGGCTTTTCTGAGTAGTTTTGCGACTGCTTTCAATGAAAATTCGCTCTGTCTATCCCCATCCAACTGAGATGGATAGCCGAGGAAATTGATTATGTTGATGCCGTAAGGGATGATTGAATACCAGAAAATGTCTATGAAATTTCCACGATAGAATACCAAAGCACCCGCGATAAGTACCGATAATGCAGAACCCATCTGCGACCAAGAACGTGTAAAACCGTAGACTTTCGTTTTTTCATCTAATCTATCCTGCATCCGCAGCCAGTCGAAAATCATCGCTTTGTGGGTGCCGGTCCTGAATGCATCACCTAAACCGAAAAAGAACATCGCCATAAAGAGTATAGCAAATGATTCGCTCAGTGCAAACGTAGCGAACGAAGCGATATATGCACAGAACGAAAATATCATTGCGCGACGTCTTCCGTAAAGATCAGCAACCGCACCTGACGGGATTTCAAACACATTCGTGCAAATTTCTCGAAATCCGATGAGGATACCGATCTGAAAAAAGGTCAGATCCTTCTCAAGAAACGCTAAAATCAGGAATGGGTCGTAGTAGCGTTGATTCTTTAGAAAGCCGTATAGCGAAAAACGGAAGAGCATCGGAATTCGCATGGATTAGATTTGCGTTTTTTCACTATCCGCTGCATACGCAAGACATGCACGGATATCTGTTTCAGGTAAATATGGAGAATCGTCAAGAATCTCATTTAATGACATGCCTGACGCCAGATAGTCTAATACATCATAAACGGTGATTCGCATTCCCCAAATACAAGGTTTACCTCCTCGTTTTCCGGGTTCAATTGTAATGATGTCTCTGTAATTCATCAGTAAATCCGCCAGCAAATCTAAGAATTCTGCTTATCTAT
>CAZURU010000410.1:0-4796 GCA_964623585.1 uncultured bacterium
GTAACAAGGTAGCCGTAGGGGAACCTGCGGCTGGATCACCTCCTTTCTAAGGAGCAATAACAAGGTTATTCTCACACAATTTCCTTGTTCAAAAGGCTCTTATTCTTAAGAGGCATTTACGACTAACTATTTAACTTTCAAATTACATACTTTTTTCCCTTCAACAGGGGCTTATAGCTCAGAAGGTTAGAGCGCGCGCCTGATAAGCGCGAGGTCCCTGGTTCGATTCCAGGTAAGCCCATCCTTATTCTACCAAATAATACTATTTACCATAGGCGTCACAGAGTTCATCGCAACATAAAGTAATGCTTGAAACCAGAACAAGAGAATTAGAATTCTATAGAACTCAGAATAGGAGAGTGCCTTTCACCGAAAGGAGGCACAACGATGAAAGAACATAGAACTTGGCGCGAATACTTGGTAGAACAACTTGCTGCAAATAGCGCAGAAGCAATTGACTATATCCGATTTGCATTAGAAGAATATCAAACTGATGGTGGTACCGATGTATTTTTACTGTCATTACAAACTTTTGTTGATGCACAAGTAGGCATTACCGAATTAGCAAAACGGACACACATGTCACCGGATGCCCTACAGAAAGTGCTTTCAAGTGATAAAACACTCCATATTGACACACTCGGGATTATCCTTAATGCAATCGGTTGTCAACTGTCTGTTGTGCCATTAGATAAAGAAGAACTTAATCTTGAATCTACACCTGAAGATCAGAGAATCTCCGCAGCAGGATAACTCTTAATCCCTATTGATGTCGGACACACTTTAGTATTTCTTCTACTTGATTTTCTTTTCATATTCATCATGTGCCCCGACCCAATACCATGTAATCGTATCATCATCCTGTTCATAACCGAGTGCTCGGTTATCCTTAGTGATACGTAGCGACCATCGTCCTGAAACTTTTTTGAATCTGAGTGAGGGATGAAGTGGATTTGTCCGTAGAAATTGAAATTGCTTGGTAATAGCTTTTTGAATATCGGGTGGCAGTTTGTCAGCAAGTGCTGCAAATTCGTCATTGATGATATGTTGAAACTTTTGCATGTAGTTCAAACAATCCGGGTATATTTCCCCGCCTTGTAACTTTCCTTAGCTTCTTTCACGAGCGGTTCAAGCCGTCCCGCTTTGACATCTGCTTCAAATTGTTTTTCCCAAGCATCTTCAATCTCATTTAGGGCTTGGTCAAGAGCATCGTGCAGCTGGACTTTGACAGACTCAATAGTCTCTCCCGGACATTCCACTTTTGGAAAGTCAGGAATATGCCCCCAAAAACCTGTGCCGTTCTTTTGGATGTAGGCTGTGTAAGTTTCATCAAAAGACTCACTGTGCACGAAACATGTCAACGGGTATCCGTCCTTGAAATCCATGATATTCTCCTTCTAAAGATGAGTGGATTTAAGAAAATTAAGCCGTTTTTTCTATATACAACGAATATTATACAAGATTTTCACTGATATTTCAATGAATTTAATGCACTCGGTTGGCACCTATCGTTTGTAAACAGTCTGTTGTGTCGTGAGATATAAAGAAGAACTTAATCTTGAATCTACACCTGAAGATCAGAGAATCTCCGCAGCAGGATAACTCTTATTCCCTGGTGAAATGTCAGACGGGTCGTTTAGCACAGCAGTCTCTGGTGGTGGCATAATCTGATTCTCAGTAACAGGATCATCCGTATCCGATCTCCACTGTTCTAACCGTTCACGCATCTCCTCCAGAACATCAGCATAGTCAGGATTTTCTGTTAGGTTATGTGCTTCTAATGGATCAAACACGAGATCGTATAACCGTTCAGATTCTACAGGTTGATCTCTCCAATCGTTGTCCAACATAAAGGTCTTACTGATGCTATCGTCACAGTTAGGGAGTGCCCAATGTTTTGCGTTGTCATAACGTCGGATGTATTTCCACCGTTTTGTTCGGATAGCGCGTTGCGGTTCATAACAGCAGTGATAGTTGACTTCAGCAAATATTGCATCACGGATTTCATCTGTTTCACCACGTACGAGTGGAAGAATAGAGTGACCTTGTAACCACTCAGGCGGTTCAATCTGAGCAAGTTCACAGATAGTCGGAAATAGGTCAATTTGACTGACTAATCCATCAACGGTTTTCCCACCATCAAATCCATCGGGTCCTCGGACAATGAGCATCACACCGATACCGTGGTCTGTTACGTGGCATTTCATTCGTGGAAACGCGAGTCCGTGGTCTGTAGTGCATATTACAAGCGTGTTGTCTGCGAGTCCGTTTTCCTCAAGAGCAGTGAACACTTTTCCCATTTTCATGTCCAGTGTCCGTGCAGAATCGATGTATTCTGCCATGTCTTGTCGGGTTATCGGTGTATCAGGGAATGGTGCGGGTGGTTTCACATAACGTGGATCGGTTTTTGCTTCTCCATCAGGCGGTGGTGCAAACCCTTTCCCACGACGGTGTGTCTCACTAAAACCGATATCTAAGAAGAAGGGAGCATTATGTTCTTCAGCGAGGAAGTTACAGGCACGTTCTTCTGCACCAGCTTTTTGGATTTCATTTGAGAGGATGCGTTGGTAACCTGTATCCATGACATTTCGCACTACATGTTGGAAACCCGCCAAAACGGTCTGATACCCGGCATCCTTCAAGGTGTATGGGATGAGATGTTCTGGAACAGGCAGACTCCATCCACGGTTTGCCAATCCTCCCATACCGCAGCTGTGTGCGTATTGTCCTGTAAGCAACGCTGCGCGGGAGGGTGAACACGTTGGATTTGCACAGAAAGCATTTCTAAAAAGAACGCCCTCTTCTGCTAAACTTTGGATATTAGGGGTCGGTATAGCATGCCCGTAGGGTTGCACGTAACGTCCCGTATCATGTGAATGTATGTAGATAATATTTGGTTTTTTCATAATAATAAATTGTTGGTTAGCTGGTGTGATCTTAGATTTGTTTCAATATTATCAGGTATTACAAGTTTTTTCAAGTATTATTGTTTCAGGTTTTAGGTTACACCTTCGTTCTGCTTGACTTTCTTGGGACACTGTTGTACAATAATTCTATCGTACAAGACTACGATATTATTGCAAAAAGGAGGGAACTGTGATGGAGGTAACCATCAAATTGACAACCGAACAAATTATTAATTCTATCCAACAGCTTCCGGGGGAAGATAAGCTAGCTGTTGTCCTTGCACTCGCGAAGGAATCGATGCCGCGCCGTGCGGAACGGATGCAGTATCTTGAATCAAAGGTTCGAGATGTTTGTACTAAACGAGGATTGAATTGGGATACTATGACAGACGAAGATAGACAGGATTTCATCAATGCTATTGTCCATGAGGACCGTGAATGCGCCCTATAGTGGTTTACGATACAAATGTGTTAATATCTGGTATGATTTGGGGAGGAGTTCCTTATGATTGCATAGCACTTGCCCAGCAAAATAAAGTTGAAGCGGTAACTTGTACTGAAATACTTGACGAGTTCTCAGAGAAATTAACTACTAAGTTCAATGCCTCCTCTTCCCGGACTGCTGTCATAATTGCTGAACTCCTTAGTTTTCACCGATCAGTCAGAATTACGAATCACCTTAAGAGTGTTACTGCCGATCCTGATGACGATAAGGTGATAGAATGTGCCGTTGTGGGAGGTGCCACCCACGTTGTTACTGGCGACAAGAAGCATTTGTTACCACTCGGAAGTTATCAAGGCATTCTTATCGTGAAAGCCGCAGATATTCTTAAACAGTTCCAATAAGAATTAATTGTTGACGAGGTTCTTTGTGGGATTGTGTTCCTTCTTGCTGTTTAGGCGTAGATATTTTACACCTTGTTTCTTTAATTCTTCCTGTCTCCGTCTCACATCAACGCAATATTTATGGATATTGTTATCATAACGCGCGTTGACCCGTCGCTTTGCTTCTCGGACTTCTTCAAGAATATCGTTCATCGTTCAATCTCCAATAGTTGTGATGGGGTTAGAATCTTGACAGGTAAATATCCCATTGCTTTACAAATTCTATCAAACTGAATTTGCTGGTTTGGGTTTGCAAGATGCTTAAGGTTCCATGTCGTTAGATAAGGGACACTATTCACATTCGCGACTGCTACATGAATAGCATCGCTTTCTTGGTTTAGCGGAAGCACTCGCGCTTGTAACAGCATATTCGCAAGCACCTCAACTTCCTCAGTGATCTCAAGTAGACCAAGATGTTCTATCGTTTGTAATCAAGGATGCTAATGATTGCAGTCCTAACGCAGCAGATACTTAAAAGGATATGCCATTAATTGGAAAAAGTCAAGGGAATTAAACTCACGGGTGTGTAAAGTTTTTGTCCCTAAAGTTGTCACTATAGAAAAAGGATCGCTGATCCCTTGCTCCAGCGGAGCAATATGTCTATAGAAAAAGGATTGTCAACGGACTGCACTCCAGCGGAGTGCTATGTACATAAACAGACGTGTAAAGATTCTAACAAAAAAGGTGACAATAAGTTTAGATATCATAAACGTCAATTTAGCGATTCCCAAGACCATGACTGTAGCACATTGATCCTTTATTGTGCTATCTTTCTCCAACCCATTTATCTTCCATTCCCCTCTCCACCACCATACTATTTGATATATCTGTAGCACATTCATCCTTTATTGTGCTATCTTTCTCTAACCCATTTATCTTCCATTCCGTCTCCGCGACCATCCATCTTGATATATCTGTAGCACAGGGAGTGTAAAGTTTCTGTCACTATAGGTGTCAATTTAATGAAAAACGTTAGTGCGTTGATACACCTTTCGCCCCTCTGGG
>CAZURU010000411.1:0-4792 GCA_964623585.1 uncultured bacterium
CCGATATCAAGCCGCTTGAATGTCTGCTCTTTATGCGTTCTGTCCGATCAAGCGGGTATTTTGAACAGATGAAAGGACGCGGTGTGAGGACAATTAGTACAGACGATCTACATTCTGTCACAAGCGATGCAACAAAAAAGACACATTTCATTATTGTTGATGCTGTCGGCGTCTGTGAATCTATCAAAACCGATTCGCAACGACGCATAGGAGAACCATCTACTGAGCGAAATGGACCACCAGAAAGAGACCCTAATCAGTTAATTGATGATGTAAGTGTGGACAGGGTTATTGAAACCGGATTTGAACCTGAGAGTGTTGCCCAAGTGACTACAGTGATTCACGACTTTAAACAGTTTATTAATAAACATATAGATGAATTATCAGCGTTACAAATTTTGTGTGAACGACCGGGAACACATGACGCCTTGACTGAAGACAACTTAAAGGAGCTGGAAGAAGCATTGCAGGAACATTCCAGCAGCCTCAGTCGTGAGTCCTTATGGATGGCTTATCAAACGCGGGCACCAGAAAACGTTTATGGAAGCACAAAACGAAAGACAGACCTCATATCACTGGTGCGTTATGCTACGGAATATAATCGTATTTTAGAACCATTTAGTGCAATCGTCGCCCGAAACTTTGATGAATGGTTAGAGGGTAGAGATTTCACACCAGAACAAATTAACTGGCTTAAATGGATACAGGAATACATTGCTACATCGCTTGAGTTTCGGATAACCGATTTTGAGTACATACCTTTCGCACAACTTGGTGGTGTAGCAAGAGCCATTCAACTCTTTGGAGATGAATTAGAGGATATGCTAAAGGATCTCACACAGAAATTGGTTTCTTAATTCGTCTTTCAAAAGAACGATGTCTGGACGCGATCATCTATCCACCTTTCATCCCTGTACGGGTGCATAAAGTTTTTTATCACTATAAGTGTCAATTTTGGAATTTCATAAGCTCTTAATAGTAGTAGGCACTCTCCGAGTGCCGTCTCTTACGAAAAAGGTGACAAAATATTTACACACCCTCCCTGCACAATACGCTTGAATCCGAATACATTATGTGCTAAAATTAGAACTGTACGAAACTTTGAAAACACACCAAAGAAGGAACCGAAAATGCAAACACCAAAAGAAGTATTTGATCACCCTTTAGATTACCTGGATTTCCTTCAGTCTTCTGATTTTGAAGGGCAGTATTTTGAGCGAAAAGAGGTTCGGATTGATACCAAGAATCAAATCAACACTCTGAAGGACAAGATCAAGCAGTGTATTTCTGCCTTCGCGAACAGTAATAGCAGTGGTGGGCTTTTGGTTCTTGGTATCGCTGACGATGGTACTATCAAAGGCACACAGCATGTTGACGAACAGACCATGAATAGTATCCTACAGGTCACACTGGATTTACGTAACCATGCAACACAGGTGCAAAACGTGGAATTACCTAATTCGGATGGAAAACGATTGCATCTACTTTATACCCCGCAGACATCAAATGCAATTTGTGAAGCAGTTGGAAATTTTTCTCAATCATGGAAAAGGATCGGGGCACAATGCCTGGCACTAACTGAACAAGATAGAGACCATCTTAAACGGGAAAAAAAGATAATTGATTTTGAAACAACCATTTGCTGTCCTTATGATCCCGATGAACTTGACATAAAAGTGGTAGAGGAGTTTAAAAAAGTTTACCTTGAAGAGAAAGACGCGCAGTACAATAAGACAACTGAAGAAGTCTTGTACAATATAGGGGCACTCCTGAAAGAGAATGACAAATACGCATTTACCAATGCGGGTTTCCTGTTTTTTGCTTCAAACCCCCGTAGACTTTTTACAAGTGCGTACGTAAGAGTTCTACGTTTTGAGGTAAACGTTGAGGAGTCTCATACCCGCGGCGTGACAACTTTTGACAAACGTTTTGATGGATCTCTCCCTAACATGATCCGTAAACTACAAACCTTCTTCAAAGATTCCGCTCTTTTTAAAAATATCATAAGACGTAGTCCTCATGGAGGATTCCTGGAAGATCCTGAATATCCACTCTTTGTCGTGGACGAAGCACTCATAAACGCAGCAATTCATAGGGACTACGGCACCATTATGCCTATTCACTGTGTCGCATATCGGAATGGATTGGTAGTAGAAAATCCAGGAAGGATCCCCCAAGTAGTCCCACAACATTTTAACCTTGGGGACACGTTCCTAGATTCTGTACATAGAAATTCGAAAATTGTTGATTGGATGTGTCTCATGAAAGATGAGCGAGAGAAACCTTTAGTCCGTGCTTTGAGGGAAGGAACAGAAAAAATGCGCCAAGAAATGCATAAAATGGGACTACCACCTCCATCTTATGAAACGACTTTTACGAAAACTTCTGTGACACTTTATAATCTCCTTGAAGAAAGACTTGAGCCTCATATACATACAAAAAGTTCACGAGACAATACATCTTCGACATCTTCTGAACAAGGCAATATGGAAAAGATGTCGGATTTCGTTGGGACGAGTCCTTCCGAAACGGTGGAACATAAAAGCAAAACAAATAACGGTTTATATGATTTGCCAAATAGTTGGGAATGGACAACACTTCAAGAGACTTGTTCAAAACCGCAATACGGATGGACAACGAAGGCAACTACAGAGGGAACGCTTCACTTGCTCAGGACTACCGATATTACTGTTGGAAACGTTGATTGGGAAACGGTTCCATTCTGCACAGAAGAACCACCAGATATAGAAAAATACTTACTCAAAAGTGGTGATATTGTCATTTCGCGAGCAGGTTCTGTTGGTTACAGTTATCTGCTTAAGAACCCACAAAATGCTGTGTTTGCATCGTACCTAATTCGTTTCAAACCGTCGCTGATTATTGACGAGAATTATCTTATATTTTTTTTGAAAAGTCCCGACTATTGGAAAACCGTTCTAAAAGAAAAGGCAGGAATTGCCCTGCCGAACGTTAACGCGACAAAACTCAAACGCATTGAAATCCCACTTCCCCCACTACCAGAACAACACCGCATCGTAGCCAAGTTAGAGACATTGTTTACGCAATTAGATGCAGCAGTTGATAACCTAAAGAAAGCACATACACAGTTGCAACGGTATCGTCAATCGGTGCTCAAATCTGCTTTTGAAGGGGAGTTGACAAAGGAATGGCGCAAAGGGTATTCGGGTGAATTAGAACCGATGTCGGCTTCGAAAGATTCTGATCTGGAAGGTTTACCTGAGTTGCCTGGTGGATGGGTGTGGACACAAGTTAAAGACATTGCGGATTTTATCCGTGGCGTATCTTATCGGAAAAATCAGTCTTCTAAAACACCGCAAACTGACTACGTTCCTATACTTCGGGCGAACAATATAAACGGGGAACTGAACTATGATGACCTTGTTTATGTTGAGCAGGCAAGAGTAAAAGATGAACAATTTGTTAAATCATTAGATATTATTATCGCAATGTCAAGTGGTAGTAAACACCTTGTCGGAAAAGCAGCTCAAGCACATAGGGATTTTGCAGGCGGGTTTGGAACATTTTGTGGATTAGTCAGAGTTTCGGAAGAGGTTAATCAAAAATTTATTGGTTTATTTTTTCAGAGTCCTGTTTATAGAAGTGAGATCTCCCGCCTGTCTATTGGAATAAATATCAATAATCTGCGAAAGGAAAACATAGAGGAAATGCTTATACCGCTGCCACCGCTTACCGAACAGGAACAAATTGTCACTGAACTTGAGCAGTACCTTTCAATCGCTGATGCGGCAGAAGCAACTCTTGATGCCGAACTAAAACGCGCGGAACGATTGCGGCAGTCTATTCTGAAGCATGCATTCTCTGGTAAACTTGTCTCGCAAGACCCAAACGATGAACCTGCAAGTGCGTTGTTAGAGAAAATACGAGATGAAAAAGAACAGCCGCAACCGAAGCGAAAAAAGACTACGGCAAAAGTGATAAGGACATCTGCAGCAAAGCAATTATCTTTACCTCTCGACTGAAGATATTCCTACAATTGAAAGTTGAAAATTAGAGAATTAGCATTGTATTTGATGCGGACTTATGCTAAAATAACCTTGTGTGAACAGAAATTGTTGAGTTACAACCTGGACATAAAATAGGTATCCATTTGTCTGAATGCCGAAGGAGAATCTAATGAATAATCAGGAATTTAGAGAGCATATTTTGACATTCATTGCGAAGTCAGAACAGTGGATGCAGGATGCAAATAAAAAACTTGGTGTTATTAAAGATTTACAGCAACAAGTGTCATCAATGCATGATAAGTTGGAAGGGATGCAAGAATCCAAAGAGAAAAAACAAGATGCAGTTGATATAGCTGAAGAAACAGAGGAAAGCGATCCGCTTCTTGCACTTGCGGGAACTCTTAAATGGGATGATATAGATGGGCCCAACACCGTATCGTTGCCAGAAATACGAGTAGTTAAAGGGGCACATGAAGACAATCCAGATCCGCTCCTCGCCTTAGCAGGAACGCTGCAATCTGATGTTACTGACATCGGTGAACGTCACGATGACTATATTGCAGCCGCTTTGCTTGCAGAGTTACGATGAGATGAGGATGAATGAGGTCTTTGCAGATACATCTGGATGGGCAAGTTTTTTTCTGAAGAATGACCTTCATCATGCGGAAGCATATTCATTAATAGAACAGTGGAAACAACAAAGTAGGCAAGTCATTACGACAAATTACGTTCTCAGTGAACTAATTGTTTTACTTATACCAATTTTAATTATTATTCTTCCATTCTTCCGTAGGTTGGGTTGAGGA
>CAZURU010000412.1:0-4791 GCA_964623585.1 uncultured bacterium
AGGCAAGAGCGGTATGAGGGACCTCTGTCTCATTATTTTACCGAAAACCCTCCATATTTTTAACTTTATTCAGTTACACACATACGTGGTTGCATCAAGATGGAGACAAGGCTACAAAGTCTATCTCATATTTTTAACATGTTAAACAAACCTTTTCGCTATACTGCGGAAAGATAACTCTTTATTAATAAGGAGAACAGTTATGAAACGTAAAATGTATTGGGGAGTCGCTCTCCTCATTCTTTTAATCGGAACAGCAACCGTGTTTATTATTCAGCACGAGCTTGCAGAAAATAGCAAACTGGAAGTCCTGTTATACGAAGCACAAAAACTGGCAGATGAGATCAAGCAACGAAAGATTGCGGAGAATAACCCACCATCTGAAGAACCAATATCTAAACAGGTGCAACCGATGGCAAATGACGATGTGCAAATAACGGATGTTCCAATTGAAAACTCACAGCAGAACGATAGTGTTGAAACTGTCCATGTTGAGAATTATTTAGAGGGTTTAATCGATATTGACATTTTTGAGTCTGTTACGCTTCCAACAGATGAGGAACTGGTAAGCTACAGCAGTGGAGACATCATGGAAATTCATGGTAAATTGCATGAATTAGATATAAAGTTGAGTGGGATATACGATAAATATTTTAAACAGAGCCTTGCAAGTTCAGATGCACTGTCTACAGCTTTTAGGAGTGACGATGGTGGAGCTGTAGATCAATGGCTTAATCAACAAACCCAGCTCACTGAAATTTGGAAGAGTCTAAATGAACAAAAAGAACGGCTGCGTAAAGAAAAGAGTCGTGTTCGACAGCATACGAGGGGGTTCTAACGATGAAACTTAGAAAATTTTTTACGCTTGTATTGCATTTATTACTTGTTTTCGGTTTTTGTTTGCCATTGATAGCAGAAGAAATAGCAGAAGAATATGAACTTGATTTGCCATCAATATCAGAGATAGAAAAACTAACGAAACCTAAAACATTAGATGAAGCTAAAACAGCCTTTGATGATTTAGATCATTACTATGACGTGGCGTTAGACAAAACACTTGATGCTAAGTTCGCCCATGTTCAATCTGAACTGACAGTTGTCTTGTTACAAGGTGCGTTTGATCTAAAAAAATCGGAAAAGGACGCTAAACTGAAAGAAACTGCACAAGGTATTTACGATAGTATTGAAGCTATTGGTTTAGATCCTCTGGATATAATTTCAGACGTGGCAGTTGCCATTGTTAAAGGTATCAAAGATGGTTGGGATTATAACACACTCAGAAAACAGAAAAATAATGTTGAAAAAGCTTTGAATGCACAGAAAACTAAAAGTGGTGAGTTGGAAGAGAAAGCTAATTCTGCAGAGGAATATTCTAAGTTAATTTTAGTTTCTAAGCATAAAGTTTTTAAAATAAAGAAAGCTCTTGAATCACCTCTTACGTATTCCTTGAGTTGCCCATCGTATGTTTTGAAAGGGGAACTCATAAAAAGTAGTTTTGAAATAAATAGGGCTTGTGAATGGGTAAAGTGGTATATTAAAGCTCCTGATGAAACAGGATTAGGTAGTCTCATCAATACAGTAACAGTCATACCAAATAGTTATCCGAAAGTGATGAGTATAAGTTTTACAGTTGATGATGGAAACGTCGGGGATAATTATGTGGTTACCGCACAAGCAAAAGTCTCCAGTACTGGTAAGGTGGTTTCGGACAGTAGTACTGTTACCTATGTGGAAACAGGCATATATTTTAACCAGCAAGAGTTTATTGCGGGTGCAGATGAAACACTTGAGGTTATGATTGTATATAAGGATCTGTATTTGGCGTCACTGAATATGGGTGGCGATAAGAAGGATGAAAATTGGGCGAATGGAAATCACGTAATGACCTTAAGTACAGTGATTGATTCATCATACAGTGTAGGAAAACATAATATATTGATTGAGGGATGGATAGGAATATCGGATTCATCTTTTTTTACGCATTATGATTCTATTGTTGTTATTCAACCTGGGGGTTATTCTGATAACGGTATGTATTTCAGTGCTTATGACGAGTATAATGCAGAAATTTTTGACTATAGACCGATACTTGTGGTTTATTGGTATGTTAAACCGCCTGGTGGAGCATGGGAAGGAGTAAAACTCGATAAGGTGAACGGTGGTAAGTCCTCAAGCATGAGTTACTCGTTTAGTTCTAAATCTAAAACTGGTGAGTATAAGGTTTATGCAGTAGTTTTCCTTGACGTTGATAAGAAAACTTACGTCATCTATGAGCGCACGATTTATGTTGATTAGTTGTTTTCTTAACCGATTTTAGAGTAGAGGCAGGTATCCTATTTGGGTATCTGCCTATTTTTCTTTCCTACCGCCCTTTTTCCCTATTTATTTCTCTCCGAGACTTTCTTTCATTCCTTTATTGACGCACCTTTGCCCGTATGTGAGTGTATCTAATCCTTCTGCTTCCAGGCATTTTTGGAATCTTTCATCGCTGTAATATCCGAGTATTGTTCTGAATACTTTTCTGACTGCGTATGATGGGAGTGGATTTTCAGATTGTGACATGCAGTCGAGGTGTTCAGCGAATTTGAGTGTTTTGTCGTAATGGATCGTCTTTTGTTGGACGTTCCTTATGTTGAGATTATAGAAGAATTTGAGCGCATGTATTCTCATGTTTGCCAAGCGTTTGATTCTGAAGTTTTGCATAGGCGTCTTCATGGACAGTTGCGTAAGATGAAACATGAGGGTTTGGATTTGGAGTCTGAGTCGGGTAGCGAGCCATTAATTCCGATTACGAATCCGTATTATCGTCTTCAGTATCTTGACAAGATGTTGCATGAGACTCCTGACATTGAGGTAGTTGCTTATGATGGTAATGGTAACCCGAAGATGAAGAGTAATCGTGCGGACAAGATAAAGATGCTTGAGATGGCGGAGCGTATTTTTGAAAAAATGTTTGGTAGTGTTCATGTGCAAGCCTTGCATAAATTTTTGTTGCCTGCCTTTGAATGTTTTGCGATTGATCCTGATGCGAAGAAGCGTGATCATGTGCATGCGGATACAGTTATTGGTGAGTATAACATGCTGGGTATACCGTTCCAGTCGAGTTCTCGTGATCGTCCTGCTGGAGTTAATCGTATGAAAGAATACATGCAATATGATTCTATGCAGGAGAATCCGTTGATGGGTAATTTAGGTTCGGTTCGTTTTTTGGTCTGCCATCACCATTTACGAGGTACCGTCCATCTGATGAGAAATCCAGTGCCCCACACGGGCCAGGAAACAGATGGAATTCCTTTCCTATATGCACATCATAGAGCCAAATTCCTATAGCACTACCGACAGCAAGTTGATTGCCACCTGGAGAAAACTGCATAACATAAATACGACCTTTATCCAAAAACTCGTTAAGAATTTGCTAACTCGTTAAGAATTTGCTGCTTCTAAACCTAACATGAGCAACACGACTACAACTGTTGAAGCATCGAATAACCATTGCACAAACGGTTTACTTACAGACAGGGCAGTCTACATTTAAACCAAAAATAGATTCGTCAATACGATAAGAAAAATGCTATAATTAAATTAGCAATATTGGCTCATCTTGCAGGCTTTACTTACCTGTCTATAACACAGGTATTTTCCATCTACTACAACATTTTTTTCATCAATCAAAATATACTTAATAGGATACTCTTGCGCTTGGTGCGCTTTACCTTCATAAATGACGCTGACATATTACGAGAGGAGAGAAATGAAAATAGGGTTTGTCGTCAATGACATCAGAACTGAACAGCCGATATACACAACAACCCGTATGGCAATGCAGGCAATAAATATGGGACATGAGGCGTGGATAATCTCAGTAGGAGACTTATCTTATGACTCGGATGAGTATATCCGCGCAACAGCGCGTATGGTACCACGCTGCAATTACAAATCTCACACAACATACTTTAAAGACCTACTGAGTGATCGGGCAAATATTGAACGGATCACCATTGATGAACTGGATATTTTGCTTCTACGGAACGATCCCGCAGACGATGCAATTAACAGACCTTGGGCACAAAACGCTGGACTTATCTTTGGAAGAGTCGCAATGCGACATGGTGTAATTGTTCTCAACGACCCGAATGGACTCTCCAAAGCACTCAACAAAATGTACTTCCAAGATTTCCCAGAAGAAGTCCGACCAAAAACCCTTATCACGAGGAGTCATCACGAAATAAAAGCATTTGCTAAAGAACAAGGTGGAACAATCGTCCTCAAACCGCTTCAAGGTTCTGGTGGTAAAAACGTCTTCCTCGTTAGACCTGATGACCTACCTAATATCAATCAGATGATAGACGCTGTGAACCGAGATGGATATGTCATTGCACAAGAGTATCTAACGGCAGCAGCCGAAGGGGACATGCGTCTGTTTGTGCTCAATGGCAAACCGTTGCGTTACCGAGGTAGATACGCAGCATTCCGTCGTGTCCGTACGGGTGACGATATGAGAAGTAACATCCACGTCGGTGGAGAAGTTCAACCGGCAACAATTACAGATACCGCATTAGAACTCGTAGAAATGGTGCGTCCAAAATTAGTTCAGGACGGTATGTTCCTCGTAGGGTTAGACATCGTCGGTGACAAACTCATGGAGATAAATGTGTTTAGTCCGGGTGGATTAGGGAGTGCACAGAAGTTTGAGAAAGTCAATTTCAACGTTGCTGTCATTGAAGCACTTGAGAAAAAGGTGCAATACATGAAATACTACCGCCGCAACTTTGACAATATAGAGATGGCAGT
>CAZURU010000413.1:0-4769 GCA_964623585.1 uncultured bacterium
ACCTTGATGAAAAAGGCGATAACGTCTTTTGCTTTATGGTAAAATGAGAAACAAGTAAACATTTTGGTAGACGATGGAGAGACAAACGCTCTATCTCTGTCGGCGAGGTTTCCTGGGCGAAATCCGAAGAAATCAATTTCTCTGCTATGCATGTAATTCTATGGACAATCGGACAAACGTTATGATACACTATCTATATTATGGTGCGCCGATATAAATTATTTTGAATTGCGGAATGTGTCGGTATCGAATTGAAAGTTAGAAAATAAAGGCTCGAAAGAGATATATGGGCGAGTCGTCAAACTCGCCTACTATACATCTTGAAAAAGGTATGGGGGCGAGTATTTTAACTATCACTCACTATTGGGACGTTATTTCAAACGTCCAGCAGTTTTTTAGACCGCACCCATTTCGGCAATAATTAGTGAAGAAGTTCCAAATTCACCATCTTTGGCTACCCACCCATTTATACACTAACATAAATACAACGTCTTGTGCTAGTTAATTCTGTTTTTATAGAGTGCGCTTATGCGCGAACGATTTCTTTGAGTTTTATCAGAGAACATCCCAAACATTGATTCAAGAAGCACCGAAAAAACAACTAGCACAAGCGGTTATACAAGAAATATTATAGCGAATAAGCTAAGATTTGCCAAGCCTTTTGTGATAGGCATTGGTATGAGCGGATTTCGATTTGGTATTGAGACATTGATTTTATATAAGGAGTCTATGATGATTAACGAAAGAAAACCACAAGAATTTAAACTTTTTAGTAGCAAATGGAGAGAATCTCCTAATGGTGAAATAGTTTGTGATTTAGACCACCAACATAGGGAAGAAGACAATGAACGTCCCGCGAAAATAGAAGTAGGTATTCAAAAAGTCTCACCATCTCTATATGAGGCTATGATTTACCTAAATATTCTTTATGGAAAAGACCCCAATGATCATATCAGACTTAATTTTAGTGTTAAGATAGGTTCACTTAATGAATGCTTCCAATATTTAGATGATTATCTCCAGCATATATGTTTAGATCACGATAAGAATCCAAAAAGGTATGAATGCCGATTTTTCACTAAAAACGAGAAAAATGAATTAGAAGAATTGTCTGAGCATTCTTTTACTTTTGATGCAAAGTATTCTTGTATTGTGAAAAAAGTGGCTGAAATTTATGGCGAAGCCCTTCTATCACAAATCAACAGATGTTATTATCAAACAATAGGTCGTTTTCCACCTCCATCTGAAGGCACATGGAGTTGCATTAGAGTACTTGCAGATCCTCACTTATTGAGTTTTGTTATTTCTGGTAGCAATAAGGATAAACCTGGTGAAGACAGGATTTTAGTTGTAGTTTACGAATAACGTTAGCGGAGAGTTTATATACAACCGAAAAAACAAACCGTCGGGCATCACACAATTAATCAACGTGACGCAACAAGCATAACGTTTTTTCGGGCATCCCAAATCTACTTGTTGCGTAAAAGATAAGGAATCCATGACACAACCTGACATCATCCAAACCATCCTCAAAGACAGCAATTACCACCTTGATCTCTTCACAGATGTCGAAGTTCAGGCGTTGCGAGAAGAAATTCTCACTCAAACGGTCAGAGGTAAAGAGACTCCTTTTATCCGCTGTCCCATTCGCAGGAAGGCAATCCAACTAAAGCCTGAAGAACTCATCCGCCAACTTTACGCCGCACGGCTCCTGAAGCGATACCGTTACCCCCGAGAACGCGTCCGGTTTGAACACCTTGTCAACTTCGGTAGAGAAAGGAAACGCGCTGATATTGTTATCCTCGACAAGGACAGAGAGGATACCCCGTATATCATCGTTGAGGTAAAGAAACCGAAACTCCAAGACGGTAAAGATCAACTCCGATCCTACTGCAACGCCACCGGTGCACCCATCGCCGTATGGACAAATGGTCAACAAATTTCTCATTACCATCGCAAGGATCCCAATTATTTTGAAGAAATCACCGATATCCCCAATGTGGATCAGACCCTTGCCGATATCCTCAAGGAACGTTTCACCCTTAAAGACCTCATACTTAAGGATAAACTTGCCACTGAGCAGAAATCCTTAAAGGATATCATTCTGGAGTTAGAAAATGAAGTCCTTGCCAATGCCGGTGTCGATGTTTTTGAGGAGGTTTTTAAACTCATCTTTACCAAACTCTATGACGAATTCAAGAGTAGATCTGACAAAGAATATATCAACCGAATTCTAAGGCGGGAAATTAACACAGTTATTCAGGAATCACCTGAATCTTACGGTTCCAGAACTATAGATCATGAGACTATCAAGAAAGTCATTGAAGACAACATATCGGATGAAGATATAGAACGACCGATGGAGTTCAGAAACACTGGGCAAACTGATAGTGAACTGAAAATCAAAATTCAGCACCTTTTTGATGATGCTAAGAACCAGTGGTCTGGTGTTTTCTCCGAAGGTTCAACATTTAAACTTTCTGACAGCCATCTATCGGTCTGTGTCTCAAGTTTACAAGATGTGAAGCTGTTCAACTCCAATCTCCAGGTTGTTGACGAAGCGTTTGAATATCTTGTGAGCAAATCCGCCAAAGGCGAAAAGGGGCAATACTTCACGCCGCGGCATGTGATTGACATGTGTGTGAAGATGCTCAACCCCAAACGCGGTGAGTATATGATTGACACTGCCTCCGGAAGTTGCGGATTTCCCGTACATACCGTTTTTAAACTTACTGGACGCAAATTTACCAATGCAGAAATTCCACCAGAGGACAAAGAAAATGTTCTCAAAGTGTTCGGCATCGATTTTGACGAAAAGACGGTTAGGATTGCCAGAACTCTCAACCTGATTGCTGGGGACGGGGAAACCAACGTTTTGCACCTCAACACGCTTGACTATGAACGTTGGAGTGATAGAGCTGAGAGAGATAGGATATGGATAATGACCTATGGCAGAGGGTTCGATCGACTCAAAGCGTTAAGAGCGGAAAAAAACCAAAATAGACTATTTAATTTTGATATTCTGATGGCAAATCCACCCTTTGCTGGGGACATTAAAGAAAACCGTCTTCTCCACCAATATACTCTCGGCTCTAAAGAAAATGGAAAATTTCAAAATAAAGTCGGACGCGATATTCTATTTATTGAGCGCAACTTGGACTTCCTTAAACCGGGTGGACGCATGGCGATTGTTCTCCCACAAGGCAGATTCAACAACACATCTGACAAATACGTCCGTGATTTTATCGCGGAACACGCTCGCATCTTAGGTATAGTTGGTCTGCATGATAACACTTTTAAACCTCACACCGGTACCAAAACGAGTGTTCTGTTTGTACAAAAGTGGAATGATGATCCAAACCAAGGACCGCTTTGCCCCAAAGTTGAGGATTACCCGATCTTTTTTGCTGTTTCCGAAAAAGGCGGTAAAGATAACTCTGGCAATTATATCTATCTTGAAAATAGTGATGGCCAATACAAATTGGACGAAAACGGTCATCTGATTGTTAACCACGATCTACACAATCATGATGGTGAATTATCCGAAGGTATTGCAGAAGCCTTTATTGAGTGGGCACAAAGTGAAAAGTTAAGTTTTTGGAGTTAGAATGTCTGTATCTGAAAATATATCTTTTTGGAAGAAAAAGTCAGAGATTGATTACATTCCACTGTTTGTATTTTTATGGTTTGCTTTGAATGCCTGGATGAGAGATCATTTTTTTAAAGAAACTTCTGATCGTCAAAGATTAGACATGCTAAAACGCAGCGGTGGATCATTATTGGGAGCATTTAACAGATTGATTCTTGTGCAGAATGCCAATGGAGAACGTTTTAGAGTCGAATTTTCGGAATTACACGATGCTTTAGTAAGTGCTCGTATCCCTTATAATGAGAATAGGTGGCCAAATAAGACAATTGATTTTGATTGTTGTATTATTGACTGGAATAATGGGCAGCCAAAATTTGAATCCATATTGGCATTAAATGAAGAAATAGGTGATGACTCAGCTTCCAACAATAATCCTGCATCCGATGAAAAAAATAAAATAGAATTAAATGATGATTTATGGGTTGAAAACGATCCTGAACGTTTGTTTGCAGCTTATATGGAAATGGTTTATCAAATTCGCAATTCTTTGTTTCACGGAGATTTGGCCACAAATATTGAGGATATTGCCAACAAAAGAGTTGTTCGTCAACTCTACTTAACACTTTCAATGGTGATGGAGGATATTTAATGCGCTACTCAGTTGTTAATTTTGCTGAGGTTAAAGCTGTTGATGATTTCAGAATTGATGCACATTACTGGCACCCTGTTTTCCTTCGGAACAGTGCCCTTGTCTCTCCACATCAAAAGCTAAGAAATTTTGTGTCTCAAGAGATAGCGAACATCAATTCATCCCCAATAAATCGGAATTTTGAGTATCTTGAAATTTCACAAATTTCACTCACCAGTTTTGAATACCAGACGACAACGGTACAATCAGGTCAAGAACCAGACAGGGCTCATTATCTTTTACAAAAAGGTGATGTTGTCGTTTCGACCGTCAGACCAAATCGAAATGCGATTGCTTTTATTAAAACCGATGGTGTTGTTGGCAGCAGCGGCTTAGCCATCTTAAGACCTGACAATATAGAAGCGGAATACCTTCTTGCTTTCTGCAAAACCCACTATTTTGTAACCTGTTTGATGCGGGCAAATAAAGCGAGTATGTATCCCGCTGTTTCAATCAGTGACGTTTTGGATACTCCCCTTTTTGTTCCATCTA
>CAZURU010000414.1:0-4761 GCA_964623585.1 uncultured bacterium
CACAAACTTCAACTCATATCTTCAAAAATACGCTGCCAAAAACTTTACACACCCTGCATATAGTAGCACTATATGTCAATCTGTTTGCATATAGTAGCGTTTTTGCTATGCAACGTGAGGTTCAGATTCCAAGCAACGGTAGAAACTCTTTTCAATCACTAAGGTATCTGTCTAAGCTGCTAATTTTCCTCTCGGATTGCGCGTAGATTCTCTTTCTCGTCCGGAGATAAGTCAATACCTCTTATCATTTGGATTGCTAAGAGTGCAGCTTGCTGTAACTTGGTACTTGATTCGGATGAGGTCAAGTCAGAAAGATTGTCACTCATTTGGTTGGTTAAGAAAGTTACTAATAGTAATATCACTTCGGCTGCTCTTTCAGGGCTAACGATATCATCATTTTTACATTTGCGACGATCACAAATTTCCGCGAGTGCATAAATGCTGTTCCGCTTTATATCACCGGGACAGTTCTCTTTCAATTGTTCTATGAGGTTAGGAATAAACGGGTTCAACTGTTGAATTGGAAGTGGCTTCTCTTTTTCACGCCTCCCGATTCTTCCGAGTGCCCAATTGGCAGCAATTCTATTGGCACCCTCATTGTCTTCAGTAAACGATATGAGATGCTCAACAGTATCTATGCTATCACAACATTTTCCGATTGAATGAATAACAGCCGCTCGGATCTCATCCGTCTCGTCTAAATGTAGCAAGTGAAAGAGTGCTGGTTTTGCTATAGATAAGCCAGTCTTTCTAATAGCTTCAACAGATAGACCAATCTTTCCAATAGTTTCAACGGTGTCTCGAACAACACCGTTAACATAGTTGCGACCGTTGGCTTTGATTTCTTCAGATGAGATTAATTTCGTGGCGACATCGCAGATTTGATAAAGGCAATCTGTATCTGAACACGCTCCAACAAGCTTACCCAATAGGCTCATCACTAGCATTTTTTCTAAATTGTCAAGAGAACTAACCCTTTCACACAAGGAAGATTTGCAAAGACGAGAGACAAATTCCTCTGCACTAGTACTTTGAACAATTCTGGCTCCCTGAGTTTCGATTCGATTAAGAACTTGTCTCCGGATATCAAGATTTTTCGTTTGCTTCAACTGCCTAAAGTTAGCAATTAGTTCTGTGATCTCGCTGTCAGTGTTTAAATAACGCAACCCACCAAAGGTGTTTTGTATGAATCTTTCCTGCCACAGTTCTTCTTCCAGATTCACTGTCACAGTAAATTTTTCATCCGGATTGTCTTTGGAGTATGCCTCAACATTCAGCTCTCCTTGTTCGTTTATGCTCATCAGCATAGAGAGAGGTAAATCTTTTTCCTTGAGAGGTCTTCCAAAATGCAATTTCTTTATTTTTGTTTTTAATGGAAAGCTCTTTAAACTATTTGGGTTTATTTTTTTGAAGGTTATTCTTTTCACAGTCAATTTTGCGAAAGTTGATCCTACTTGCAAAGGTAAGTCAAAAGATTTTGATATGGGCAAGCAGGTTCCGGCATGAACGATATCGTTAGATTTTTTTCCTGTAATTTCAATCTTAATTGGTTCTTTCAGGATGCGCGGTGGCGATTTAAGCCTGCGATGCTCCAAATTATAATGAAAGACGACTGCCCCTCGCGCAACCGCCCCATCACTACTAAGCAAAATCGGTGTGGAGCCAAAGAAAACCTCTAAGCGTTTTTGAATCGTGTGAAGTTTTGCCATGCCTCCGCTTAGCAGAACAACATCTACGTGAGGAAATTTTGCCCCCCAGTCCTCTTTTAATTCCCGCGATTTTGATGTTTTCGATTTGACCATCCTATCTTTGACCTTTCGTAAGACATCAAGTACAGGATAGATGATGTTATCATTTGCAATATCCTCGGTGTCAAGTTTGTTAACAGCCTCCAAAGTCAGATGTGAGGCGAGAAGTTGAGCAATAATTTCCTCATACTTTTCCAAAGAGAATCCTTCATACAATTCAAACGCTTCATCTCCCACTGGTTTTCCGATAATTGGTGGGATTGTGACTGTGTCTGGTGGTCTGTTCGGATTCCATTCCCCTACTTTCTTCTCAAACTCAATCTGTTTACTCAAATCAATTTTGGCTTGCTCTGCACATTGCCGAAAGGCATTATTAAACTGAGAGACCTTGAAACCATCCAGATCAGGTTTAAAAAATTTTTTATAAAAAGTGTTGCGCAAATGGTCCGTGAGCAACTTGTCGAAACTGTTTCCTCCAATTTGGTTGTAAGATCTCGCGAGGGGGGTTATATATGGTCTGTTTTGTTTTTTCTCATAAGAAACTTGGTGTAATGACACCTCAAGTGCTCCTCCACCTAAATCGAAAATGAGAGCGATTTTAGGTTTTTCAGATTTACTTAAGGACACTTCAACTTCTTCTCTGATTTCTTGATTTATCCGGTCGTATAAAACAGCATAAGGTTCATCAAGCAAAATGGCACGCGGATTTCCATTATCATCCGTAGTCCGAAAACCAGCTAGTTCTGCTGCCTTAATAGTTTCAGCGCGCATCTTGGTATTAAAGTAGGCGGGAACAGTTATGATTGCATTATCCGGAGTGAAACCGAAATGCGACTTGGCACTAGCGGCGAGATGTATGAGAATTAGAGCTAAAAATTGAGTCGGAGTATAGAAAGTACCATCAATCTCAAACTCATTTTGTGTCCCAATATGGTGCTTAATAGACTCAACAACTCTATCTGGTTCTACTTCAAGCATTTTTTGGGCATATTCACCAACATTTGGTGGGTGCCCTTCTTTAAAATAGATGTAAGAAGGTAACAACGGCTTTTTTTCTGTTGCATGGTATGCTGTCATCATATTGATCGGAACAACCTTAGGTTCAAGTTGATTCGTGCGTGGATTGATAGCACCCCATGCCATAACGGAGTTGGTTGTTCCTAAATCTATACCGATGTAATAATTAGGTTCCGAACGACTTGACCTCGGTTGTTGCCGCCATATCCACTTACGTTCAGGTTGATGTTCTTGGTGGGCTGCCTCGCCCTTTATTTCGAGTGCTTTGTGTGCATTCAGATCTGGTATATTTTTCAACACCTCCTTTAGCATCACTATGAGTTTTTGATACTGAGGCTCGGTTATTTCTTCGAGAATTCTGCCACGCTTCAGTTCCAACTGCACTGAAAAACTTCCAGTGATTACCCAGAAAACTTCTACAAAGCGCGGTTTAATATATTTCTGATGTTTTTCTGGTATCGGAGAGGATGTGCTAATCCGTTTTATACCTTTCGCAAAATCGTAATAAGCAGTTTTCTTTACTATACCTATGCCGATAATTTCGTTAGACCCACTGCGAGCGATAACAGTATCGCCCACTTGAATTTCGCAATGGAAATCCCAAATTGTTTTCTGAACTCTTAAGTCCCAATTAAGCTGATGTTTTCTTATTTCGGCTTGAAACTCCTCAAAATCAGTAAGTTTGGAAATATCTTGTAATGTTGGACTATCACAGTGCCAACGGATTGCGATTGTCCCGTGTTGTCTGTCATATTCCCAGGCAGTCGCAAATAGTTTAGGTGGTGCCCCAGCCTCCATCGGTGCAACTACCCAGTACTTTGCAGCTTCTGTACCAGTCGGATTTTGTTTCATTGCATTTTATCCTTACGCGATGGAGATTCTAAAAGTCATTTTGCATTACAACGAAGCCTGATGGTAAACAGCTCCAAGTGCCACTGCTTTATCTGCTATATTGCTATTGTTGTAGACAATAACGCCTTCTCCAAAAAGTTCTTTCAAGCGTTTTTCAATTACGGGTAATTTTGTCATTCCTCCGTTTAGGAGAACTATATCTACTTTGGGACGCTCGGAACACTTATCTGTTTTCGCGTCATCCAATACTTTTAGAATAGGATCAATGATGTTATCGTCACGCCAAGAGCAATGAGGCGACTCCAAACACAAATCGTCGGCAAGAAAAGGTTTAATAATATCTTTATATTCCTTCCAAGTCAGGTTGTAGGTAAAAGTAGGTAAAGACTGCTCTCGAAGGTATGGTGGCGTGTTAATTGTAGGGTCAGAATTTGGAATATGATGATTAGCGTTGATTTCATCACTCAATTTTATTTTCGCAGATTCGGCATAAAATTGGAATTGGCGCTTTAACTGATCCTCTTCATCGGAATTGCTCGCAAGATTCCCATATTTACTTACATATTTGCTTAGAAGTTCATCAGCTACTTTTTCGTCAAATTGGTCCCCACCAAATTCCTTATAGGGCGATTTAGCAATATCGTTAATGGTCAAACTTTTTTTATCTTTGGTAACTTCGTGCAATGATACATCAAGCGTTCCACCTCCTAAATCAAAAACAAGAATTTTGGAATTGTTAAATTCAATATCTGGTTCGTGTTTTCGATTGGAAAAATAGTGCAACGCAGCTGTAGGCTCATCAAGCAAATTCTCATCGGTAATTTTGAACCCTGCAAGTTTTGCAGCGGTAAGAGTTGCGCAGCGTCTTTTTTTTCCAAAGGATGCTGGTACGGTTATGACCACCTCAGGGAATTTTTTGAGAGCATTAAACCGATGACTCGCTCCATTTTTTAGGTGTTTGAGAATACTTGTCGCAACTTCAATAGGAGTACAAGAAACCCCCATTCCGAGGTCCGAAGAGCCCTTGTCCATACGACACTTAGTAGATTTAGCAACACGGTTTGGATATTTTCCAAGCATGGTTTTAGCGTAGTCCCCGATAAATGGTGTCCCAACCTCTGGAAAGTATTGACAAGAGGGTAAT
>CAZURU010000415.1:0-4758 GCA_964623585.1 uncultured bacterium
ATTAACGTTTGTAATAAAATATAACTAAAATGTCTAAAACTAAAAAACCCTGGTCAATAGAAAAATCATCTACGGGTGCGTAAAGTTTGCGATAACGCTAGACGCTTAGTGATAATTTAGTGGAATATATGGTAAGATTAGGTTAAAATTGAATATGATATATTGGATTATATCAATCAAAATCGTAGTAAAATAATACCATTTCAATTAATTTTTCTCTCATTACCGACTGTTTAGAGATGAAGCGGTGAACGGCACAATCTAACAGAATGTGCTACAGTAAAGAGGCATTTTCATTTAGAAATGGTATAACAAGGGAGAAACAGATGGCACTTGCAACAACTTTATATTTTCCAGAGGTTGGACCGCAGTGGGAAGACTGGGTTCAAGTTATCAACGTAGGCACTGAAGAGACGCGTGTGAATGGCATAGCAAGAAACGCTGCAAATGGACAACCGGTTTGGTCGGATGAGAAGGAGATTTCACCGTTTGAATGCTGGACTCCGAATGTAGAAGCTATAAAACAGAACTGTTCCATGCAGTTGTCAGCAGATGAACCGCTCGTGGCAGAACGACACATGCACAACAACACAAACATTCTTGATTTTGTCGGTGCTGCTGAAGAATATGAGACTGTGGGACTCAGACTTTTCTTTCCAGAATTAGTTCCGGGGGCATTAGATTGGTTCCGATTCTTGAATGTGGGTGAGGCGGATGCATTGGTGAATATAATTGTTCGGAACCGACGTGGTGACATTGTCAACCAACGTCACCATCCTATCAAACCGTTCTGTTGTTGGGATATTGCCGAAGGCTTAATGGGAAATGTACAAGGAACGCTTGAAGTACAAAGCACGCAGCCCATCGTCGGTGAACGGCATCTACATTATCAAGGTGGCAAAACATGCGTAGGACAATACGGACAAGTTATCACTGATGCTCCACGTACACTCTATTTTCCTGAAGTCGGTCCTGCCTGGCAAGATTGGGCTGTTATTGTCAATGTTGGTAGAGAAAGCGCACAGGTGACAATGATAGCGCATGACGATGGCACAGGCGATCCAGTAACTACAATGGAACGCGAAATAGATCCTTATGAGTGCTGGATACCAAAGATGGAAGACATTAAAATCAAATCCTCAATACTTATACGGAGTGATCAACCTATTGTGGCTGAACGTCACATGCACAGTGGAACAGCAGTTATTGACCTTCCCGGTGCATCTGAAGAAAGTGGACATGTTGGACTCCGGTTATTTTTCCCTGAAGTTGCAAGCGGGGCAAGAGATTGGTTCCGTTTTCTCAATGTCGGAGAAGCTGATGCATTGGTAAATATCGTCGTTAGAAATAGAAAGGGTGAAGTCAGACGGCAGATTCACAGAAGGATAAAACCGCGTTGTTGTGTGGATGTGGACGAAGCTGCAATGGGGAATATTCGCGGTACTGTTGAAGCACAAAGTTCACAACCCATAGTTGGTGAAAGACATTTGCATTATCAATCCGGACATAGGGGGGCAGTAGTCGGTGCTTATGGCGTGGTTATAGGTGAGTAATAATGGATATAACTGGAAAAATTGCAATAGTGACAGGTGCTGGGCAAGGTATCGGGAAAGCAATCTCACTCAGACTGGCAAATGCCGGCGCGGATGTAGCAATTCTGGACCTAAACTTGCAATCGGCAGAAACTGTAGCAAAAGAAATAGAAACTATCGGTAGACAGGCAATTCCGATTCAAGTAGATGTCTCAAAGTTCGAAAATGTTAACGCTGCAGTGAGAAGAACGCTAACAGAATTTGGACGAATTGACATTCTCGTCAACAACGCTGGTATTGCGGGGAGAACCGTACCCTTAATAGACTTGGAGGAATCGGATTGGGATGAGGTTATCGGCGTGAACCTATCAGGGGTTTTCTTGTGCTGTAAAGCTGTAATTGGGACAATGATTGCACAAAATTATGGCAGAATAGTAAATATTGCCTCTATTGCTGGTAAGGAAGGCAATCCGACTTTGATTCCCTATTCCGTGTCTAAGGCAGGCGTTATCTGCTTGACAAAAGCACTTGCCAAAGAGGTGACGGATTATAATATTCGTGTCAACGCAGTATCCCCTGCAGTGATTGAAACACCGATTTTGGATGGTATGGCGCAGTCTACTATTGATTATATGGTCAGTAAAATTCCGTTGGGACGTATTGGGAAACCGGAGGAGGTCGCTGCTGTCGTCAACTTCTTAGCATCTGATGAGGCAAGTTTTGTTACCGGACAGTGTTATGATGTCAGTGGTGGTCGCGCGACTTATTAAATTAGCGTGATGGAAAATGATTAGTTAAGATAAGGATTCACGACCTCACGTTCGATTGCCAATCCTTCCCATTCATCATCACTAGGCCCGTCGTAGATGAGCGTGTGTGGTCCCGAGAAACCTGCATTCTTTGTGAGTTCAAGGCATTGAATAAAATCTTCTTTGTCTATCTCTCGTTGTGCTGTGAAATGTGCTTTGGAATGACACGATTCCGATAAAGGTGCGATTTTAGCAAGATGCGTATATTTTGTTTCACCCCGCCAGTTGCCGAAATCTAAACAGAGTCCAACTTTACCATCTAATTGGTCTAAAATAGTCGTCACATTTTCTGGCGTTGAAAAGATAGAGAACCAGTTTTCAGTCATCAAGCGGATACCTGTTGCATCAGCACGTTCTGAGAGTTTAGACAGTGCGTTTTTACTTTGCGTCAATGTTTCCTGCGTCGGTTCTGCTTTTCCCCCGATCACGCGTGTACACTTTGCCCCGAGTTCTCCAGCGATGTCAATCCATCTTTCTATCCAAGCAATGTCACGTTCTGCATTAGACGGATGTGTGATGTCGCCTTCATCTATTAGCAAAGAGAATAGTTCAACGTCTGCATCTTGGAGTGCAGCACGGAGTTCAAATAGGTACGTTTTCTCAACTGATGGAAGATGAAAATGGCACAACTCCATAGTGTTAATACCGAATTCGAATATACGTTTAGGTAAGTCCAACAGTGGAATGGGACCCATATTATGTGTTTCAGTAGGGATTTGCATGTTGTGTGCTGGCCCTGTAAATCCGGGTTTACCGAGTTGTCGATGTAAACTCCAACTTGATACTGAGATGCGTGGTGTTGACATAATAAATTCTCCAAAATTGAAATAAGACTGTAGAAAACAGTAAGTAGCTTATGTCTCACCATTATACAAGTCTTAAATAATGTGTTTTAGTTAACCTTTCTTGGCATGTCTAATAGCAGTACCAACTACTATTCCAAGGCCAACAAGGAATGTTACAAACGTACCAACTATAACCCACTCCATCCAATGCATCACAATTCCTCCAATTCATCAATTTTCTTATACGCAATTTTATTAATCCAAATAGTAGCAAATACTATCAAGAATGCTCCGAGTGCTCCAAGTATTGAAAGAAGCAATCTGACTTTTCCATAACTCTGAATCAACCAAGCGATCAGAGAAATATCCGTAGCAATCAAAATAGCGAATAAGATCTTTAACCAGCCAATTTCTTCTTTGAGTTTATCAATACGTGCCATACTGATTTCTCATAGCTTTTTGCTAATCCACGCGACAACTTTTTCTACCATAATTGCGGATGAATCACCAGCAAAAACGTGGTCTACGCCGGGAAGTTCAAGCAGTTCAGTCGGTTCGTTTGCGTAATTAAGAATATCTATGCTATCCTGAAGTGGAACGATATCGTCTTCTGTACCGTGAACTAACAACCACGGAACAGCGAACTGACTTGCTCGTTTTGCAACACTATCAATCGTTGCCATGTCGTCCATATAGGTTTTTGAGAGAGGACAATCGGGTTCATCCCACATAAAGCCTTTATCGGGTGTCACATCTCCGAATTCTCGTTCAGCAAATTCTTTTGTATGTACCATTCCTGCTAAAGAGACGAGGGCTTGAATGCGTTCATCGGTAGCGGCACGTAGCACGCCGACTGCCCCACCCATACTATGTCCGACGTAGCAGACTTTGTAGTCGTTGAGAACATCGAGGACGCTGCCGAGGTCTGCCACCTCCTTTGTGATAGTGGAGTCTGTAAACGCGCCTTCCGATTCACCGTTGCCGGAGAATGAGAAGCGTAAAGCGGAGATACCAGCATCCGTGAGTCCTTCTGCTAAAGCGATGAGGGCAGGTCTATCTTTATTGCCAGTAACACCGTGTCCTATTACTACGATTCTGTTGTTTTTGCCTTTGTGATATGTGTAGTCAAGGCGTTCGCCGTGTTCGTTTCTAATTTCACCAAACATAAGTTCCTTGTTTTCCTAATATGGATGATTTATATATATGATGTGTAAGAGGCAGATTTACTACTGCTCATCAGAAACTTTATTTTCAGATTTCCTTACGATTCCAAGTTCTTTATAAGCTTTTTCTATTCTTTCTTCAAAGTCAGGGGGCGGTGGAGGAGCAGGGATATATTTCCTGCCACGTGCATTCTCCCTTTTTTCTATTTCCTTTAGATGAGCAGAGAGCTCCTCCATCGAATTGAACTGAGCATTGAATTCTGCTTTCATTCGATATATTTCTTCAAGGACAGGATCGGTTGGGGGTTCAGGTTTCTCTTTCATTTTGTTCTCCTCAATAAGGTTTGAAGGTGACTGATGTTTCAACATAGACTGTTGGTTTGATTGCTTCGTAATTTCTCATTAAATAACATGTTCAGTTAGCGATTTATCTGTGAGGTATGATGAAGTTAAAATAATACTTTAGGTA
>CAZURU010000416.1:0-4758 GCA_964623585.1 uncultured bacterium
CAAAGATAACGCCATCAGAGAGAATGAGACAATCAGAGAAAATGAGGAAGTCTATCCAAATCACGAACTCAATGAAAACGTTGACGAGTTGACGGAAGACTTAGATGCACTACTTGACGAAATCGATGAGATTCTGGAGGAAGACTCTGAGGAATTCGTCGAAAATTATATCCAGCGAGGAGGGCAGTAGGATTGCTCAAACTCCATGAATATGGAACGAACGATTTTTTACAAGTTTTGAAGAACCGACACCCAGACCACTTAGGAGACTGGACGCAACTGAACGGTATAAATGATAACCTTCAACACAATTATCTGGAAGGGACGACTGTTCTTGCTCTCGTCTACGAAACTGGCGTTATCATCGCAGGTGATAGACAAGCAACAGAAGGTTACCAAGTCGGGGAACGTCGTATCCAAAAAGTATATAAAATCGATCAGCATTCTGCTATCGCTGTCGCTGGTGTTGCGGGTCCCTGTATAGAAACAGCAAAACTCTTTCAAGTTCAAGTGGAATACTATGAAAAGATTGAGGGGATGGCCTTAAGCTTGGACGGACAAGCTAACTATCTGTCAACACTTGTTCGTTCCAACATAGGATTGGCTATGCAGGGTTTGATCGTGCTGCCGATTTTTGCCGGATTCGATCAGAAACTTGGAAAGGGTAGGATTTTCAAATACGACGCATTAGGTGGAAGATATGAGGAAGACACCTATTATGCAATCGGTTCTGGGGGCAAAGACGCACGCGCAACATTGAAAAAGTTGTATCGTCCACAGATGTCGGAAATTTCTGCTTTGAATATCGTTGCAGAAGCATTATGGGATGCAGCTGATGAGGATATCGCCACTGGTGGTCCAGACCTTATCAGGAATATCTTTCCAACATTAACAACTATTACAGATGAAGGTGTAACCCCTCTTCCAGATGACACTGTAGCTGAATTGTTCAGGGAGTTGGTTTCACGTTTAGAACAGACGTAGATCCATGCATTGCATATCGTGTTATGCTAATGCTATAAACTGATGATGGAGTTTTAATGTCAACACCTTATTATGTTTCACCTGAACAGATATGGGAAGATAAGAGAGATTTTGTCCGACGCGGTATTGAACAAGCAAAAGAGGTAGTCGTTTTAGGATATAAGAACGGACTCTTGATGGTGGCAGAGAACCCTCGTAGGACTACATACAAAATATCTGAGATATATGACAAAATTGCACTGGCATCAACAGGCCGTATTGCTGAGTATGAGGCATTACGTGTAGCGGGAATTCGCGAATCAGAGATTAAAGGCTACACATATTTCCGAGAAGATGTTACCGGTAAGTGGTTGACTAATCTCTATTCACAATATATGGGTTCCATATCACAAACATGGGATGCAAAACCTCTTGAAATTGAACTACTCGTATGTGAGATAGATGAGGATAGTTCAGTAGGGAACCAGATATATTACATAGATTTTGATGGGACATACCGTGAGGAAGAGAATTTCGCTGTCATTGGAGGAAGAGCAGAAGCCATCGTAGAGATTCTTCAAGAAGAATATGCCTCCGATTTAGAATTGACTGATGCCTTACAACTTGCGTCTCGAACCTTTGAAAAAATAGAATCTGAAGAGAACGAACCGTATCAGATTACCCCACAAACGATAGAAGTTGCGTGCTTAGATGCTACTATGGGTAGACGTAAATTTCGCAGAGTTTCTATTGAAGAAATAGCTGAGACTTTGAACCATGCATCGTAGAATTTATGGGTTGGAAACGGAATACGGTATCATCTGTACACCAGAAAAAAATAAAAGTAAAAAACTCACTGTCCAGAACGTCGTGATGTACCTGTTCCGTGAAATCATCTCTGGAAGGATGTATCCAGATGTGTTCTTGGAAAACGGCGCACGCTTCTATCAAGATATCGGATGTCATCCAGAATATGCTACACCTGAATGTGATGATGTGCTCGATGTGGTAGCACACGATAAAGCAGGAGAACGAATCGTAACACGACTCGCAACAACTGCTGAACGTAGGATGAAGGCAGACGGCTTTAGAGGAAAAATCTCTATATTCAAAAACAACTTAGATACAGTTGGCAATACTTACGGTTGTCATGAAAACTATCTGATGGAACGGGAAAGCGTCAGTTTTCGACAACTGGCATCACAACTCATCCCCTTTTTTGTCACCCGACAAATATACACTGGCGCAGGAAAGGTAAAACGAAGTGACCAAGGTTTCTACGAAATATCACAACGCGCCCAACATATCCGAGAAGAAATCTCAATAGCAACAACAACCGCACGCGGAATTATAAACACCCGTGATGAACCCCACGCGGATAGAGAGAAATATAGACGTTTACACGTCATCGTAGGCGATTCTAATATGTCGGAATACTCAACTTTTCTAAAGGTCGGCATAACCGGAATCATCCTTCGGATGATTGAAGACCACTTCATTCAGGAACATTTCGCACTACGAAATTCAGTACAAGCTATTCATGAAATTTCTGAAGATATAGCCTGTAGAAGACTGATTGAACTTGATAATGGGAAACAATTATCAGCGATAGAACTACAATGGAGATACTTTGAATGTGCTAAAAGGTATCTTGAACAGGCTGAAGCTGACCCAACAACGGATGAAGTAATGAAACGTTGGGAATATGTGATGACACATTTGGAACAAGACCCAATGCAACTTGACCGTGAATTAGACTGGGTCATCAAAAGAAAGTGTATTGAGACGTATGTAAAACATCGGTCATTAAAGTGGGACTCTGCTGAGGTTAAACGGATAGATTTAGAATACCATAATATCCGTCAAGATTCAGGCGTCTTTTATAAAGCTGAAAAACGCGGTTTGATAGAAAGGATATTGGACGATTCACACATCCGCAAGGCGATGCATTCGCCCCCTGAAAATACACGTGCAAAGTTCCGAGGTAGATTTATAAAACTTGTCAATAATGGCAAAGTGCTGTGTGGCGTCAATTGGAGTTATATCCAATTATATGAACCTTATCAGAAGTTATATCTATCAACAGACCCACTCAAACCGGAATTTGAAGAAGCGAGTAGAATGATTTATTCAATCTAATCAATTACCAGAGGGACTTATGGCAGCTGCTGCAGCACAAACATACCTCACACCCGAAGAATACATCACTTTAGAACGAAAAGCGATCCCTGACGCAGAAACAGTTAGAAGTGAGTACGTTAAGGGAAAAATAATCGCAATGTCTGGGGCAAGTCGAGCACATAACCTGATTACTGTGAATATATCTGCAATGCTCCATATCCAATTAAAGGGACACGGATGTGAAACCTACACAAACGAAATGCGGGTTAGCACACCCAGCACCTTATCCTATTTCTACCCTGATGTCGTTGTCGTATACAGTCTATCTCCTAATTCCGGCGCGCTCTATAGATAACACTAATCAAGTACCCTCCGATAGGTGTTCCAACGAGACAACCCCCTAATGCCAAATTAAACTGAAGTTTTTTCGTTTTCACCTTATACGCGTCATAGTAAAAAGCGACATATTGTGGTGATTTCCCAAGAACGCGTCCAGTCGGCATAAAAGGTTGGTAACGTTGCGAAATGACAGGACCGACAAAAGACAAAAAACAGCCAGTTGAAAACCACAAAGTTGGATTGAGATGGTATTTTGCGTCTTTTTCAGCATCCTTGACCGCTTGTTCAGCAACGTCCTCCAGGCGATCAGGTGATACTACCGGGTCCTCTACCTCAACTATCTCATACCGTTTAGTTTCAATTACATCGTATCTTTTCGTCTTTCCATCATTCTCAAATGTGATCCGCTCATGTTCCTCACAAAATCCTATTTGATTTGCTCCAATGATAAATACAAATATGGAAATTGCTAAAAAATAATAATGCTCTTTTCTTTTCACTATCTTCTCCCATTCTGCAGTGAGCCTAATCAACTCTAATTTGTAGATACATCCCACTCTTATTTCAACTTCTGGTAAACATGTCCTGTAGCCATCGCTGTCCAATATAGGACTAATAATTCACCATCCCATGTATAATTACTCACAACGGGTTCCGTGCTCCCATCTGATAGCCAATAGATTATACCTTTACGCGCATCAAACGGTTCAATCAACCTATAGGATCCGTAGAAAAAAGTTCCATCGCCTTGATAATCCCTGGAAAATGTTGATGTTGTTAATCGCATTGCACCGAAAGATTCCGTTGTCTCACCATTAACCTGAGCGCGCACAAGTTCATACGTACCACTAAGTGCTTTTGCGACTCTGAATGACTTTGAATAGACAATAATTGAAGCAGACTTTACGACAGTATCCTCCCCCTTATCTCTGACAGTTACGTGAACCGTAACTATCTCATCAGGCGCGATTTCCGAATCAGTCAGATCGGGAGCTGTCCACTGCACTTGCGCGCCTTTACTTTCAATCAGTGTGCCACCAGATACTTCCCATATATAGGTTAAATCGTCATTCTCAGGATCGGTCACACCAATCTTAAGTTCAACTGTTTCACCATACCGCACTTCGGTTGGTATTGTGAAGGTATTGATTTCAGGTGGATCGTTTGTCCATTGCTCATACTCATCGCAACTACTGAATATAAGCAACTGACAAACTAACAGAATAAAAAAAACGAAACGTGTTGAGAAAATCAAATAATTTATAGTATTCATGACGTGTCTCCATTTCAAGAAACAAACTTAACAAGTCAAAACTTTTACGGATGCAATTCCAC
>CAZURU010000417.1:0-4749 GCA_964623585.1 uncultured bacterium
CACCGCTTCATTTCTATAAAGTCGGTAATGGGAGAATAATTAATAGAAATGGTATAATATCTTCGGAACAAACAATAATCTATAAAACATAAGGAACATAATATGAAACCTACTAATTTATTAGTTATATTACCGATACTCTCAATGATGATCTTCTGTCAACCCTTGTTTTCCCAAAGCGTTACTGATGGTCTCGTAGGACATTGGACTTTGAATGATGCAAGTGGTATTACAGTAGAGGATTTAAGCGGCAACGATTATAATGGAACTCTCGTGGGAGATCCACAATGGACAGATGGATATTTCAATGGTGGACTTGAATTTGATGGAACAGATGATGAAGTTGAAATTCCTTTTCATGAAACACTTAATCCAGAAACTTTTACTATTACGGCATGGGCGAACGTAAGAACTGGTGGAACTAATCATCGTGCTGTAATTTCCTCCCGTGATGATTTCCCCCAACGTGGCTACATTTTCTATTGTACACCAGGCAATGTATGGGAATTCTGGACAGGTGGTGATGGATGGAAACCTATCACAGGTCCAGCTGTAAATCTGGATGAGTGGGATCATCTCGTTGGCACTTATGCTGATGGTTCACAAAAGTTCTACGTTAATGGCGAACTTGTGGGTGAAACATCTGCAACATTGAGTGTTAACACCGCACAAGAATTGCTTATAGGTGCTGGTGCAAATGAAACCGCTACACATAATTACCATTTCGTCGGTACAATAGATGATGTCCGTATATATGACCGAGCTTTAGATGAGAGTGAAATCACTTTAGTCATGGAAGGTGAATTAACCCCTGTAGAAAGTTTGGGAAAGATTGCTGTAACTTGGGGTCAACTCAAAGCAAAATAAGCAACTGATTGTATTACTCAATGCACAAAAAAGGAAGCTAAAAAAATGAAAGACTCAACGATGAAAACTATTTCGACCATACTGTCAATGCTCTTTTGCATTGCACTCTTTACGCAACCAGTGCTATCCCAAGACTTGACAGAAGGTCTTGTAGCATATTGGGATTTTAACGGAAATAGTGGTGATACTGCAAAAGATGTTTCTGAAAATGGACACGACGGCACTCTGATTGGCGGAACAGAAAGAACTAAGGATGGTAAATACGGCGGCGCGCTGGAATTCAATGGTACCGATAGTGAAGTAGACGTGCCGTATCATGAAGATCTCAATCCAGAAGTCTTCACAATAACAGCATGGGCAAATGTCGCTTCAAATGGAACTGATCATCGTGCCGTTGTCTCCTCACGTGCTGATTTTCCACAACGTGGCTATATATTCTATTGTGAACCTGGAAATAAATGGGAGTTTTGGATTGGTGCAGGTGCGAATCGCTGGCAACCTATTGTAGGACCTGCAGTGAATCTTGATGAATGGGAACATCTTGCTGGCACTTATGCTGATGGTACTCATAAATTCTATGTTAATGGTGAATTCATTGGTGAAAAGAACTTTGTCATCGACGTGAATCCCGGAGAAGAATTCCTCATCGGTGCTGGTGCAAATGAAACACCGAGTCATAACTACCGATTCTTGGGTTTAATTGACGAAGTCCGTCTATATAACCGTGTTCTGAATGAAGATGAAATCGCAAAGGTTATGGATAGTGAGTCATTGGATGTAGAGCCAGCAGGTAAGCTTGCAATAACTTGGGGACAGCTCAAAACCAAATAGTGTCTTGATTTTTGATTCTGATATGAAACATGTGCATGCTATATTTACAATCACACATAAGAATTTAGCGGTACTAACGTCTATACAGAAGGAGCCAACAATTAATGGCAGAAACAATTAAAGGTGCTGTTCTCGGTTATGGGGCAGCATTTAATATGGGTAAAGCACACGCAAACATGATGAATAACACTGATGGAATCACATGTGTTGCTGTGTGTGATATTGACCCAGAACGAACGAAAGCTGCAAAGAATGATTTTCCTGACATTAGAACATACAACACGGTTGATGATCTCGTCGCAGATGAGGGTGTTGATCTAATTGCAAATGTCCTGCCACACAGTCTGCACTGCGATCCGACTGTTGCAGCTCTAAATGCTGGGAAGCATGTCGTCGTTGAAAAACCGATGTGTATCACTGTTGCTGAAGCCACAGAAATGATCAATGCGGGTAAAGAGAACGGCGTCATGCTATCTGTTCATCACAACAGACGTTGGGATGCAGATTTTTGGACGCTACGCGAGCTCGTTCAATCAGGCATCATCGGCAAAGTCTTTAGTGTGGAAATGTGGGGTGGCGGTTACGGAAGACCGAATCCCGATTGGTGGCGAAGTGTAAAAGCTATCTCTGGTGGACATTTCTACGATTGGGGGGCACACTTCCTTGATTGGCTACTTAATGTACTCGAAGCACCCATGTATAATGTCACTGGTTTCTTTCAACCTAATCTTGTTTGGGATGACATTACGAATGAAGACCATGTGCAAGCTGTGATACGATTCGCTGAAGCAGAATATGTCGCTGAAGGTGCATCGGCAAACATACAAATGTCGAGTATCGCCAAGGTGGGTGGAGACCGATGGAAACTCCTCGGCTCACACGGCGCAATCGTTTCTGAAGGGGGTCAATATAAAGTCCTATCAGAAGTTGAAGGACACCCAAAAGAACAGAAAGTCGGGTTTAGTGGAAGACCAGGTCCAAGATATTACGAGAATATCGTGGCACATTTGAACGATGGCACTCCTCTAATCGTAACACCTGAATCTGCACGCCGTGTCATCGCAATTATGGATTTAGCAGAGAAATCTGCAAGAACACATCAATCTGAAACTATTCCTTATGAGTTTGAATAGGACCATAAGGACTTATGATGAGCGTTAGTTTACTTAATTCCGCTCCATAAACCCTACCAACATAGGACTTACGCAGTTCTGAAAGTAGTTGGTTCTGTTAGTAGAACCTAACAGAACATGTTACCAAGAATTCCTTGCGTAAGTCCTGCCCTACAACTTTCCTATATGAAAACCGTTGTATTTGAAAAGACTCACAAATTAAGTATTCAAGATATACCTATTCCAAAATTGGATGCAGGTGAAGTCCTGATTCAGATGGAGTTGTGCGGTATCTGTGCATCGGATATTGCTGCCCTCCGGGGAGATGTCTCAGACTACAGTCCCCCAGTTGTCATGGGACATGAAATCGCAGGCGTTGTTGTTGAAAGTAGGCACAAGGAGGTGAATGTAGGTGAAAAAGTGACTGTGAATCCTATGCTTTCTTGTGGGGTTTGCAATCACTGCAAAAATGATCAAGACAAATACTGTAATTCAATAGAGGGTATCGGTCACGATATTGATGGTGGCTATGCAGAATACTTAAAGATGCCGAAACACGGCATAGAAACGGGTAAATTAATACAGGTTCCTAACGATATCCCAAAAGAGGAGCTGCTCTTTCTTGAACCGTTAGGCTGCTGCCTGAATGCAATGGACGAGACTATTTTTCAAGAGACAGTCGCGATACTGGGGGCAGGTCCTATCGGTCTGATGTTCACACAATTAGTGAAAAGAAAGGGATTAGCGACTTATGTCATTGAACCACTCTCCCATCGGAGGCTTGCAGCGGCTGCGGTCGATGCAGACGCTACTTACGATCCCACACCTGAAGGAATTCAACACTTAATGGATATGACGCAAGGGGGGGTTGATACAGTAATCTCGGCAACGACAAACAACGCGGCGGTCATATCGCTTGCTTATCAAGTGGTGCGTAGAGGTGGTTGCATAAATTTCTTCGGTCTTGCACCACAAGGTGAAGAACTCAACATCAATCTTGAAGATTTTCATTATATGGGACATAAACTGATGGCATCATGGGCATTTTCAAGAAAAAGTCTTGAAGAATCCCGCCAACTCTTACTGCAGAGAGTTATCAATTTCAGACCTTTAATAACAGATAGGTTCAGCCTCTCACAAGGTTTAGCGGCATTTGACAATGCTGTTGGACAACGTGGCATAAAGACAGTTTTACATCCCTAAAAGTTTTTTCCTTATTTTAATTTAATCAGAAAATGCGACGCTTGTGTAGATATCCCGCAAAGGCAATTTGCATTCAATGGAATCAAGTGTTAGGACATCATCAGGTGTGTAAAACTCTTTCTGTACCCACTGTGTCTCAATTAAACGATGATGCACAACGTGCATTCTGTCTTGTGCAACGAGGATGTAATCTCGCAATGACACGAACTCTTGATAGTGTGCAAATTTCTCACCCCTGTCGTACGTTTCAGTTGACGGTGATAGCACTTCTACAATAAGGATAGGGTTGAGAAGCGTGTCAAAAACGTTGTCCTCAAAACGTGGTTTATCGCAAACAACAACGACATCTGGGTAGAAATAGGAACTTGTGGGATTTGTGCGAACACGCATATCACCGCTGTAGATGTCACAGCCTCGTTTGCGTAATTGAATGTTAAGTTCCGTAGTTATATCTACCGTGATGATGTTATGTGCACGACTTGCTCCGGACATTGCAAGTATCTCACCGTTGATGTACTCGCTTTTGTACTGTGCCCTGCGTTCTAACGCGAGGTATGCCTCAGGTGTGATGTAGGTTTCTGCTGGAAGAGAAGACATTTTTTCTCCGTAAGTTTAAAATAGTTATCAAGTTCTTATAAAACTATAGCACATATTCTAAAAACTATCAATATTTTATCAGGGACAGGGTGTGTAAAGATTTTGTCACTTAAAAAAAGGATCGCTGAACCTTGCTCCA
>CAZURU010000418.1:0-2560 GCA_964623585.1 uncultured bacterium
TGACCAACTGCGCCAGTTCCCCAGAGCTTCAGGAGCCGATAAAAGACCCAGCCCGATTCCCGTGGCACGAGGTCATCAAGGTGCAGCATTACTGGCTAGACGTGAACGCGATGACCAAACCGATGGAGGTTCGGGAAGACGAAGGGCACTACGGAGAGAAAAGCGAATTATGAAAAGCCGATACTCGCGGCGTGGGAATAAGGAAAAAGATCATTCCCGGAATGCGCACCCACAACGGCACCAAGCCGGACCTAATCGAGGAAGAGTGCCGCTTCACAGTTCGACTGTGGAAAGAACCGAAGCCCTCGTGATCCCCCGCGAATGCAAGCGTCTCACCGAAGTCGATTCGACACGGACTTCGCCCCATCGGGATTCTTGACGGCATATTTTACTGTCATTAGGCTGTTTCAATTGTCCAAACCGATAAGGAGGCTGCGATGAGTTCCACTGTCACTGTCCGCGATATTGACCCGGCAGACAAAGCCTGGCTCAAACAAGAAGCGCGCCAAGTCGGCGTGTCAATGGAAGAGTTCATCCGCCGTCTGATCCGCGAGAAGCGCACCAAGGCCGAGCACCGCGCAACACCTTCCGAGGCTTTCAGGCGGTATTTTGGACCGGAACATGGGGTCGAGCTACCGGAGCCTAGACGCTATGCATACCGGCGTTGAAGTTGTCAACCCTTGGGCCGATGGTTTCCACCAGCGGCTGCGTTGCTTGGTGGTCAAGCCGAACGAATTTTTCAGACACCGTCTGAAAAATTGGCGGGTGGAGAAAATATGCAGACAGCGTCTGCATAATCAGAATCCAGCAGAAATCCCCAGACAGTGTATAGCAAATTCGCTATCACTTCCACTGGAAGTGTGCTTGTGGCCCAACCTGTTCCGTAACCGGTACACAACGTTCAAGCGGTGGGAGCGATAGCGGTGACGATGGCGACACTTGACTGGGCGAGGGGGATACGATACTTTGGACAGGATAGATTCCTTGGACGAGCGGGCGATTGATTTTCTTAAGTAGAAATCATGCCCAATTATTTGAAATAACAGGGACGAGATTATACGGTTTTCCGTTTCTAATAACGCATTATCAGCTATAAAGGTTTGACATGTACCATATAACAGATGTGCAAAAAAAAGGAAGTGAAATTTTAAGAAGAGACATATTTCCTAATATCGTATCAGGTAATACGATTCTATTCTTAGGTGCAGGTGCTTCTATAACAGATGACAAAGTGTATCTGAGTAGTCAATTAATGGATTATCACAAGGCAGAGTCTGGAAATAGTTATCAAACTGACAGTATTATTGAGTACGTCGATGTACTCAGTCGAAACCCTCAATTTGATCGTAAAGAATTTGATGATGTAGTGGAAAAATGTCTTAGAAATCTAGAACCCACTGCATTTCATACTACAATTGCTCGCCTACCCTGGAAAGAGATCATTACGACCAATTTGGACATTATAGTTGAGAAGGCTTTTGATAGAATACTTAGTACATCTGACAAAAATAGGATCCTGAAACCAGTAAAAAGTTTACCCGAATATCATTATAATCCAGCGAATGATGAGATAAAATACATTAAGTTAAATGGTTGTATTAGTGATAGAACTAAATATCCATTTATTTTTTCAACAAGAGATTTTGAGTCTGTCAATAATTTTTATAAGATAGTTTTACAGTCTCTAGAGCACATGTCTCCCCGCATCCAATTCCTTGTGATTGGATACTCATTTAGAGATCCGTTTGCTAAATTTCTTCTTGATCGTTTTGATCGGTATAATTACCGAAACAAGAGAGATATACTATTGGTAGATCCTACTATACAGGGAGACATGCTACCATATCTTGAAAACAACAATATTAGAATTATACGGTGTACTGCTTCTGAATTCTATCAAAAATATGAAGATTGGGAAAAATCGAGCGAAGAATCAACAATAAAAAGGCGAAAAGCGCAATTCCGACAAAAAGACAACTCCCCTATAAACATATCTCATAGACTTATTAATAGGCTTGGAAATAGTCTTGTCCAGATTAATTCGTATACCAGATTTGAATATATTTCGCCAGAGCAATTTTACACAGGAGAAAGACCATCTTATTTTGCTATAAAACAGGATTATGATGTAATAAGGTTAGGTTGTCAGGAAAAGATAATCGATGAATTAGAGCAATTTTTCAATTCTGAAGAATTTATAATACCTATTATTGCATTAACTGGTTCCTATGGTGTCGGCAAAACGACTTTCTGCTATAGATTAGTCCATAGTATTCTTAATTCCGACTTCGACGTAGCAGTATTTGAGATATTAGAGCCTCAAGATATTAGAGAAATAGATCTACGAGAACTAATAAGTGCTATTGACACTGAAAATATCATACTTCTATTCGACGAATGTGAAGTAGACAGTTTCTTTAAAGCAATGGTTGACTTACGGTCGAATCTCAGTATACAACAACTCTCAGGATCTAACATAGTGATGTTGGTTCCCATAAGAGAAAATATTCTACAAAAATTAACCCATAACCGATCATATCACAACCTGCATCAACTAGAG
>CAZURU010000418.1:2570-4711 GCA_964623585.1 uncultured bacterium
GAGATCAATACCAATTTTAACAAAAAAGAAGCGTCAAATCTGATTAAGAAATTAGATGACTCAAAGATTATCAGTGTTAGAGACGAAAAAGAAAGAAGCTCTCTCGCCTCTACAGTTGTTCGAGATTATAAAGGGGATGCTTTTGTGTCTCTACTATCCATAGTTACAAATGGACATCACGATCAGACACTACGGAGTGCATATGAACAACTATCAGAAAAGGCAAAGGAGTCATTTCTATATACATCATTACTATATAAATTCAAAATTTTAATGCCTTCTAGCTTATTGATGAAGCTAGTGTCTAAAGATTGGAATGCATTCAAGCGTGACGTCATAGAATACGATGCAAAAGGAATTCTGGTCCAAGAAGAAAAAGATTTATCAGGTAATGAACCTGATCTATATTTTAGAACTCGCCACTCAGTGATTTCAGATTTGCTTATAAAAATGTATCTAAATGATTCGGATAAAAGGTTTGCAGAATACCAAAAAATATTTAAAAAGATAACTTATACTCCTCACAATTCTCGTTTAATTGTAAATATACTAAAAGCAATTATAACGACGGAGGAATTTACACAGTCCAAGATTAACACCCTATTCGATATATGTGCAAATGAATTTTCTAATGACCCTCATTTCAACCTTCATTACGCCATTAATTTACAATATCGAGGAACTCAGAAATCTTTAGAACGTGGAATCGAACGGATCATATATGCAGAAGGGTTCTTAGACCGCAGGAACCACAGATTAACGCATCGACGAGCAGTTCTTAACTTTAGACTAGCCCAGTTGCTAGATCGTGAGCAAGTTATACATAGCGCGGTGCAACCTTATATAGATGAGGCTAGAGAATTATTTCAGATAAAAATGATAGAAGATCCCTTTAGTATATACAGTTTCCTAGAATATTTACGATTTGAAATCTGGTATTTAAAAACATTTTCTCTTACCCAAGAAACAAGATTGCGTAGTATAATTTCGATTGAAAATTTATTAGATCGAGCGAAACGACAGCTTCATGAGGGGATTGAAATCATTGCCGAAATAGAAGCCGAATACAGAAAAACGCATCATTCTTCTTCTACTAATGATGAAAAATATATCAATTTTATGAATGATTTATATAGAAAAGAAGATTTAAGGCCATACGCCTTAATTTTATATTTTTATTATTATTCCCAGAAGAAAGATGAGAATAATTTAGATGCAATGGTATGTGAACTTGAGGAATATGCTCACTTAGACGAAGTGTCAAAGCTATTGTTCCGTCACTATGGGCGTAACTTACATCATAGTGTCAATCGGGCTAAGTTATTCAATTTGGTTCGATCTAATGAGCTTGTCCTTGAACAAGACCCTATAAGATATCATTATTTTTTAGGTGTCGCGGAAGCATATAATAGAAGATTCCATGATTTTTGGAAACACATGAAAGAAATTCGACAACGTTTTGGAACTAGCTTGTGCATGCAAGATTATTGGAGAGACGATGAGGGTAATCCTGAAATATTTGATGCTGTTATAGTCAAATATAACAATAGATTAGACGTGCGTATTATAGATTTTCAGTATAACATACCTCTTTTCATGAAGAAGAGAAGAGATTCATCAATAGATACTAGTGCATCATCAAATCATAAAGTTCAAATTCAATTTTATGCTGGTGGTATGAAAGCATCTATTGTTCAAGAATCAGGAACTGAGTGATTAGACTAATAATACTGCTTATCTTCACAGTATCTGTATAGCTATGACCCTGGGACATGAAAGATGAAATGGCTGGCCGAGAAGATGCACGATTTAACCGGCTGTCTCATTAAGACGGTTCTCATCAACAGGAAGGTCTATGTCCCTACCTGACTTTACTGCAACAGGTGATCTTCCTGTTGGCGTCCATACGGCTTCGCTCGCCGAGACGCTCGACCGCTTTGGAACGAGCTCTCATTCAGATTCTGGTCTATCACGGAACGGCCCAAGATTATTTTGGATGAGGTGATCTTGGCGGCGGGAATCGACCGTACGCGGGAGGCACTGGGCAGGCGCGGCTTGCTCTGGGAGAGAAGCCATGAACAAGGGGATGCTTGACCAACAAATATTGGACGACATCATCCGGCGCATTGTAGAGGTCGCCC
>CAZURU010000419.1:0-4696 GCA_964623585.1 uncultured bacterium
GGACTTACGCAAATTTGGGTTTTTCTGTTTAGAATTTCGCTTTTTCAAGGATTTTTTCCTCGATTATTTGGATTTCCTGCTATTTTTAAGGATTTACCCCCCTTTATCCTCCGCAAGCGCGGGGAATGCGTAAGTCCTGTTGTATTTCTGTTTCAAGTCTATTGCTGCCCTGCCGCTGTTCAAATCAATAGCAGTGCCTTTTATTTCCAATTGGATCGGTTCAGCGGGTGTGTATGACTCTTGACCTAATGGTGTTCCATCATACGTCCACTTGTATTCAAAAGCATAACTTGATACGGTAATCAATAATGTCAGAGCTAACGCTATAATTAAATTTTTAATTCTCACAATATTTTCCTTAGTAAAATTATTTATATATATTATAGCATGTATGCTATAATATATATAAACAAAAAAGACAATAACCCATGCCACAGGCGAACGCGATGTTAGACAAATTCAAGACACATATATCAATGCTTCCAGTGCTGTTTCACTCAATCCTGTTAGAAATCAGCACTAAATCCAATACGTTTACTTCTCCATCGTTGTTAACATCTGCTTCATCGTTATCTTTTTCGCCAATTGCTTGAGCAACGATAACAATATCCAGTATGTTTACTTCTCCATCGCTGTTAAGATCAAGATTAGCATTCTCAGAACTGTCTTCCACCTCAAACCGTATGATTTCGGTAAAATCATAATGACGGACATTACCCGCCATATCCGCTATAAACAGATATGCCAGACCCCAAGTTCCCGGTTGGCTGCCTTTTGGCAAAAGAAGTCTTGCATCGTAAGTCAGATACTCGTTCGGATCACCTATGAAATACATATCTGAATCATATCTATCACGTTGACGTTTAACATTAAACCAATAAAATATACCAAAAGGGCCACGCACAGTACCTTGACCGTATCTAAAACCGCTTATATCATCTTTTATCCTGAACGTCATGTCTACAACAGTTTCACCATTCGGGTTTTCAGGTTGTGTCGGTTCTGCCTTGATCGTAATATTGTTTAGATCAAGCACCGGTATTGTTGTATCAGGATTTTTTGTCTTTATCTCAATAGTAAGTGGCAATTCATCAGCAAGCCGCTCTGTCACATGAAGACCGTGCTTGGGCGGTTCGGTAAAAAGAACACGTCGAACGTTCCCTGCAGTGTCCTTCATTAGAATTCTGACAATCTTATAGGTTCCGCTTGGAAAATAATCAGGAATATTTAAACCCACATCTACTTGGTCTACAGGACCTGAAAAATTGTTAATATAACCAAAAGCTCTACCATAGTTGTAGCTTTCAGACAGATTGCGTGAATATGTATTTGGATTATCATCATTTACGAATGCTTGAACATTATCAAGTCCATTTTCTTCTAAAACTTCCCATGTGAGATTCAGCCTCTGAAAGGCTCTACCATTGCGCGTCGTTGCATCTGCTAAAGAAAGTTTTATTGAGTCTTTTACATATTCTGGCGGCTTATCGTCTGCCAGCGGATTATTAATATACAGTTTCCAGCCAAAACCATCTACCCCCTGCCAACGCTCGTTTCCAACTGTGTCTGTGATGCCGATAGCGTCAGCTGTCCAATAACCACTTGCAGCAAACTTTGATAGCGTAAAAGAACCGCGTAAAAGATGGCTTTCACTCACACGAAAACCATTTGAATCAATAGGGTAGAAATATAAACTTGTCCGAGTTCCGATTGGACTATAAACATTCGCGTATCCCTCGCTCGCAGTATCTAATCCTCCTTCTGTATGTAGCTCGATGTCAATAGTAATTTTTTTATCTTCTTTAGGTTCACCTTCAACTTTTATATTTATACTTTTGATTTGACCCGGGTAAATATAATCAGGATAGAGATTATAGACTTCAAATGTTAGGTCTTCACGAATACGAGAAATATATCGCGTTCCATGCATAACACGGTTCTGAATGAATTCATATTTCTCAGGTGCGCGTGATTTTAGTTTGTCAGGGTTCATGATATAAAAACTAATACTCTCAGCCATATCCTCATCGGGATTTACTCTGTGGGCATAAGATGTCACAAACTCAATCTGTTGTGTTGTTGACCACCCATCAGGATCATCAGGGTTCTCATACCATCCGCCAACATCAATCCAATCCTGTTTTAGTTCTTCACCAAATAGATATGCCCATAAAAAATGTGCCTTTTCGTGAATAATTGTGCGGTAAATATCAAAAGTGGCGTTTCTGTTAAAAGCACCTTCCATAAATTCAATATATTCTGCTCCTATCCAAGCAATTCCAAGAGCATCTGGATAGAGAGGATTCACAGTACCGTCTAACCTGCGAACAAGGTATTTTAGTCCAGATGTTTTATGCATTCCAGTCGGATATTCCTCAAACATTGAAGCAATGTATATCAGCTCTTCATTTTTAAAATCTTGGAAACGCCCTTCGTGTTCCTGTGTTGTTAGACGTGTCAATTTGGTATAATCAGGAATGAAAACACGAACGCCATAGCGATGTGCTAAGATATGTTCAAGAGCATGTCTGTTAGCACCATTATCTGTCACATACCTGATAACAGCATGGTGAAGTCTCTTTGAATAGTATTTGCCTCTAATCCCATCAATTTTACCCAATAGAGGTGTTGCATAAGTGAACGCATCACGACTTATTGTGATAATTTTTCTGTTGTGTTCCTGTTCAATAGAAATGTCATTTTCAATATGAAGATCGCTTATTCTCCATACCGATGGGATTATACCGCGTTTTGACAATGGTGTAGTGTCAGAATAACTATAGTGTCTTTGCGAAACAGAATTAAATATCGTTAGTAGTTGTGCTGCTTCCCGTGCTGTCCATCCTGTATCAAGCAAAACAGAATATTTACGCATCAAACGAAACGATGCATCGTGTGTCGGTATTTCAATCGGTTCTTCACCAATAAAGACAATCTCTACTGGTGAGATAGGGGTTACAGTTTCTTGTCCTTCAGGTGTTTCATCTAATGTCCACGAGAACTCGAAAGCATGTGACATTGAAATAACACTTACAAAAACAGTAGCAATGATAAGAAGTCGTTGTATCTTCATTAGTATTCTCCTTTTCAGGTTATGACCCGCTACCTTCCAGTGCGGTTAATCTCTCTTCTATAGCACCAAGTGCGCTATCTAATGCCGAAGGAGTCCCCATTTTCAGTTTCTCGGCATAAATACTGGCACACGACTGTGTAGTGGAGGAACGAATCAATATGCCATCGTTTGTTCTTTCGATCACGACACCCGGTTCCAACCCCAATTCTTTCACCCAGTCAAGAGGCAATTTTATTTTATAGTCAGTTTCCAACGAAAGCGTTATCATGATATCCACATCTTGTTTAAAACAGTTGAAAAGAGTCTACCATAACTTAAGTTGATTATCAATTGTTTTTCGCAGGGAATGCTAATCGGTAGTTCGTGCGCGTCTTTAGGGGTTAACAATGTCATGCCGCGATTGTAATACCAATTTGAATTATTGTTATTCCATTCCTCAGCAGGTCGGGTAGAGGGACGCCAATAAAATATTAACTGGCGACATGATATGCATAATCAAGACGTGTCGGGTTTCGTTCCTCTACCCGACCTACAGAAGAATGATGTATTGTCAATTAGAATTGGTATTAGAAACATGAAACCTCTTACAATCCGTGAAATCCGTGTAATCCGATAAATCTGCGATTCAGCATTCTTTTGTCTGAATCACGGATTGACGCGGATGACGCGGATAGACGCGGATTATGTTTTTGCAAAACCTAATTCCACTCTCAAAAGAATAGCTTAGAAACAAGAAACCTCTTAAAATCCGCGTTAATCCGTGAAATCCGATAAATCTGCGATTCAGCCTTTTTTTGTCCGAATCGCGGATGACGCGGATTGACACGGATAAGGTTTTCGCAAACCTAAGTTTACTCCCAAAAGAATAGGTCAAGAACAAGAAGACGCTTAAAATCCGCGAAATCTGTGAAATCCGCGTCAATCCGCGATTCAGACTGCAGCTTCAATTGCGTGCATCCTAATTACGTTGTGAGAGAATTAGTCTTTTGTACTTTACACTTTTCTCACCGAAATTGATAAGTAAACCGACTTCCAAATGATACGCTTTCAAGTAATTTAATAGCTGCGCCTCATGCACATTTTCCAATTGAGTAATAGCCTTCAATTCCACTAATACTTTTTCTACCACTACGAAATCGGCTCTACGTTTCCCAATAGGTTTCGGAAAATCTCTATAGAAAATATTCTGCTCAATTTCACGATCAAATTCCAACCCAGCATTTCTCATCTCAATAGCCAATGCACGTTGATAAATCACCTCTTGGAATCCATTACCCAAAAACTTATGTACCTCAAACGCAGCACCGATAATCTTTTCGGTTATGTCTTGATGCTTCAGATTTGTGTTCATTTGTAGTATCCTTTTATATCTCAGAATTATAAGTTAGAATCTCGGATTATAGCGGATGGACGCAGATTCTGTTTTCGCCCACCCTAAGTCTATTCCCAAAAGGATAGATCAGGAACAAGAAAGACGCTTAAAATCCGCGAAATCTGTGAAATCTGCGTCAATCCGCGATTCAGCTTTCTTCTTTCTGAATCACGGATTGACGCGGATGACGCGGATGGACGCGGATTATGTTATTGCAAAACCTAAGTCCACTCTCAAAAGAATAGCTTAGA
>CAZURU010000420.1:0-276 GCA_964623585.1 uncultured bacterium
CTGTGCCCACGGATAGAGATGCGTCCAATCTTTGCTGAAAATCACCCGAACCGGTTGATACGCGTCCGCACGCAGCCGCAAGAAAACGGCATACACCAACGCCCGATGATTCCCATCCTCAAGGTAAAACCGTATCTTCGGGGCATGTGCCGGTTTCTCATAGGCAGCCAGTGGTCGAATCAATAATTCGCCCATCAAACGCGGATCGAACCGAGCACTGATAATGAAGCACCCCTCAAACCACGGTTCGTCCTCGGAGAGCTGCTTAAAGACATG
>CAZURU010000420.1:286-1778 GCA_964623585.1 uncultured bacterium
ATGGATCGGACTCTCGTATGGATACGCCTTCAGAATCCTGTCTACAACCTCTTTCAGCGTGCGCGACTTCCCTTTCGGTGTTAGCGTGTCTACCAACTTCTGATTGTTTGCCCACACCGAGGCATTCGCTTCCATGAAAACGAGATCATCAAAGTCTGCCTCGCTCAGCGTGAAGGTTTTGTATTCTGCACGCTCTATCTGCTGTTGGGTGGCTTCGTATTCAGATGGAGATGCGGATAACCGATGTGCATCCGCTAACAGAAGTTCTTTCACGTTTGCCTCCGAGTGCTGTGTCTATAGAAAACACAAGACGCAAGACCCTACACTCCATTTACTTTTAGAGTGTTTTGTCCTAGTAATCAGCCTCGCGAATTCTGAGGAGGCTAGCCTTCTGATCCGATGTTAACTTAACACCCTCTATCATTTGGATCGCTACTTCTGCAAGATTTTGTAGTATCTGTTGTTGACTTAACGAAACTAAATCAGATAAACTCCCACCTAACGGCTGTTTTGAGTAGGTATTTAGTAACCGTATCGCGTTGTTAGCCACTTCATCAGGGACAATATCAACGGTACGGTCTCGACGATCACAAATTTCACCAAGCGCATAAATACCATGCTGCTGGGCTTGATTATGATTCTCAAACTTCAACTGTTCTAGCAGACTTGAGATACTCACATTTAGATCTTCAATTGGAAGCAAAGTTCCGTTTTCCCGACTGCCAATTTTCCCAAGTGCCCAATTCACAGCGATTCGATCAGCATCCGTCCTTGATTTAATCAAGGGCTCCAAGTGCTTGACTGCATTAACAGTGGAACCGCACTTGCCAATCGAGTAAATTGCATTAGGCCGTATGGAACTCACCTTATCCTGATTTAAGAAACCTATAAGGTGTGATACTGAAAATGGAGCCCCCGTTTTCCCAATTGCTTCAATGGCATATCTTACGACAGTGTTTATGACTGTCGGATGTTTATGCCTAAGCTCTTCTGGCTTGCTTAACATAATCGCAGCTTCACAAATATCGTAAGGCTGGTCGCTATCTGAACAATATGGAGCAAGATCTCCCAATAGAACCATCGTGCGAGCATTGAAAAAATTATTAGCATGCCGAGAATCCTTAATGGAGTCAACACCCTCGATTAGTGGTGTGATAAAATCTGCAGCATTTGTAGAACGAGTAATTCGAGAGCGTTGTTGGGTAATCTGATCCATAATCACTCTTCGGCGGTTTCTATCATACGTATTCATATATTGTGAACACCTTGAACTTAGGAATTCAAGTTCAGACTTGACATCTAGGGATTGGTCAGAAGAACTTTCTTTCTTAGGCAGGTCGGTTGCTTCCTGTGCTCGCTCCGTAATTTCTGTTGACGAATCAGTATCTTGTTCCGCAGAATTCACTGTCACTGTAAATTTCTGATCTGGATTTTTTACTGGCCAACCTTCAACATCTAGAATTCCTTGTTCATCCACAGTCACCTGAAAAAA
>CAZURU010000420.1:1835-4691 GCA_964623585.1 uncultured bacterium
TTGAACACGCCGTTCCAAAATTATTCGATTTGGTGGATTTGTGTCCAGCCGGCTACCGAGATAAAAAGAAAGGCTTAAGAAATGTGCTACTGCATTCGCTTTTAATCCTTCAATAGGTTTAGGCTTAGACAATGGCAGAATAGTTCCAGCTTCGACAAGCGGCCTAACCTTGTCTTCATCAAATCCAATTCCAATTGTGTCGTTTAAAATACGTGATGGTTCGTACCCTTGCTTTGAAAGGTAATGATAGACAGAAGCACCGCGCGCGACGGCCCTATCTGGATCGCCAGCCACAATTGGACGAAATCCAAAGAAAGTTTCTAAGCGTTTTTGGATTGTGTAAAGTTGGGTCATCCCGCCATTTAGGAGAACAGCATCAACTTTCGGCGGAGCATTCAGTTGTAATTTATCTTTTGCCTTTCGTAACACATCAAGGATAGGATAGATAATATTCTCCTCAAAAGGTCGAGTATCAGGCTGATCGACTGAATCTAGAGTAAGTTCGTTCGCGAGCAGCGGTTCAACAATCTGGTTATACTCAGCCAAGGTTAGATTGTATTGAAACATTTGATCAGGATTTGCAAACGGGTACTGGATGATTGGTGTATCAATGTCATCCGGTTTCCAATCACTGCCTTGTTGAGTTTCCAATAAGGCAGCACTCGTACTCAACTCGATTTTGGCAAGTTCTGCGTATACTTGGAATTCGCTTTCCAATAAATGTATATCGTAGTCATCGGGATCTTGCGGGAGCCTATTTGAATAAGCTTCCAGAAAGTGGTTCGCAAGAAGCTTATCGAAGTTATCTCCCCCAAGTTGCGTATAACGTCCTATAGCAATATCTTTGATGTCTAATTTATCTTGACCGGGTTGACGATGAACTTTATGTAAGGACACATCAAGTGTTCCACCGCCTAAATCAAAAACGAGGACTAATTTCGGAGTACCGAAGTCGATAAGTGTTGACGGAAGCTCACCCTTTTCCTGCCGATTGGCAAAATCGTATAAAGCAGCACGGGGCTCGTCAAATAACGTAACTTGAAAACCTGCTAACTCTGCCGCCTTAATAGTAGCCGAGCGTTGATCCGAGTCAAAGGACGCAGGAACTGTTATCACCACTTGTTCGTGTTGGGGATTAATGCCTATGTTCTGTGCGCCAGAAGCGAGTTGTTTGAGAATCATAGACGAAATCTGGGGAGGATCATAAGTTTCACCATCAAAATGAAACCGTTTCTGAGTTCCCATGTGGCTTTTAACCGATCTGACAACGCGACTCGTTTGTCTCCCAATCATTGTTTTCGCGTACTCGCCTACAGTCGGTGAGGTTCGTTCGTCAAAATAGACATAAGAAGGCAACAATTCCTTCCTTCCCATCCCGCCGCCCTCTATCATCATAGGGACGGTGACGACTTGCGCGTCAAGTTCTTCTAGACGTCGGTTAATAGATCCCCAACTTATTACAGAATTGGTTGTACCTAAATCAATGCCAAGATAATAATCTGATTTCCTCACACTACCGTATCATACGCAGAACTCGGCAATTACAACATCAACAAGACTTTGAATTTCACATTTATTCAACTTCCCTGACACTCGGTTTGATTATCAACTTCCCTTCACAGGTCCAGCCTGATGAAAGCACTTGGACAGTTTTACGTTCATTCATACTCTCAAAATCGGCCCCTATGTATTCATAATGATCTGATTCTTTGAGTGTTAGGGTTATCTTCTCACCTACTGACTCTTTTGGTTGGATACCGTGTGCCTTAAGAAACTGATTGAATATAGGCATAAGTACACCGAGATGTTCAATCTCCCGTGGAACTTCAGCTCCTGATTGTCTAAATTGTTCGAGTTGCCTATCCGCTCTTAAAAACTGATCGAGAAAATAACTGTGTTTCACGGAATTCATCTCTTGAAAAAATATGATGAAAGCCTCCTGCTGTGCTTCAATTCCAATTTTATCTATATCTTCTTGTAGAGATTTTAGCCCTTGGCGTGCAATTTCCACGGCTTCCCGGAGATCTTCAACCTCATGTGCAACGCGTGGGTCCTCACTTTCAGGTATATCGCTTTCACCGAAGGATTGTAGATGAACCAGGGTCCGGGCGATCCGGCCGGTCGCACGATCTCGGGAAATTCTCCTCTGAATTAACCCTCTCTCCACCGCAATCAAGTCAACAAGATCGTGTAATAGGGATTCGCTTTGACCAAAGTTTGAAATCTGAATGATCGTCTCAAGTATCGGCTTGTACCTAACATTATCAGATAAAGCAGAGCAAAAGACGAACAAGATCGCCTTAGGTTGCATCTGAGGTGTTCTTTTTTCTGCGAAAACAACCGACTTGATCCTGTCATACAGGGTTTTATAGTCACCTCTTATGTCTTCTTGTACAAACAACCTCAAATCTCTACCGGTCGAACGAACCAACTTGCCCCATTCAATCCGTTTTTCCGGTGTATTCAATCCACTCTTTTTACTGAGGATTTTATGCGGGACATAAAACGGAAGTCGACGCTTTCCAAGCCTGGCTTTGATTTGGTTATGCAGAACTTTAGGATGCTGCTTGGGATTATCCAAAACCGCCTTCGCTAATTCATAGTACTGCCTCTGTACCTCAATTTCGTCTGGAGATTGCTCGTTAACCTGCTGTTGATAATCCTCAAGAAGTTTTCCAATTTGTAATTCCATCTTCTCCTCAAAAATAGATCGGGGTGCCGTTGTTAGCATGATAAACATCAATTTGTCCTTGGAACCGTCGAAGTGTTTCTCGAAGAACACTAATTTTCGTTCTATACTGCGGAACGCCATGGACAAAAATCACCTTTTGTGGATGTAACTTCTCAATTAGCGTA
>CAZURU010000421.1:0-4690 GCA_964623585.1 uncultured bacterium
TGGGGACGTTGTGGGAGGAAACCCTTGCTGCTTCCCCAGTTACGAATACGCTGACTCGTGATGTTGATATTGATGTTGAGCTGCGCGTGGTGTAAGGGAAAAACCCAATTCGCTTTGATTCTGCTTTTGAATAGTCTGCAGACAAAATAAAAGGATGATTTTTGGAAGTTGGTTTGAATATAGGATATCTGTTCTGCATCACTCTTTGTTGCCTTTGTTAACTCTTCACGGTAGAGTTCTAATTTGATACTTCCACTTTGGAGAGCAATTCTTGAAGGTAGTATGAAGGGATTGCATAGTTAGGATTTTGCTCGTCATAATCATGGAGCCGTTTTGCATAAGGTGCATTAAATTGAAGTTGTCCATCTATGCAAGTTGCCATTGCAACACCTATAACTTGGCCTTTGCTATTTAGCACAGGACTTCCATTGGATCCGTAAGGAATTGAAGATGTTATCTGATAAAATGTTCGGTCCCAAATATGGACTATTCTACTGATGATACCTTGTGAAAAGGTGTATGGGGTACTTGCGACGTAGACAGTATCACCTATTTTAACACCTTCGTTACTGAGGGAAAGTGGTTGTACTTCACAATCTGAAACCTTAATTATAGCCAGTTGATTGTCAATTGCTGCGATACTTTCTATATCAATACTCACTCGCGGCGCGTTGTGGAATAATGCGAAAGAACTCAAGTTTGTTTCTTTGATAACACGATTTTTAGCAAAAACAATCGGAGCTATCCAATTGCGAAAAAGTCCTCGTCTGAAGAAAAGTCCTGGAGAAGTCCAAAGATGAATGTATGTTGCAATCATTCCCGGTTTAACAAAGAATCCATTACAAGTGGTATATTTAAATATCCTTGCAGCACTCGCCTTAATGCCAGATGGATCCGCGCTGCGCGAAAGATTGCTATTTTTAACCACAAGTACAGTGCTACCAACGGAGTACTCTGCAATTTGTCGTGGAGTCGGTGTTTTCGTAATATCCCATAAGAGAATTGTGCCATCTCTGCCGCCGCTCGCGAGAGTACGTCCATCAGGACTGAATGCTACCGAACTAACAGTACCTATGTGTCCTTTAAGGTGAGCTTTTTGGCATCCTGTGCCATCAAAACTATCAGTTCTATATATTGTCCTACTATCGTGATATTGATTAAGAACTTTGTACACATCGCATACGGTAATCCCTTGTTTGCCTCCAACAGCAAGAGTAGAACCATCAGGACTAAACGCAACACTGGTAATCAAATCCCGCATATCAAGAGTCGCTTTGCATTCTCCACTGAATACATCCCATAAATATACTTCACCACCTCCATAATATTTAGATGTAGCTCCGCTCGCGAGAGTCCGTTGATCGGGAGAAAAAGCAACGCTATTGACTTCCTTTCCTTGATGTTCGAGAGGTGTGGTTTTAAGTTCTCCCTTGGTAACATCCCACAGATACACTTCTCCGTATTTGTCTCCACCAGCGACAGTGCGACCATCAGGAGAAAACGCAACACTAAGCACAGTTGTCCGAGATCCTGTTAGCTTCGCTTTGTATTCGCAATTAACAGCATCCCACAATTGAATTGTATTATCCATCGGCCACAAAACAAGTCTACTGCTACTCATAAGCGTTTTTCCATCAGGTGAATAGGCTAATACGAAACCAAGTTCAGAATAACAAAGTGATGGTTTTTCTGTTTGAGCACCTATAAAACCATCGAAAGTTTTATCTTGGAATTTCTCATTTTCTTCATCCCAAAACCGGATTACACCATCTTCACTTCCAATAGCGAGGGTTTTACCATCGGGTGAATAAGAAACAGAATCAATAAAGTTTCTATAGTCATCTATACTCTGATCCACAGGCACACTGAAAGTTCTTTGCAAGCGTCTTGTGTGCATATTCCAGATACGAATTATCTTGTCACCGCTTGTTCCATAATCGTCTCCACTTCCAACAGCGAGTTTACTACCATCAGCATTAAATGATATAGAAGAAACAGATCTTGTATGCCCAGTGATGGTTTGCAAGTGATCTCCAGTAACAGCATCCCACAATCGAATAGTGCTGTCGCCACCTATACCTGCGAATGTTCTGCCATCAGGATTGAAAACAAGACTGTAGACATCATCAGTGTATTCAGTGAAAGTTGATTTGTGCTCGCTACTAATAGCATCGTATAGCACAATCTTTTTGTCTTGAGTTGCAATAGCAAGTGTGCTGCTATCTGAACTGAAGGCAATAGCATCGGAATACCCTGTGAGTGATGTCTTGAGTTGGTAAGTAGCGGTATCCCACAGAAGAATTGTACCATCCTTACTTCCGCTGACAAGAGAATAACCGTTTGGAGAATATGTCACAGTAAAGACGCTGTCTGTACGCTCTTTTATAAGTGTTTCTTTGTTTTCCCCTGTGGCAGCATCCCATAATAGAACAGTACCTTTCGATAGACCTATATCAATATTTTTGTCAAAACCGCCAGTAGCGATTGTGTTTCCATCTGGACTAAATGTGATGGAATTGGCTTGAAAGACAGGATTTTCAAGGGTGGTCTCATGCTGACCCGTTTCTGTATTCCACAATCGAATCCTTTCAACATTTTTCAGAGGTTGATCACGATCAGAAATAAAAACCCCATATGCACTTGCGAGTGTTTTGCCATCGGGACTGAATGCCATCAACTCTGTCCCACCTATATGTCCTTTGAGAGTTGCTTTGTGTAGACCTGTTTCTACATCCCACAATTGGATTGTTTCGTCCACACTTCCGCTGGCAAGAATACGACCATCAGGACTGAATTTTACACAGGTTACTCGTCCCTCATGCTCACCAAGCGTTACTTTATGTTCTCCAGTGTTTGAATTCCACAAGCAAACTGTACCAGTCTCCACTGTCCCACCGCTAGCCAAGGTTTGACCATCAAGGGAGTAGTCGATATGACTAGGCCACTTTGTATGTCCTGTTAGGAGATTTAGTTCTTGACCAGTGTGTGCATTGTATATCCAAATCCCAATGGAACTCCCAACTGCAAGTTGAGTACCATCTGGAGAATACTTGATTTGACCTATAATTCCCTTGCCAAGGCGTGCTCTGGGTTCTTCTGATACATACCATTCGGTATTGTTTTGGGTGTGATCGTTTGGAAAAGACATTGTGGTGATATTCTTAGTAGTAGTCCTTACTGGAACATAATCCCGTGTATTCACATAAATAAACTTGAAATCAGTCTACCTTAACATCTTATGCAAATAGACTAGGCGGTGTTTGGCTTGGAGACTGAAGCAGGTCTGTCGGTATGGATGGAGTTGGAACTTGAATTGTCTGTTGTGGGAGCATTGGCGCGAAGTCTTTAAATGAGTACGATTTCATCCCAACTTGAAATTCAGATAGATCTTTTTCTATAGGTGGAATAGAAATTTGTTTCTCTTGTTGTCCTAACATTGCAGCAATATCTTTAGGTAGTATAAGGCTGGTTTTCTTCTCAAATCCCTCCACACCTTGATAATCTTTACCAAAAACAGCGGTAATATCTATGCCTTTGTTTGCTGCGTCTGATAAGCTTGCTTTGGCATTCTCCCATCTTTTCTGATGTAACCAAGCGATTGCTTGATTATAATATGGGGATGCATAATCAGGATTAAGTTTTATTGCTTTCGTATAGTTTTCGCGGGCACGATTAAAATCTTTACACCTGAAATATGCTAATCCACGATTTTGATAGAGCATCGCGTCTTTAGGATTTAGGTTTATCGCCTTATTATAATTTTCAATTGCGGATTCATAATCACCTTCTTTAGCGTAAATGTTGCCAAGATTGTTGTAAGCCGCAGCATCATCCGATTTCAGTTCTAATGCTTTCCTAAAGTCATCAATAGCAAGGTTTGATGTGCCAATTTTACCGTAAGCAACACCGCGGTTTACATATACTTTAGGATGTTTAGGATTAAGTTCAATAGTTTTGGTATAGTCACCGACAGCAAGTTCAATTTCATCCATGTCATTGTAGGCAATGGCACGATTAAAATAAATATCTGCATTATTTAGACCAAGTTCTATCGCTTGCGTACAGTCCTTGATAGATTCTTCTGACTTACCTATAATACCGTAGGCTGCCCCCCTTGAGGCATACGTCTTTGGATCATTAGGATTGATCTGGATAGCTGTCGTATAATCTGTTATAGCAGACTCATAATCACCTGCTCGCATGTAAACATTGCCCCGATTGTGATAAGGCTCTGGAAACCTTGGATCAATCTGTATAGCAAATGTGTAATCTGCAATAGCACTGTTAAACTCACCTTTATTGCTGTAAGCAATTCCACGATTGACGTATGCAGGAATACAATCTGGTTGGAGTTGGATCACCGCACTATAGTCTGCAATTGCTCTATCAAACTGCCGTTGTCTGTTATATGCAAAACCACGATTTATATAGCATTCAACGTGATATCGATTTTGTCCTATCACCTTCGTATAGTCTTCAATTGCTTTGTCAAATTTACCTTTATTGTTGTATTCGTTGCCACGCTCATAATGCGCATTAAGGTAATTAGGTTGTAATTTTATCGCGTCTGAGAAATCCGCAATTGCTAAGTCAGACTTTCCGATGTTACTATAAGCCATTCCACGAATTAGGTACGCATCAGCAGCATTCGGATTACGTTCTATTGCGTTTTCACAGTCTGCAATAGCAG
>CAZURU010000422.1:0-4628 GCA_964623585.1 uncultured bacterium
GGCATCTCTTCCAGCAACTTTGGATGTGGATTCCAATCGTGCCATTTACTATTCACAGTGTTGTAGCAGCTAAAAATTGCGACTCTGTTGTTTTCCTCGTTAGTCCATTTGTGAGTGCTATGCGTACACGCTTCAGTGAAAAACAGCAAAGAACCTGCCGGACATTCGTATGTATCCCATATCGGTGAATCCGGACTCTGAATTGAATCTGGGGCAGTATAAACCGCTTTATGACTGCCGGTGATGAAAAGCGTTCCTCCCTGTCTGTACTTGACCGGATTGAGTTCCCAAACGATTCGAGTTAAACCGCTATACGCTTTACCGGGAATACATCTGTATAGATGCGAATCTCCAGGAAATCGTAGCATGCCATTGCCATTATGAGGTCCAAAGTTCCCATCCCCTACAGTCCGGTAGAACATGTGGCACGATTCCATGCGAAAACCGTAGCATTCTTGACTGGATAGTGCTGGATGTGCAAGGAACTCATTGAGAAATCCGACAACATTTGGATGGTCGGACAACTTTTGCATCGGACCACCTAAAGGGGAACGTTCATGTGCTGGGATAGACTCCGGTTCATGCCGTAAACGATGGCAGAAATCTTGCATCTCTTTTAGTTCATCCCCCGATAATACACCAGGAACTAATAACCATCCCTGTTTGTCAAAGACATATTTCTGTTCTTGTGTCGGTGGAACGACAACTAAACCGTCAGCGTTAGTTTCTGGGAGATTGGCATTTTCTTCATCAAGTGCACGTCCCAAGTTCTTATCAACAATAAAAGGTCTTGAATAATCTGTAGCAGGTGTCATAAAATCATCCTATTTCTTGTTTTATAGTAATTATAGTAAATTTTTGAATTAATTATACAGTCTGTACCAGTGCGGTTGGGAAACCGCACCTACCGTGGGGCGAAAGTGTGTAATTATTTTCAAACTTCACCATAATATCTTATATTTTGGCTTTCGCGAGTTTTAACGCGTCTTCACACACATTGAGTGTCTTGGCAATATCGTCATCGGTGTGTGATATAGACATAAACCATATATGTCCTTCGGGTAGATATAATCCTCCATCTAAAGTTGCTTCATAAAAAGTTCTACGGAATAGACTCTCCTTATCACTGTTTGCGTTTAGACCGAAATGTATGACCAACGTTATATACATTTCCTTGTTCCAGTGCCTTTGCCACTGCTGTTATCACAGTTGGATATGCATGTCCGAGGATCATCGGACCGTATCCCATCAGGTAATCGATATAGTCATTTCCATCTGCGTCCCAAAAGTGTGAACCTTTTGCCCCAGCAATCATAATTGGCTGTGGTGGATTGCTCTGTTTATGCGGTTGTCCTCCCCCGACCAATGCATTTTTTGCCCGTTCTCGCCACGCTAACGATTTGTTGAATGTTCTACCCATTATATAATTCTCCCATAGAATTGAAAAGTATTATATCACAGTTCTGGGTGTGTAAAGTTTTTGTCACTTAAGAGACATAAATATAGGGTTTATCTGAGAGTTAGGGATGCTATTTAGTCCCTACTAAATCAACGTCTAATGTGTTTTGGTGAATACGCGTTTGGTATTCGCTATGATTTTTCGGGGCTGAATAGAGGTAGGATATACATTACATTAGCCTTACTGAGAGGTTTTGTCAATGATTGACATTCACGGTGTCTGTTCTGTTGTTCCCGTGTACCATTTATTCATTTAGCATTTGTGCGAATGTTTCAATGTTTTGCACTTTCGCAGCTTCAAGAAGCAGCTGTTTGAGTTTTTGCAAATCGTCTACACTGCGAAGCGCGGGTGTTACGGCATTCACTGCTTCTGCTTGGAATTGATCTTCAAGGAGAGCCAAAGTGTTTTCTATGGTGGCCTCTATGGTAATTCTTTCACATAGAAGTTGATAAGTTTTAGATTCTTGCATGAGTACCCCCGATGTGAGTTGTTCCAATAATTCAGAATTACAGACTATCCCGCCAAATAGATAGATTCCGTAAAGTAAATCTGCTTGTGTCTGCTTATCTATTGGCGCGGAAAGTGTTGCGTCAATGCATTGTTGTATCCAGATTTCAATGTCCATCCCCGCTGGCGGTTTCATAAGTGTTGTGAAGGGTAAAACTCCTAGTGTCTGCATGTCTAAAAACGGTTGTCCATCTATTTCACTAAGCCTGATGACCTTATAACGATTGACGTATTCGTATCCGTTCTGCTTGTATGCGTATCCACCTGGGTCCGTCCTACCAGCATTAGGATGAAAATAGATGACATTAGAATAGACAGGCATCTGGTATTCACCGACGAGGTATCCCTGATATTGTGCGTTTCTTGCCCACATCGGTTTATCTGTACTCTCACCGTGTTGTAATTCAACGTGTAAAATCGCTTCCTGTTTGTTGATGCGGATGCGCTTAGTGATGTCTGTGTGCCTTGCGACGACAATCTGTTGTTCCGTGTCAAGATGCTCAAGCACTTCAACATCATCAACGCCGGTCACAAATTTTGAAAGGTCGCTGGCGTAATCTGTCCATAAGTTTTTTCCCATATTATCGTAATAATTAGGCATTTAAGTATTATATATTAAAAAGAGGTAAATGTCAATGTGAAAATGCAACGACAGTTTTATTACTGAATTTCGTTGAAGACTAATACTAAGTATGTTATTATTATAGAAGAATAGTGTGATTGTTCCTGTTTCCCAACAATTCCACTTTAGGAAATACATTCTATGAAAACTATACACAAGATTCTATACCAAGATTCACGGAACTTAGAGGACATACCTTCAGAGAGTATTGATCTGATAGTAACTTCTCCTCCTTACCCGATGATAGAAATGTGGGATGAAGTGTTTGGAAATCAGAATCCAGACATCCTAAAGGCATTATCCCGTGGTGATGGTCCATTGGCGTTTAATTTAATGCATGAAATTCTGAATTCTGTGTGGAATGAAGCCTTTAGAGTGTTAAAGAACGGTAGATTTGCATGCATCAATATAGGTGATGCAACAAGGAAAGTAAAAGATGATTTTTGTTTGTATCCGAATCATGCCAGAATTTTGACACACCTGTTAAAAATCGGGTTCTCAGCATTACCTGATATCCTCTGGCGAAAACAGGCGAATACGCCCAATAAATTTATGGGATCGGGTATGCTGCCTGCAGGAGCTTATGTGACACTGGAACACGAGTATATTCTAATCGTGAGAAAGGGTTCTAAAAGAGAATTTAAAACGGAAGCCGAAAAAGAAAATAGACGTGAAAGTGGACTGTTCTGGGAAGAGCGGAATGTCTGGTACTCGGATGTTTGGACGGACATCAAGGGGACAGGTCAGAAACTCGCGAAGGCGATGTCGCGATTGAGAAGCGCAGCATTTCCTTATGATTTGGCATATCGGCTTACCAATATGTATTCTGTGAAAGGCGATGTGATACTCGATCCGTTTCTGGGCACCGGCACCACAACTGCAGCCGCTATGACATCAGCACGCAATAGTATCGGTGTTGAGATTGACAAGAGTTTTCAACAGGTTATTTGTCCGATTACACACCATATCGTCGATTTTTCAAACGGTTATTTGCACGATAGGTTGCAAAGGCACTTTGCGTTTGTCGAAAACCGGATTCAGGACTCGAAACCTTTGAAATATATAAACAAACATTATAATTGTCCGGTGGTGACCAGCCAAGAACAATTTATTTTATTTAATACTTTAGAAACAGTTCAAGCGTGTAAAGATAATATCTTTGAAGTTACATATTCCTCAAAACCCCAAGACTTGAACTTTGAAAAACCTTCAGAACCTTTGGTTTGGAATAAAACGAAGACTCGTATAAACCCTTCTCAACTTAGCATGTTGAATGCACAGTGACGCTATATTGCACAAAGGGATATGTATGCAAATTAAATTAAAAAATGCTGAAATTCAGGAGTATGTAAACGCTCCTGCTTCCGCATTTCCGAAGTACACAACCCAATTAATGAATATCGCGAATCAAAATTCTCAGGCGACGCGACCGAGACACGTTGGACAATTGAGCGAGCTGATTCAGGATTTTCCGGGACAAACTTTTGAAGAATGGGTTACGTGGTATCAAGAACAATATCCTGATGCAATCGATGAAGCAACAGATAAAATAATTTCAATGATAGAAAACTTCAATGAGGCTGTCGAAAAAATTGACCGGGCTATGGTCAGATCCTGGGTAGAAGATCTGGTTCTCGTCAAGACTTTCGCGGGACTTAGATTTCAGGAGGCAATCCTAAAAAAGTTGGCGGAAGTAAAAGGCTGCGACTACCGTTTGGCAGAACCGCATGAAGAATCTCAAGGCATAGATGGTTTTGTCGGTGAGGAAGCATATTCTATCAAACCCAGCACCTATTATGCAATGCCAACTTTAGCGGAATCCATAGAGGTGAAAATTATTTTTTACGAAAAAAAGTCGGATGGCGTAGTATTTGAAATACCGGAGGAATAGGGAAACCTACCCATTCCTACAGAAATGCTGCCGGCTGGACTATAGAAGAAGTCTAACTGCTTATAAATCTCTGTTTGTCTCCTGTCCTTTATACTGCAACTGATACAACCGATAATAGATACCCTCCTGCTGTAACAACTCGTTATGCG
>CAZURU010000423.1:0-4625 GCA_964623585.1 uncultured bacterium
GGATAGATATAGGACAGATCTGTTGCGATGACACCAATAGTTATTCCACCTACAGATAATGTCCCATAATGTGTGTTTGCGTCAATGCCATTTGCCAGTCCACTTACTATCTTAAAACCTGCATTCACCAATTGTATTGAGAGGTTTAGTGTCAGATCAATTGCTTCAGGTGTAGGGTTTGAATTTCCGACAATTGCTACGCACTTATCTGTGACCTCAGCCAGTTTCCCGATTTTACAGAGCAATATAGGTGCTTCAGGCAATGATCTTAGGAGAATTGGGTATCCATTGTCTTCTTTAAAGAGTATGTCAATTCCTCGGTCTGTAAGTTCGTCAATTTTTTGTTGATACTGATCTAACTGTTTACGTGCTGTGAGTATGCGCGTTGCTAAAATCGGATTAAATCTCGGCAATTGTGCTATTTCATAGATTTCTGCTTCAAAGATCTGTTCTAATGTTCCGAAATGTTTTAATAGGTTCTTGATTTTAACTGGTCCAATTCCCTCAACCGAATTAAGCACAAACAGATATTCTCGTTGTTTTCTTTCTTCTGAATTAGTGTGATTTGACATATTTGGTTAATTGTATCTATAGTCAATATTTCGGTTGGAATACCTTACACCTGTTGCTCAACCATTCTGACGAGGATGCCGAAGATTTTGTCACATTGCTGAATTGAATAGACTGCTCTGTCAATATAGAGCATCTGTGCATTGAGTTTAAGAAATTGCCACATTGTGCCAGTAGTAGCAACTCCATAAATGTAAGGGATTTCATTTTGTTTTTCAGCATTAAAACGTTGTGCGGCGAGCATTTCCGCTACACACTGTCCGAATCCTGTTGTTGGTTCATCTTTCTTAGCCTCAACGATGACGATAATGGGTGCCTCTAAATAAAATTGTGTAGGCGAGTGGCTTATCAAGAAATCGGATACACCGGTTAAGCCGTGTTCTGCATCAACGTTGAAATCAATACCTGAAAACAGACTAATACGCCGCATGAAGTGTTCTCGGAGTTCAACAAGTACATTGGTGACGATCATTTCTGACTTTGCCTTCTCTGTGCCTATAGCAACAGCTAAAGGCACGTTCCGCGACAGTATCGTGGTGAGTTGTTCACTGGGTATGACTGGGGGTATGGCTGAAGAAATGTCTGCGGTTTCCTCAGCTTCCAATTTAAATGTTTTTCGAACGGTTTCCAATGTAAAATTGCTATAAGCCATGACTGCGGTACCTCCTTATCACGGCATTTTTTCTTTTGCTACCGACGTTCTTAAAGTTACATTAAGTATATATTCAGTATATCATGTAAAGTAATTTATCACAAGCAAAACTGAACATATTCGCTGTGCAACTGTGGTTCACCTTGACAGTAGAGAAAAAAGCATGTTATTCTTTATTAAATAGATATGCACCGAACACTGTATTTAAGGAGATGCCTGATATGACACCAGATATAGCGATTGCTTGGTTACTTTTCAACTTTTTTCTTGTTGTTTTAACGTTGATTTGGGGTATCTTTCGGTTCCGAAAAGGTACTTGGTATCGGAAGTTGGCCTTTAAATTTCAGGCATATCTTCTTTGGGGTTTAGGTGGGATTGCATTACTGAGTAGTATTATTCCGTTTTCTTACCTATACACAGAGCATATTTGGCGTTTTGATTTTGATGGCGTTGATAAGTCAGGCGTTGGTTATTCAGAAGTTTTTTGGAAAATCCGCCAAGTGAAGTGGGGACTGTTTGCTGGATTTTTTTTCATCGCCTTACTTTTCCTGAATTTAAACGGTATTATTGCAAAACGTCTCTGTCCTGAACCGCGTGAATTTGCGCGTTGGACCCGTGACCAAACTGTCGCTTTTCATCGCGTATTCTTCTGCTTTACAGTACTTGTCGCCTTAATTCTTGCTGTTCCGATGATGTCGCTTGACGATACATTTATACGTTATTTATACCGTCCCGTAGAAAAGATAGAACCTTATCTATTGGGTAAAGACCGGAATTTCTTCCTTTTCTCTTTTCCTATGCATCAATCTGTGAGTTTGTGGGTTAATATCCTGCTGTGGACAACCTGCATTTTTGTGGGGTTTCTCTATAACTACTATTATCGGCGTGATGCACGTTCTAAAGGGTATGTAAAAAGAAATATTGTATTGCATGGTACTGTTTTGTGGCTGATGTTGCTGGCGGCGGGAATCTGGACTGGACAGGTTCATCTGTGGAGTAAACTATACAAACCGTCATTATCGAGAAGATTATCAGAATATCATGGAATGTTCTATGCTGACAGTATGCTTGCGGGTGCAACACAGATATACTTTGTCATGCTCATTGCTATCGGAGTTGTTCTCATATTAAACTTATTCTGGAGAAGACGTATAATTTGGTATGCTTCAATCGCAATAATATTAGTAGGTCATGTAGGTTTACTTCATATTTATCCTATGGTGATAAATTACTGGACAGTCAGGACAGCAGGGGATGCGATAACCGTAGAAAAAGACTTCCTAAAGAAACATATTCGGGACACACGGACAGCTTATGATTTAAATGACATTAAGAAAGTGAGTTATGAAAAAGGTCTTGCCAAACTTGAAACGATTGAACAAAATAAAGAAGTCAAGAATAATATCCAATTTTGGGATCGACGTGTATACTACAGTATTCTTCGCAATGCAGAGATCAAACGTCATCATGATTTTCACCCTTATGCTGATGTTGATAGATACCGTTTAAGTAGCCGAGATAAAGGCGATAATGAAAATCAGGAGTCATCAGAAAACAGCGAAAATTCAGTAGAAAAGTATAGACAGGTGCTTATCTCTGCACGCGAGATTGATCCGGAACCAGGTCCCAGAGAATGGGGAGAACTTAAGCTTAAATTTACACACGGTTACGGTGTTTGTGTAGCCCCTGTCAATGCAGTTGCTGGCGGCAAGAAACCAGATCTGTGGGTTAAAGGTGTTCCCATCAAACAGAAAGATGGAATTGACTATCCTGAGCTAGAGGTAAGTCAACCGAGGATCTATTATGGTGAAATGACAAACGATTATGTGATCGTCAAAACAGAACAAGGGGAATACAATGTTGAGGAAGCAGAAACCACTTCTGACAACAATACTACCCCACCTGAAGAGGAAGATACCGAAAGTCCGGAACCCAATATTGAGGAAGCGGAAGGCACATCTGACAATAGCACTGCCGTACCTGAAGTGGCAGATACCAAAAAAGGTTACCATTATACAGGAAAAGGCGGGGTTAAATTAGGAGGATTGTTTAGAAGGTTCTGCTTTGCTGTGCGATTCACATCTGTCTTTATCTTGCGGAACTCAAACCTAAAGTCTGATAGTCGCGTCATGTTTTGGCGCAGAATAGGGACACGGCAGAATGGAAAACTTGTAAAAGACCGTTTGTCACAAATCGCACCTTTCCTTGATTACGATCCTGATCCGTACATCGTGATCCACGATGGAAAACTGTGGTGGATGGTAGACTTCTACGTTACAAGCGATTGGTTCCCGAATGCACAACCTTATTCAGATGACACTGCTCCACTTGAAGACAATGATCTTGATCTGTACGTAGAACCTCGTTTCAAAAGGTTCAAAAGGTTCAATTACATTCGTAATCCTGGTGTCGCTGTAGTCGATGCCTATTCTGGACAGGTCAGCTTCTATACTGACATTGAAAATGAAGCAATTACGGAAATCTACAGGAAAGCTTATCCGAAACTATTTAAAAACATAGAGGAGATGCCAGAAGGTTTGAGATCTCATCGTCGTTTTCCTGATTACTTAACAAGGATTCAAGCCCGAAAATATGGAGACTATCATGTGCCAGATGCAGAACAGTTCATCCACAATAGCAATCAATGGAAGATCTCAAAGGAGACATATTATTCAGAAACGAAACACGAGATGATGCCGTATTACGCCATGTTGAAGTTACCGGGTGAGGAAAAAGCTGAATTTGTTAATATGATACCATTTACGCCACCGAAGAAAGACAATTTCATGAAGGGTTGGATGGTTGCCCGTTGTGACCCTCCACATTATGGACAACGGATAGTCTATGAGCTTTCAGAACAGGATGTTAAAGGTCCAAAACACGTAGAAGTTGATATCAATGCAGAAATGGGAGAGTTATTTATAAATTGGAAAGAAACTAACGATATCATAAGAGGAAATCTACATGTCATTCCAATTGAGGATGGTGTTTTCTATATAAAACCTATCTTCGTTAAACCGAAGAAGATTAAGGGGAAGAATGGTTCTGATGTTAATGGTTCTGAAGATCCTATACAGGATCTACCAACCTTGCAGACTATCGTCGTAGCGGCAGATATCGCACTTGCTTGGGATGAGTCCTTTGATAAAGCGTTGAAAAAGATCTTTTTAGGACAACCTTCTGGTACAACTACTGAAACAGATGACGAAGATACATTGACATTGTCAGAACAATTTGCAATACTACTCAAATCCGTAGAGGACTTTGGTACAGCTCTAAAAGCGGCAGAAAACGGAAACGCACCAAAGAAACCCGCAAAAGCTGCTAGTGGGAACAATAAGAAGAATAATTGACATACTCACCGAGCTAAAGCTTCGGTGATTCTTCTATCGTCAGAGACAGC
>CAZURU010000424.1:0-4611 GCA_964623585.1 uncultured bacterium
ATTCGCTCTGCCGGTCACCTGAGAGACGGTGGACGCGCCAACCGGACGGTGCGTCGGCAATAAACTCCTCGATACCTTCCGCCAGAATCAACACCGTCAAAATCTTGCGCACCCGACCGACGATGGCTTGTCGCAGGAACCGGGGGTTGTCATCCTCAAGCAGCCGGCGTAGGCCCCTGTGACGGACAGAGCGGACAATCATTTCTTGATTGTACGGTAATACCGTTCAGTATTCAAGTCTGTCTTTAGTATTGACGGGTTTAGATTTACTGTGTAGCTCATTTGGGCTAAATTGTCAGGATCAAGCAACAAACAGGACAGTGATCCATGGCAGCAACTGAGGTCGTACGCGTTCGAGTTGATGAGCGCTTGAAAAAGGAGGCCACCGCGATATTGGCGACTATGGGGCTTACCGTGTCCGATTTCGTGCGTATTGGTCTCACCAAGGTAGTGAGCGAGCAGGAGCTGCCGTTTGAAATGCGAGTGCCCAACCGGCTAACCGCTCAAACCCTTGCCAGGAGCGAGCGCGGCGAGGACGTACACCGGGCTGAAAACGCCGAAGCCCTGTTTAAAGACTTGGATATTTAATGCGTGTCCCGGTCTGTTCCGACCAGTTCAAACGCGATCTGAAAGCACTACAGAGACCATCCGCTTAAGGGTCGGTGGCGCAGTTTCCGGGATGCTCACATCGAGCCGGATTGGTTGCTGATTTACAAGATCGACTGCGACCAAGTGCGCTTTGAACGAACGGGCAGACACTCCGACCTGTTTGACGAGTGAATAATAGTCCCATAAAGAATTTTGTACTGATACCCTTGTTTGTCCTGTGTCCCTTCTCGCCTTGAGGGAGAGGGACAGGAAGAGGGGAATAACGCACAGAGGGGACACGACAAACAGGCAAAATGCCCTCGAAGACCCATTTCAAATCTCTAACGCGGGATTTGGGCTTATAGACCCAGGAGAAAAAACAATGAAGTATTACCTGCACCGCATTTCCCATGAATTAAGATGGTCAGATCCACTCTTGAAGGAAAAAAATTTGCTCTCAATTGGATGGGCAGGTTTCGCAGCATCAGAAGACTGGTCCCGAGGTCCACAAGATCTGTCCCATATTCCCGAAAATGTCGAGATATATTGCAAAAAGCAAGGATGGAAGAGTTCCCGATCGCGTTTTGGACTGCAAAGATTCCTGCAAATGAGGCAAGGGGACCGAGTTGTAGTACCAACTTGGGGAGCATTTCATGTATACGAGGTCACCGACAACAAATGTCTTGTTGCCCCTGACATCGAGAAAGAACTTCAGAATCTGAAGAGTTGGTCAGGAAAATGCGCTTTCATTGAAGATAAAGATCTAAAGGAATCCAATGAAGAGAAAAACAAGACAACTACTGTTGATCTAGGATTTTTTCGACGAGTGGAGAAAGTACAAAGGGAAATTCCCCGCGTCGGCTATGCGGACGCTGCACTAACAAGTCGTATGAAGGTTCGTCAGGCCAATGTTGAAATTACAGACCTTAGCAATAATATAGAAGAAGCGATTAACGCATTCAAAGCAAAGCGCCCGATCAACTTACGCGAAATAGTGCTTGAGGAATGTGCAAAAAGTGTTCGCGAGACTATATTGAAAAAATTAAATCCAGATAAATTCGAGGGGTTGATTAAGCTCTTTTTTAAGCATCAGGGTGCTGACGCAATAATTCCCCCAAAAAATGAAAAAGACAAACAAGGAGACGCGGATGTAATTGCGACTTTTGAATTGCTGAAATTTATCGTATATGTCCAAGCCAAACACCATGATGGCGAAACCGATGATTGGGCAGTTGAACAAATAGAGAGCTACAGAGACAATAAGATTGGAGCCATGACTGGAGACGAATATAGTCGGACAGCCTGGGTAATTTCCACTGCTGAGAGTTTTTCTGAAGACTGCGAAAATCTGGCGAAAAGGGAAAATGTGAGACTCATTGACGGCATAAAATTTGCCGAATTGTTGCTTGATGCGGGTATTGAGCAGTTGGACCATTTGATGGGAGCGTAGACAACAGGCCTTGACATGGTTCCAGACTTACATACCATTCTTGCAAATAAATCGTCACTCGTCCTCGACATTCCGGCCTCGCTCTTTCTTTGTATGATCAAAAAAATCTTGTGGCAGATTAAATCTTCTAATCATGTCATTGAGATACCCGGCCCCTAAACTCGTTTTAGCGCCATGATACTTGAGTGGGTAAGATGCCGTCCTGCCTTTGATATCAGGATGGTAAACGGTTCGATGACTCCCTTTGCCCTTTCGAACAAATACTTCAAATCTGCCGTCATAGTCTTTCAGACGGCGTACTACTTCCTTGTAGCTCAGAGGTTTTGGCATTTTATACTTTGGCTGGATTGAAATCCTTACTCAGGCCGTTTATCACATGTGCTGGCGGGAGGGATAATACTCCTGTCTGATATTCTGACTCTGTGTCCTCAGTCAAATTAGTCAAGGTTCGAAGTCTATCCTGATTTACTTGTGCGTATAAGCGCCAATAGACGGGCTCAGACGGATGAAAAATCAGGTCGGGGTCGTTCTTGAAATGTGCAAAACTGAACTGCATTTCAACCAGTTCCTGCAACTCTGCAAGCGCTGTTTCAAATGTAGTTCCATAGCCACGCAGGTCCATTTCCAGGGCAATGGCAACCCACTGAGCGTTCTCTTTAAAACCCAGGATACTGATATTAACCGTACTGAATCTGACTGAAGCAGACTGAATGTTATCAGTTGTCTGAGCTGCCACGTTTTCAATTTTTGTGTATTGAGACATGCTGCCGTTAATTTACCATAAATTGGGGTACGCTCAAGCTGAACCTGTGATGACGGCGAAAATTGTACCCGTTATCATATTTTCAGCAACCTTTTCTCCGTCTTTAACGAGGCAGGTTGTGCAGATGGGGACAGAATTAATTCTGTCCCGGCCAGAGTTACATTTTGTCGGGGTGTACAGTGGAGAGATGGGGTCAGGTCGCACCTTGTGCATACAAAGAGACAACTCAGAAACTACCGCAAGCCCTATTAATGTGTGCAATGTGCGACCTGAACCCATCTCCGTGTACAGGCCAGAAGTCTTGAATTTACGGGTGTCTTGTTCCGGGGTGTGGCTTACGCAGATTACTTGATCAAGGACAAGATTAGTTGCCAAGTGCTAGAAACAAGACGTTCAATGTCTCAGTAAGATTACTTGTCACTTTCTTCATATCGTTCAATTCCTTTAGTAACCCAAAATCTATTTCATACAACACGTCGACTCCCTGCGTATAATACCTGGAGCAATCGTGCTCTCTTTCACTTCTGTAGTTCATTTTGACTGTATTTTCCTGTAATTGTCTTGTGGTCGGAATCAAGGCGCTGCTTTTCAACTCGTCTTCCTTCGAGAGGCAATTGTAGCGCGACTATTCAGATGTCAACGCCCCTGGACTCAATATCACTCTATTCATTTGCTGACACCCATCAACATAGCCGTAATACTGGTTCTACCTTCTCAAATCACGGATTAACTTAGAGTCCAGTTTCGATAGATGCGATAGCTCGTTTTGCTCTACTGCAGCCGCGACCTGCTCATCCGAGACATCCGGCATTTTTCTAAATACCGGATAAAGGCCGATGGTGCTCACTGAATATTATGTCGTTGTTCAGCAATGCTATACTAGCTGCATGAACGCGATTCTATCCATTAACCGATGTCTTTCGCTATCGGTCCAACTCTTTCTCGTAATGATTATAGGGCTTTTTAGTTCAACTACTTATTCCAGAACTCCGGGTGAGTTTTTCATCGATGAAGATGGAGATGTTGGATATCTATTGGAGAAATATATTGGTGACTGTTTTGTCCATGAAGATATAGATGCCACTGGAGATGCTATCGAATATATGTTGAACAGGCACAATACAGTTAAATTAGCCATTGTAAACAGCGTACAGCACGGTGGTATATGTATTCTAAGAGACGTTGAGCAAAGAAATATGGATATGGAGACTTACTCCAGAATTCCAGGTGATATTTATACTGATAGTTACGGAGAAGTTGTCGGGTATGTTTTGGAGGGGACAATCGATTATTGTTTTGTCCTTGAAGAGTCAGGTATCACTGAAGATAATTACAGAGGCATAGAGAACAACAATAACACTGTCGTACTAATCGTTATAAACAGTATGAAGCACGGATATGTCTGTGCGGTTAAAGGTGTTGAACAATTACCTATATAATAAATTCTGGGCCTGTAAATGGGACTGTAAGGGACTGTGAATATTTCTGTGTAAACCACCGGTTACACATAGTCAATCAGCCGCTCCTCAAACTCAATGATAAACCGGTTCAGTGCCCCCTTCCAGTTCCGGATCGGCATGGTCCATTTTTAGATGCGTTTGCCACTCATGAGACAGATGACGTCATTCAGTTACCGAAACCTGAACCGGTCTCCCCGTAGCAGGACTTGGGAGCATAGGGTCGGACCTGCTTAACTATTTGTTTTCGTTCAGTTCAGGTGCCAATATTGCCTGTTATTTTCCCTTAAAAGCCCCTTTTTGATATCAAAATTGAGGTTGTAAGGTCAAGAATTACTTAACACCCACCGTAA
>CAZURU010000425.1:0-4608 GCA_964623585.1 uncultured bacterium
AGTTCTGTAGGAGGGAACTCCGATTCCCGACTAATAGTGCCATCAAAGAACACTTAACGAAGCACTAGAACGCTCACAAAAATGGTACTTTGCCAAGAGATGTTATCAAAATCCCCGCATTAGCAGGGGTATTCAGATTATACATTTTGGTTGGAAACCGTGTGGATAGATAATGAAACAGGTGGAAAACTAAAAATGCGTGATACAAAAGATCGGAACAGGTCTAGCATAGTGAGGTTACTGTTTCAATGCAGCCCAAGTCAACGCAATTTTCCCAGAGGGTTCTACATCCAAGAACTCTTTGTCAAAAGTAAGGTCACCAAAAGAAAGCGGATCCCAAGCGGTTCCAGCTATCCACCCGATCTGGTGTTCGCGAACATCGTTCTCACAATCATTCATGTGGAAACTGAACCCGACGGTTAACCCATCTTTTGCTCTAAAATCTTTTCCTTTATTATCATTACCCGGGTTTAGTCCACGCTGTTTTGTAGGGTCAAGTGCAACCTCGTAGATGTAATCGTTACCATCTTTTACCATTATCCATTCCGTATTGCTTGAAGAACCTGCTGCAGAAAGGTCTGTCCCGTTAGCACCCAGTGTCCATTGAACCAGAGCATCTCTTATGACATCATTGTCAAAGTCGAACATAAATTCAACGCTATCATCAACCCACCACATACTGTCTGCTGGATGGATGTCTTGGAGTATATCATCGGTGATTTCAACGAGAAAGTAAATACGGGTAGGGTCATTTGCGTTCCATGCCACACGACCACTGCCAGTAAAGTCATCAGGGTCAGGGAGTTCATTTCCCGCATCTTTTAATTGATCAAAAGGCACAACCTCTGCGCGATCCCATTCACGGATGTTCCCATCAACTTTGAAGTTCGTAATCTGTTTAGCAACATACTCCTTATCACGGTCTGCAGCTGAAGAAGTATCCCAAATACATGTTATCAGAATAAGAATGGATAAGATAGTAAAGAAAACTGTAGTATTTCTAAAATATCTGAAAAATTTGTTCATAAGTAATTTCCTATTGCATTATCTTAAGAGGCTTTATCACAACGAACTGCTCCTATTCACTAAGAATCTTTCTGAGGATGAGCAACGCACCACCAACGACAATAATGAAGAATGAAACGAAAAGCACTATTGCGATCAGTGCTTTCGCAAGCTCAACAATAAGCACAATAGCAAATAGAACAACTATTGCACCAAATATTATGATTACTAATTTGCCCATAATCTTTAGTCAATTCCTACAGATGAGGACTGAATTAATAAAAAGGTAATTCTGATTTCACCAGACCGGTAAGGTGCGATAAGGATATCGCACCTCCAGAAAGAACGACAATCATTACTATTGCTTGAGACTTCCCCATGTTACAGCTAGCTTCTCCTTCGGATCAACAGCGAGAGATGTTCCATAACCATCGTTCATGAGAGATTTTATATCCCCTTCACTTGCCACGGTGTTTAGAATGATGAATTCATCAATCATACCTTACCAGAAACGGGAGTGTGCTCCACCAGCATTTGTCCACGCACCAATTTTCCCAGGATCAAGAACGCCAGGATTATTACCCCAATCGCTCTCTGCGTCAAGTTCACCATTGATGTAAAAACGCATCTTACCTTCTTTAGCACTGTAAGCGGTTGCGATATGTATCCATTTGTTCAATTCGCCGCCTGTTACAGCAAAATTAGCGAATTTATCATTGCCACCAGGGTTACTGTGAATAGAAAATTCAACCTTATTGTTAGTATGTAACTGATAATGGATATCACCTGGTTTCCAACCATTGACGTTGAAGAAGGCTCGCCAATCGCCATCTCGTCCAGTACATTTGACCCAATGGGAGAATGTGATTTCCTCAAAGGAACCCATTCTTTCGGTAATTTCAATCCATTCGCTCGTTCCGTTCAACTCTATTGCTTGACCTATCTGACCTTCAACATATTTTCCACCTTGTTGTTTACCATCAAAATTGCCGGTAACATCTTTAGCATCACCATCAAAGAGCCATGCTGCAACAATCATGTCTTCGGTGATTTCTGCCGAAGCACTCAGGTTGATTCCCAAGATGAATATAATACTCGCTACAAATATAACAATTCTAAACATCTTCAGCCTCCTGTGTATAGTTATGTAACCTTATTCTATCACGGTTCACGCATTTAATGTAACAAAATTGTCTCAAGAAATGTGAGTAGGTATTTAAAAATTATATGGAGCGATGTCCAGCGAAACCGCGCGGGTTTTCAAATGCATCTACCCATAGATGACACCATTCTTCATGGTCTGTTAGGACATCTTCAGGATTCTTACGACTACGCACGATAAAATCTGGATGTGCAGTTCTACCTGTGTGATGTCCTGTCGTCTGGAAACGCAGGTCCAACGACCAACGGCATCTGTCTGACCTATTCGGTTGTGAACGATGGGGTGTAAAACGGGTCAGTAAAATGATGTCACCAAGGTAGCATTCAAGCATCATCGGTTCAACGTCTGGCATTAGCTCTGGTATGATCATAGTACCGCCTGCTTTCTGGTGTGTCAGGTAACCGATATCTTCCGTAATTCCCGGCAGAGCCTCAAGGCATCCCATTTCAATCGTGCTATCACCCAAAGGTAGCCAACAGGTAACGATATTTGATCCTTCTGCCTCCTCCATCATGACGCCTGCGTCTTGGTGCCACGGCACCCCACCTGCCCAACTTGCGTTTCCATCAACGACGGGGGGTTTCGCACGAACATGCTGAATCGGATTACATGTTATTTCAGGACCAACAATCCCTTCAATCACATCAAGAAGATTGTCGTTCCGCATGAAATCAAAGATAGCTTTGCCACGATAGTGCATGATGTCCATCCCGCTGCTGACTTCACCTGACTGTGCAAGCAATTTGCCAAAACGTTTGTCAAACGGTTCATCTTCATGGAGATGTTCAATTTTCCCTTGCTGTTGTAAGGAGATGGCTCGTTCAGATATCCAGTCCTCAATCTCATCAATAACCGGTTGAAGGTCCTCATCTGTCAATGCATTTTTGACTATCAGCACACCCTTTTCTTTATAGGTTTCTTTCTGTGCTTGCGTTAATCTCATATACGTACTCCTAAAAAATGTATTCGCAAATATAATAGCATTAACGAAAATGAGATACAAGCAGAATTAGGTGTAAGCAGGTAGTTTTTTTGCAGTAGCAGAGGTGACAATGTATGCCAGGAGCTTAATAGTCACACTATTCACGCAAATATTCTGCTTTTAGCGTTTGCACATAATTCTCAGTGATTTCCCGTGAAGGGTGATCTGCTCTTTGATGTGGGTCGGGGAAATCTTTGAGCAACTTTTCGTACGCTTCTATAGCCTGTTCCATATTCCCTATTTCCTTGTATATCTCCGCCACTTCGTATTGTGCTGATAGTCGGTGATCATATACATGCATCGGATCACCTGCAAAATCCTCAAATGCCGCAATTGCTCCATCTGTATCCTTGTTGAGCTGATATATCTGTGCTAAATAATACTTCGCAGCAACTATACTAACGTTATCTGGATATGTCGCAATTGCATCCTCAAGATGTGTGATCGCTTCGTCATATCTTTCAAGCTTTTCAAAAGGACGTGCAATATAAAAGTGGGCATCCTCAGCAAACTGTGTATCTGGATAGAGCTCTATAACTTTTTGACACGCCTGAATAGCGTCCTCATATTTTCTCTCAGCAAAATAAGTCTGTGCGATATAATAACTGGCAAATGGTGCGTAATTAGGATCACCATAGTCAACCACATTCGTGAATTCTATCCGTGCGTTCTCATAATCCTGCTTATCATAATAAACTTCACCGGTAGCAAATATAATCTTGTGTAGAATCTGATTTTCACGGTATTCTAACCGTATATTATCAAGTTGTGTTAAAGCTGCATTTAAATTCCCTTTGCCTTTATAGCACATGGCTATGTTATACTGTGCTTCAGCTTCCAATACACTCCCCGGATAGATCGTGATCAGATCTGTAAAGAGAGAAATTGCACGATCATAAAATGCATCCACAGATTCAAGTGTGCCTTTCTTTTGCAGTTGATTCCCGATCTCATACGAGGCAAATGCAATTGCATAAGTCGAATCATCTGCGTATTCACTATCAGGATAGTCTCGGATCAACCTGCGATAAAGCGCGAAGGCTTCCTCATCTGTTCGCGCAAGTACGGCGAGTTGATAAAGCGCGTCATCCGCCCAATATGAATCAGGATAATTGTCAAACACAGCACGGTAAGCAGCACGAATCCTATTTATTCGTTTTTGGTCTGGGTCATCTATTGTAACAGGAGGATTATTTATTTTTTGGACCTTAATCCAGGCATTATCCGCGTTCTTGTAGTAATGCATATAGTCATTAAATGGACTTGTAAGACGGCCTATCCAGATACCGATAACAAGTGCTACTACAACGCAGATTTCTATGATTATGAATTTTTTCACTCTATTCTCCTTTAGATCTACTATACAGAATACTCCATGGCAAATTCTAACGCAGAATTAAATAATTGTCAAGTAATACCAATTTTAATTATTATTCTTCCATTCTTCCGTAGGTTGGGT
>CAZURU010000426.1:0-4587 GCA_964623585.1 uncultured bacterium
ATTTGCGTAAGTCCTACTTTTAATATCTAACCAAATGAAAACATCAATTGGACAAGTATTCACCCCAACAGAATGGACAGAATGGCTCATTAATAAGTGGCACATCTTTGATGCATGGATGGATGGATGGCGCGGAAATTTGCGATCCAACAGCAGGACAAAGGGCATTCATACCTGAGGAAAATCAGGTTTATCTATTATTCTTGATACGTCCCCATGTTGTTGCTAATTTACCCTCAGGTTCCACATCAAAGGCATCATCCCAACCGTTTAGTAATTGTTTTATCTCCTCAGCTTCAAGCGCACGATTGAGCAATACTATCTCATCAATACCGCCGTGAAAAGTCTCAGACCCAAATTTCAACTGTAATACCCCAGCTGCAGCGACATTGCCACTCCATTCTGGTGTCCAATCCGCCTTTTGGTCGTTTAGAGCTCCTTGTTCGCTTTCCGGCACACCATCAACATACATTTCCATGATTTTACCATCGTAAGTTCCAGCAACATGATACCATTTTTTCTGTTCTAACTCAGTCTTACCGTAAAATCCTGACGAAAGCCCTTGGGTTGTCCAAATTCTAAACGAAAAACCGTTCGGAACAGGTTCACCCGCTGACTGGTCTTCAAGAAGATAAGCACCATTCTTTCGGATACCGGTATCCGAATCAGCATCAACTCTGAACCACGCAGCTACAGTCAATCCTTCACTGATGCTTTTTACACTATCAGAATCTTGAACATCAATGCTGCCACCACCACTGGCAACTACTGCTTGACCGAACTTACCAACCTCAAATTTGAAACTTCCATTCTCTGTAGCATCATTACCGTTGCCAGATGCGTCATCAAAATTCCCATCAAATAACCAAACACCGACGATTGCTTCATCGTTTTGCTCAAGTGCATAAGAAACTGCACAGACACAAAAGAGAATCAATATACTAAGATTCAGTAATTTCATATCATATCTCCTTTTTTATTTATCTTCAAATAGAATCCTGTAGAACACAGGCAATTCGTAAATTTACACATACACTCTGAAATACCTTATGCATAAGACATTATAATGATTTAGTTTCAAATTTTGCTAACCTATGTTATACTTACTAGACATTATACCGATTTAATTTTGATACCCTGTTTCGAATAAAACTTGCACATATCAAGCAAAGCCGAATGTAACAACAAAAACCCACGACGATCCAAATTGGACGTGTGGGCACAGCAGCGGTAGAAATACTAACGCTTTCAAAGTTGTTTTGCTGTAATGTGTTATTATAGTTAACGGTGACGTTTGTAGGGGGGGGGGGGGGGACTCAAAACCGCTGTTAAAACAGTACCTTCAAGTGGAGCACCAACCCATGCTCTGCACAGACAATACATATCTGACGCGTTTATTTTCGCAAAATGATAGTTCTTTTGTTGGTTTTTCATTGTTCCCTCTCAAAAACAAAAAATCCAAATCTGAAAACTAAAGAACATAGTTGTATCCATTTCCTTCATATTCCCCATGGACAAATAAATTATAGTCTATAAACGTAATTAATGTCAAGCTTTTTCAACAAATACGATTAGATTATAGTCTATAAACGTAATTAATGTCAAGCTTTTTCAACAAATACGATAAATTTTGAGTATTGACAGGATTTTTGTCATTTCTCTTGACAGCAAGTAGTCAATAAAGCACATCCAACTTGATTAAATCATAATAATGTCTACTTATTATTTGATGAGAGGTGGCGAACTTACGGATGAAGAAAAAGAAAGCAATAGAAAGATAGCGTCTATACGCATTCGTGTTGAACACGCGATTAGTGGTGTCAAGAGATACCGCATCGTAAAAGATAAACTCAGAAATTGGAAGAAAGGGTTCTGCGATTTAGTTATGGAAACTTGTTGTGGTTTACACAACTTCAGACTAAACTTTAGACCCTGGCACTATGAAACTCCTGTTATTAATTCATTATAATGTCTATATTCTACCAATCGTTCTGATTTTTGTCAATAGGTAAAAAACTGGACAAACGTTCAGAAATATGGTAATCTGAATAACAAGATATTTCACAGAAAAGGTATGTATCTATGGAACAGCAACAACTCATGAACGATCTCATGGATTTATTGGGCAAAAACAGTGTGTTGACTGATGCAACAGCACTCTCCGTTTACGAATGTGACGCAGCCCCTTCATTTAAGGCTCTACCTGATGTTGTTGTGTTTGCTGATTCAACACAACAAGTATCTGATATTGTAAAATTGGCAAACAAACACAATACTCCCTTCATCGCACGAGGCGGCGGCACAGGTCTCAGCGGTGGTATGCTCTCTGTTCAAGGGGGTATTATCATCGCACTCAATCGGATGGATCGCATCTTAGAGGTAGACATTGAAAACGAATACGCAATTGTTGAACCCGGTGTCGTCAATCTACTTCTCTCACAAGCAGTGCAAAAGTCCGGTTATCACTACGCACCCGACCCATCAAGTCAGAAAGCATGTACAATAGGTGGGAATATCGCTGAAAACTCAGGCGGTCCCCATACCCTAAAATATGGCGTTACATCTGATCATATACTTGGAATGGAAGTCGTCATGCCAGACGGTGAAATCATTACGTTCGGTGGTGACGTCGAAGATGTTACTGGCTATGATCTACGTGGACTCATGATCGGTTCTGAAGGTACATTCGGGATTGTAACGAAAGCAACTGTTAAACTCACACGCAACCCACAAGCGTATCAGACAGCACTTGCAGTATTTGACAATATGGATGATGCATCAAATGCTGTCTCAACTATTATCGGGAATGGCATTATTCCTGCTGCCCTCGAAATGATGGATACGCTTGTCATAAAAGCATTAGAAGAGGCATTCCAATTCGGTTTTCCTCTTGATGCTGAAGCCATCTTGATTGTTGAACTTGACGGTATTAAAGCAGGAATGCAGAATCAGACCGACAGAATTATAGATATATTTGAACAGCATCATGCACGTGAAGTGAATTACGCAAAGGACGATGAAGAGAGACAGGAACTTTGGAAAGCACGTAAAAGCGCATTCGGCTCATTCGGAAGGCTGGCACCAAACTACATCACACAAGATGGCGTTGTTCCACGCACAACTTTACCAAAGGTGTTACGCAGGATTTCTGAGATCTCTGAAAAGTATCAGATTGCAATTGCAAATGTGTTCCATGCAGGTGATGGTAATATTCATCCAATCGTTCTCTTTGACGAACGCGACGCTGATCAATGTGAAAGAGTTGAACATGTCAACAAAGAGATACTCACAGTGTGTGCTGAAGTCGGTGGAACAATAACAGGTGAACACGGAATCGGTGTTGAAAAGATGGACTACATGCCATTGATCTTTAGCAGAGCAGACATCGAAATAATGAAAGATGTTAAGGACATCTTCAATCCGACTGGACTTTGTAATCCCGGCAAAATCTTCCCAACCGCTGCATCTTATGAAAAACTGGGTTTACATCCTAAAACGAGTCATGAAAACACTGAAACTAATATCTATTTTTAAGGAAAATATATTAGAATACAAATAACATATAATCGTTTCGTTGACAAACACTAAGAACTGACATGCCTACTTTCAAATTAAGGTTACAATCATGGCTGAGTTAAATAACGTGAGTCTGATAAATGTAGCACAAACTGTAAGTTCGTGCTACAATTCACACATCTTTGATACGAAAATGAAGTGAGTAAACGCATCCAAAACGATTAATCAGACTGAGATTACCATTGTTGAGGAGAATACCATGACCGCTTTCGCTGTGCAAACCCACCTGACACCTGAGGAGTACCTTGTGTGGGAACGTAAAGCACCGTTCAAAAATGAATATCTCAACGGGCAGATACTCGCGATGTCCGGGGCAAGTCGCGCACATAATCTTATCACAGGTAATACATTTAATGGACTTTACAACCAGTTGCTGGACCGAGATTGCGAAGTCTACACCGGAGAAATGCGCGTAAAGGCAAACCCGTTAACATCTTACTTTTATCCTGATGTTACCGTTGTTTGTGATAAACCACAATTTGAAGATAATGCGTTTGATACGCTCATCAACCCAACTGTTGTCATAGAGGTACTTTCACCATCAACTGAAACTTATGACAAAGGAAATAAATTTGAGTCTTATAAGCAGATCGAGTCCCTGCAAGAATACATCCTTATTTCACAAGACAAAGCAAACGTTGAACACCATTTTCGTATAGGAACACAGTGGATGTCTATCGTATTTCAGAACCTCGCGGATATATTGCCGCTGGATTCAATTCGCTGCGAACTGCCATTAAGTCATATCTATAGACGCGTCCAATGGACAGATACACCCTGATTCTAGCAAATACACTTTCTATAATTGCTTACCAGCTTTTGGAGAACAAACCCTCGGTGAAGACGAACCTACGAAAACTTGAGGAAATCAACGATTTACATAAGCTTTTTAACTTCTAATCTTTCTTCAAACTCACGTTAAATAACATAAGACTTGCCATTTTCATAAGGATATGATATTTATACCATTTCTAAATGAAAATGCCTCTTTACTGTAGCACATTCTGTTAG
>CAZURU010000427.1:0-4576 GCA_964623585.1 uncultured bacterium
ATGGTATCACCAAAGAAGATGTCTACCGAATTCTGGAAGAAAGTGGAGTCGGTTTGCCTGATTATTATAAGTGGCGGACGCGTTCGGGGTGTTACTTCTGTTTTTTCCAACGCAAATCTGAGTGGGTTGGACTGTTAGAGCAGCATCCTGACCTTTTTGAACTCGCCAAAAAATACGAAAAACCCAATCCACATTCAAAAACGGGAGAGATATTTACTTGGTGTCAGGGTGAAAGCTTAACGGAACTCTCACAGCCAGAACGTATAATAGAGATCAAGGCAAATACTGAAAAAGCGATAGAAGATAAGAAAAAAGCAATAATGGACCAGAAAATGACTAAACCGAATCAAACCCTGATGCAAATCCTCACCTCACCGGAAATCCTCGCTGAGGTCTTTGACGATGAAGATGACGAGGAACCGTGCCTAATTTGCCATAAGTGAGGATATCTCTGTGAAAATAGATGGATTTCAAGGGAGTAGCATAGTTAACGTTCCAGAACTCCCTGGAATTTATGCATGGTATTATCGGCCGCTAGCACTTGGAAATCGTGAGGTTCAAACATTAGGAAAACTAATAACGAGTCCATCTCATGTTGAAACTGAAATCTCTATGCGGTACGGACTAAAATGGCAAGTGGAATCAGATGCTGAGATACTTTATAGTACTAAACGTCAACCTGCCAATGAATTTCTTTCAGAAATTATCTTAGATGGAGGTGATTTAATTAATCTATTTCTACAGCACCCAATGGTCCCTCATTTTGCAAAACCCTTATATATTGGTATTCATAAGAAGAACCTACGTGAAAGGATTCAACAACATCGCGATTTACTTACTCAACTGTGGCACTCAAAGTCACTAGTTAGTCAGTACCTTGAGGCACATCCTGACGCAACCGTAGAACAAGTTATTAAAGATCTTAATTCAAATAGTCCAGGTCTTGACTTAAAACATTCCTTTGCCCTTAACGCCAGGGTAAAGGGTGTAACTCCAAGAGATCTTGTTGTTTACGTATACCCAACTCAAAATATAACGCAATTGAGGAACTTGGAGCGAGTACTTCATTTTCTAACAGACCCAATTTGTGGTAGGAGATAATACAATGTCAAATGGATTTGGTATCCAAAAAATGCCCGCTTATGGTTCATTCGGAGAATTTACTATTGGAGAAGGCTCAAGCGCCATCCGAGCAAAATACATTCTCACAAAAATTAGGCCCGGGCATGATGGTTCGTGGGAGTGTGAACTAGCATCCCAAATGAAACCTTGGCGTGAGATTTTTAATGTTGAAGAATTGGATTTTGATGAATTATTGCAGCGAGACATAGATGATTCACGAATTGCCCACGAACTTATTCCGTATTTACTTGGAAAGTCAGGGAACATAGCAAGATTCTTTCCGCCTATTCTCGCAGTAATTGTTCCTCGTAAGGAAGATGGATCAGGAATTGAGCAGTACTATCCAAGTCCTCAGAACAATGAGGACTTGATAGAAAAATATGAAGATTTATTTGATTTTGAGCAGATAACCTTGGATGACGATAAAGCTCCAATGGCAGCACTAAAGTACAATAGGCAGCGTTCTGCTTTCATAATTGTTGATGGACAGCACCGTGCTATGGCTGTACTAGCTTTACACCGGCAATTAAACAAAAATTGGGGTGATAAAGCTTTTGCCTCTTATTATGAACATATTGAAGTAACTTCTGAACAGGTTAAAAGTATAGAATTACCAACGTGTATCATATATTTTCCAGATTTACACAAAGACAATTTAGAACTGCAAGAAAAAAATATTGATTTAAAATCTGTATGTCGGGAGATTTTTCTAGTTGTAAATCGTAGTGCAAAACGTGTTAGTGAATCTCGAGAACTCTTACTGGATGACGAAGATATCGCTGCTCGTCTCATGCGTAAAACACTTTCTGCATTTAAAGAACGCGGCAACAAACCAGACGGATTAGCACGAATTTATTCAATTTCTTACGGGGATTCAGACACAAAACTCGGAGAAAGAGAGGTTATTTCTGGACAACTTACATTTAGCAGCGCAATCGCTTTACACAAGGCACACAGAGCAATCTCTTTTGGTTCAGAAGAAGCATTTACTTTTGAAAACCCTTCTGATATTTCGGATGGGCGGAGGACGCAAAATCCGAACCGCGCCCCTGAGATTTTGATTGGAACTGATGTTGAAGAATGCAATCCTTTATCTTACAAATCAGGAAATTCACTCCCACAACACCAAGTAAAAAAGGTAGTTGAAAAGCTAGGTAACCTAGCAGACATTGCTTTAGTGAATCTTTTTGATAAATTTCGTCCTTTTGAGATTCACAACATTGAGCTACAAGAATTAAAAGGGGGTCTCTCGTCTGTGCAGGCTAACTCCGATGCCATAGATAAGAAGGTGTATGCCTTGATTTTTGAAGGAAGTGGGATTCGGAATGTTTTTGACTCACATTTTGAGAATTTGAAAGAAGAAAGGAAAAAACATCTTCGCGAAGATCAAATAGCAACTGATTATTTACAAGAACAAATTCGCTTCTGCCAATCTGTCAAAATCACGCTTGACAAAAAGGAACGAGAATTTCAGCGCATTCGAGCATGTAAATTTTTTGGAATTGACCATGACTTGTTTTACAAGAACAACAATCAATCTGATCAAAAAGTATTGGAAGATAAAGCACGTAAACTTTATCAAACTTTGGCAACACAAGCTTTCCAACTAGGTTATATTATGGCCATCTTTACTGTTATTGAGGAGTTGAAACTCAATCAATCTTCGACTTCACCTTTTCCATATCAAGACAGACTGAAACTTGTTGAATTCGTGACGGAGGTTTATCTAACAGCACTCAACATATACTTTTCTCCAAAAAATGAAACAGCTCACAGAACACTGAGCGGTTACATACGCGAACCACGGGCATCAGTTTTTGACGCAAATTCTCAAGGGCTTCGGGGACTTTTGTTAATGAGCGTTAATGAACTAAATGAAAGACAATGGAGGTTTTTCCGCTACGCTATTCTAGAAATTGTTCACTCTCCATTTTGCTGGGATGCCGCGCAAGAGAAAATGAAACAGATCAGCAACAACTGGACATTAGAATGGTATAAGGCTGCAATTCCAAGATTAGTAGAGGGTATTATCTCAGAGCGTGAAAAGTATATTGAGGATGCTGTTGATGCTTCCGTAAAAGGTCGAGAATTTGAGTACCTCAGAATTGAAAAAGAAGCCGAAGCGAGGGTTAAAGAAAAAAGTCCTGAAGAGATTCAACAGATCGTTGAGGACCTTCAAAAAGCTCGAAAGGCAGTTGCCAGAGAAAATGCTTCCCAACACCTACAGGAAAGTTTGAAAAAGGTTGAAGAAAAAGAGAAAATGGTAAATCGATTAATGAAGGAACTAGCATAATTTTTTAGAAAAGACAATTCATGAATTCATTCGATGTTTCTCAACTAAAGTGCAGACAACTTTTCAACAAACTTTACCTTGCCGCAACCGAGGAAGATGTTGATAAGATCATCAACACCTACCCTGACTTTTTCAAACCTGAAAATTGGTATCCTCTCGGTGGCAATGAAAACAATTTTGGGGTTATTGAAAATCAACAATCTGCTCCGATTGCAGCATTGATTGAGAAAATCACAAACTCAATTGATGCTGTTTTAATGAAGAAATGCTTGGAAGCAGGTATTGATCCCGGATCCAGTCAAGCCCCGCAATCTATGGAAGAAGCCAAAACGAGTTTTTTTCCAAAACATGAAAATTGGGATCTGCCAGGATTCCGGAATCAACAAGCCGAGAGCATTCAAGTTCTTGCTGATGGCCCACGGCGCAATACCTCCCTGATTATTTACGATGACGGTGAAGGACAGCATCCTGAAGATTTTGAAGATACCTTCCTCTCTCTATTGCGCGGGAATAAGAACGAAATCCACTTTGTCCAAGGCAAATACAACATGGGTGGGAGCGGTGCTATTGTATTCTGTGGCAAAAAGCGATACCAATTAATCACCTCAAAACGTTTTGATAACACTGGAGAATTCGGTTTCACATTGATTAGAGAACATCCCTTAAGTAAAGCAGAAGAAGGCACTAAAAAGAATACATGGTACGAATATCTGAAAATCAATGGAAAAATTCCGGCTTTCCAAGCAGACAGACAGGATTTGAAACTGTATAACAGAACTTTCACAACTGGAACAATCATCAAACTCTACTCTTACGATCTTCCTTCCGGAATCTCGGATATTTCAAGGGATTTGAACCAGAGCATCAACGAATACCTATTTGAACCTGTCTTACCAGTGTATACAATTGAAAAAGAGGAACGCTATCCTAAGAGTTCTTTACGAAGAGGTTTATATGGACTAAAACGCAGATTAGAACAAGATGATAATAAGTACGTTGAAGAGGCTTTTTCCGAGGAATTTGACGACGCACTTTTCGGGAAAATGAAAGTAGCGTGTTATGTTTTCAAAACCAAAATAGATGATCGATCTGTTAAAGAAACCAAGGAAACAATCCAGCGAGAGTTTTTCAAAAATAATATGTCTGTCTTGTTTTCAGTTA
>CAZURU010000428.1:0-4558 GCA_964623585.1 uncultured bacterium
CCTTCCATCCTTCCATCCTTCCATCCTTCCATCCTTCCAACCTTCCATCCTTCCAACCTTCCATCCTTCCATCCTTCCAACCTTCCATCCTTCCACCCTTCCAACCTTCCATCCTTCCAACCTTCCATCCTTCCATCCTTCCATCCTTCCACCCTTCCTGTACTGGTAGGTTCGGTTTCCTATCTTGTTGTTATTTATGAGAAACAGACGTTATATAATCAAAATTCGTAACTACAACATATAGAAACATAATGTGTTCTCATTGAGGAAACAATGCGCCATTTTATAACACTCGACGATTTTTCAAACTTTGAAATAGAACAGATCTTCAGATTAGCAGCAGGAATGCAAACACAATTAGAAACCTGGGCAGGAATCTGCCGTAGCAAACTCTTAGCAACCCTTTTCTATGAACCGAGCACACGTACCCGACTCTCATTTGAAAGCGCTATGGAAAGACTCAATGGGGGAACATTAGGATTCGCTGATCCAAACTCTACATCCGCTGCCAAAGGCGAAACCCTCGCGGATACCGCAAGAATGGTAACGAACTATGCCGACATCATTGTAGTACGGCATAACTGGGCAGGCTCCGCACGCGTAATCGCAAAACATGCAAATATACCTGTCATCAACGGGGGAGATGGAAGCCACGCACATCCAACACAAGCTCTCACGGATTTATATACTATCATTCGCAGAAAATCAAAAGTTAATGGTCTAACCGTCGGAATCTGCGGAGACCTACAATACGGACGCGCTGCACATTCCTTCGCTTTAGCAGTCGCAAGATTCGGAGGTAAACTCGTTCACATTGCCCCTAAAGGTCTACAGATGCCAACGTGGCTACTCACACGATTAACAAAATACCACAAACATCAAACACTTGAGGTGGAAAACATCAAAGACGTAATTGAGAAACTTGATGTAATCTATGTAAACAGATTGCAGGAGGAGAGATTGCCACCCTCTGTAGATGCGGCGACAGTTAGAGGAAGTTACCTATTGAACGCTAAAGTCATGAAAAATGCTAAACCTGATGCAATGATTATGCATCCGCTTCCTCGTGTAAACGAACTCGCTTATGAATTGGATGATGACCCGCGCGCTGCATATTTTGAACAATCCGCAAATGCCGTACCCATCCGTATGGCACTTATCTCAAGTCTTATGGGATTGCAACAACTCATCTTAACCCAACCGCCAAAACGCAACATAACTGAAGCATCACAGCGGTGTGAAAACCCAAACTGTGTCACAAATCACGAAAAGTATCTTATACCTGAACAAGAAACGTTTAATGGTGATACGACAATAAACACCTGTGCATATTGTGGCAGCTTGATTATACCATTTCTAAATCAAAATTCCTCTTTACTGTAGCACATTCTGTTATATTGTACGGTTCACCGCTTAATTATTAAAAAGTCGGTAATGAGAGAAAAATTAATAGAAATGGTATTACGTGAAAATAACTACTCTTCCTCATCTTCTTCAGCATTAGGCACCTTAGATATCAATCCATCTTTTTCAATCACTGCCTCATGTGTTGACTGATGTGTATGCGAATTTTCTCCAGAGGACTGCCATCCCGCATCAAAAAAATTGGTCATAGCAACAAAATCTTTTTCTGTATCAGGTACGTTATCGTGAAAAGGATAAAAAGTTGTCCAATTCATATATGTTACCGGTTCACCACTATCCCATTGCCATACACCTTCATTCTCAACATCGTTAAGTCCTATCCAAAACGAATGACTCTGAAATATTGACTCAATCCAAAACTGCTCCTCTTCATTGTTGATAGATACAAGATGTGCACCCTCTTTTATCGCTTTCTGTTGTGCATCATACCAATCTCCACAACTGATCTTTGCATAAGCATGTCCATTCGCAGGGTTAATGATCCAGACAATTTCTTCCTGCTCTCTCACAAACCGACGAACATCTCCATCTATTCTTATAGGAGGTGGAGGAGCATTTCTTTTACCCAATAACCCTTGGACAAAACTCCGCGCTTTATCCTCATCAAACTCCTTACTAACTTCCTTCGGTTTTTTCTTTACAGTAGGACTACCATTAAGTTTTATGACAAGATTCTCAGGTTGTTTGTCATCTGTTAAAACGAAGGGACCTGCACCACCAGTAAATCCATTATACTCTACAGACAGCGTATAATACCCTGGATCGTCTGTATACTCTAAAAAATGTCCTTTCGCGTCGGTAAAATTATCTGTTCCATGGGAACCTCCTTGCGTTCCAATATCACCGGGTTCGATCTCCATATCAAGATCTATTTCTGCATTTGCAACGGGTGTGCCATCTGAATACACGACTTGCGCATAGATCTTCAACCTCTTCTGCACAGTAATTTTAACGTCTTTCATTTTCACATTCGGTTTAAGTCCAAACCGAAAATTATCAAAAGGTCCATGTATATCTTCTGGATAGAAAAAAGTAAGTTTATTCAGGCGAATAGAAACTAATCTTATACCAGATTCTACCCTACCGAACATCAAGTGTCTGGCAAAATGAGCACCTACTTGTACATCTTTTGCTTTATTCTCTTCCTGTTGTCCATTGCTAACTTCAGGTAATGGCATTATCTGTATCTGACCAGGTATGATATTGGGTACATCAAACTTTCCATCTGCATCTGTTTCCACCGACAGAAACCTCTGAGGCGTACCCTTTTGAGCGTTTTCTTCTGCTACTATCCAAGGACCTGGACCTCCAAACTGCGGTGGTCTATTTCCGTTGTTGGTTTCAGATGAAAGAATAGAAAACTTGAAACCTGGCAAAGGTTTTCCTTCAATGTCTACAACTATGCCAGCCAGTCCACACGTTGCATTTTGTTCTGGCTGTTGGATTATCTCTTCAGCACTTATACTTTGCACTGTGAAGCATATTGTAAAAATACAAGCCAAAACTATTAATTGTTTCATCGTCAATACTCCTTGTATATGGTTATGTAGTAAAACATACAATTAATGAGACACTTTTGTAGCACACCCCGGTAGGTTCGGTTTCCTAACCGAACATAATGTCAAATCAATTCTAACTTCTACAATATGTTAGTTAATCCGTGTTTTCCTCCAGGGCAGGGGCCCCTATCACAAAATTACTTTTTTCTAAAATTGCTCTTTTAGTGATATTCACGAGATGACCATCACTACGCGTTCTTTGCCATTTACCAGTCACACCGATCAGTACACTGTATTTTGTCTGATCTTTCTTTTCTGTATCCTTATCACTTTCCGATATCAGATTATTATCATCCCAATTGGTATAAGCGAGAGGATCCCCATCATCCCACTCCTTATCGTTTTTCCTTAGTCCATCGGTGAATCCTATCCAATAGTTTTCTCTACCAAATACATAAAGCAACCACGTCTGTTCAGCTGCATCATTAATTGAAACGAGATGTGCACCTTCCTCTTCAGCTCTCTCTATCGCTTCCTCTGGAGTCTGACATTCGATCCTTTTGTATGCATGTCTATTAGCCGGGTTGATTGCCCACACACCTTTTCGTTGACGCTCTTGGAATGCTCGTCTACGTTCAAAATCCTGTTCTCCCGGATGATGTTGCCTAACCTCTTCCGGTATTTTAGGTTCTTCTATTTTCTCTTTAAGTTTTAGAGTGAGTCCTTCAAGACGTTGTCCCTGTTCAAGTAATACCTCCTTGGATTCAACGGTCTGTCCCTGATATGTCACAGAAACAGTACAGTACGCTGGAGAGCTTAAATAACGTGTAAACTTTCCTTCTTCATCAAGTGTTATTGTGCCACCACCACTACCGCCACCCCCACCTATATATCGCCTTCTGACCCTTATGTTAACACGTGCATTGCTTAGCGGCGCACCATCGACATCAAGTACCTGTCCACTAATTTTCATACGCAAACGAACAGTAATCTTTACATCCTTAATGTCGATCGCCTCTTCAATACCAAAAGGAAATCCTTCATGCATAATTCGTCCATGACGATGTATATAGAAACTAATACCTTGCAACACTATTGATATGAGTTCATAATCTGAATGAAAGCCACCAAACAATTTCAATGCGTTCACTGTGTGTGATGTAATATTGTCAATAGAGAAAATCCCATTAGCATCACTCACAGCAGGCTCTGGGGGAGGAAACACACGTTCATGCATGTCCAACCTATGCCTATCAAGAATAAACTTTCCTTTAAATGAATCTATTGATACCTCCACATCTGGAACAGGATTTCCCTCTACATCAACAATTCTACCTGAAAATGTCGCTGCTGAGCAGTAAGGTGCCGCCATCAACATAACAACAAAACTTACGATGGATACATAAAATCTCGTGAACCCGAAACGACTCATCTAATCTCCTCCTCTGATTATATTAGGTGGGTAAACAAGGGAATTAAATCAATATGAGTATTATACACTATTAGGAAAAAATAGGCAATAGAAAGTAAGAGAAGGGTGTGTAAAGTTTTTGTCACTAAACATTCAAGACTTTCACACCAGGACTTACGCATTCCCCTCGCTTGCGGGGGATAAAGGGGGGTAAATCCTTAAA
>CAZURU010000429.1:0-4546 GCA_964623585.1 uncultured bacterium
TAAACGCCTCGTTGCACCCTGTCGTGATACCCCGTGAAGACTGCCCACGGAGGTACTCACTCAAGGGCTTACCAATCCTGCGAAATTTCTCCAACAGTTCTAACACTGCATAAGATTCTTGTGTTTCCCCATCGGCAGTCAAGACTCTCTGTGTTGTCGTAAAATTGTTCACTGAATATTGTCTCAACATCGCGACGATGTCTTTCGGCAGTTTAACGCTATTTCTTCGCTCAAACGTTGCAACGTCTCTGTAGGAGTTATGAAATGCAGCAATGATATCAACCCCTTTGCCTTTGGCATCGATCAGGTCGGCTTTTGCCTTATCCCATTCTTTCAGGTGTAACCAAACAAGACCGCGATGGCAATAGGACTGAGCATCATCAGGATCCAGTTTTATTGACGTGTCATAGTTTTCAATGGCTGTCTCAAAATCACCTTTGAGAAGGTAAGCATTACCACGGTTGAAATAGCCTCCTGCATGATTTAGATCCAGATCTATTGCTATGTTAAAGTCAGTAATAGCCTTGTTAAACTCATCTTTTTTACCATAAGCAACGCCGCGATTGACATAGGCCTCAACAAAATCCGATTTGAATTTTATAGCCATGTTAAAGTTAACAATAGCCTTGTCAAAATCGCCTTTGTTGTCATAGGCGTTGCCGCGATTGTTATAAGCCTCAGCAAACTCAGGGTTGAGTTCAATGGCATTGTCAAAATCTTTAATAGCAAGATCCAGTTTGCCCTCTTTTCTATAATCAACACCGCGATTGTTATAGAAGACAGCATCATTCCCTCGCGTAGATCTAGGCAACCAGAGGACCCCGTCGCCCCATTGTGGTTTCCGTACGACTCCAAGATCGGTTACCGGGTATATTCTTTTTTTCATCTGACTTTCCGGATGTACAGAAAACGGAACAGATTCCACACGATCACAGGTTGGATGTGACTTTTCGGGATTTCCTGCTAAGATTACCTCATAAGAAAACTGGATAGGCAAAAGACCTGTAAAAAAGTCTATTCGGCAACCGATATCGTTGCCTTGGAGAAAAAAATAAAACACGTGCCGATGCTCTGTAGAATCATAAACGAGATCTGCGGTTTCAGTATTTCTGCATTGAGCGACAAATTTGTTAGGAGTCCCGGTAGAGATAAACTCCTTGATACTGTCAAATATGGGTTCGTGTCCAGTAAATTTAGGATAGTGGAACAAAAAGCAATGAAATGCTGTTTTTGCTATTGCCCTAAGAAACTCAGGAATAGATTTTGGATCGGATACCGCTTGAACTGTCTGTGTAAACACTTCTGGATTTTGAAATTTCTTTGCCGATACATCCTCCTTTACTTCACCTTGAAAAGCATTGTAAAAATCCTTTGCTTTTCCTTGATATTTATCTTCTTCAGGAAATAAAACCAGAGAGGAATATTGAGTAATAGGTGAATCCTTCATGAACTTGGATTTGAATTCATCTACTTTACGAAAAAAACGATTGGCTGCTTCTGGCGGAAAAACGTAAGTATTTCCAAAAATGCAGTATACATCATCTTGTTCATTATAGTCTGTAATGAAATCTCCATCTAAATTAACAGCGTTAAATTCCTCTCGATTTTTTACAATGATTTCCCTTTCAGACTGTTCACCAGTGCGCAAGGTTAAAATTATTTGAGGCTGCAAAGCTGTTACCGTATATTCTGTAGCATTTTTTTCATTATCATTACTCTCTACTATGAAATCATGCAGCAATATATGATCATCGTAAACAGGATTTGACAAAAATAATCTCACTGGATTAATCCCATCGATCCTTTTCCCAAAAATTGATGAACGTAGTGTGTTTGTTTCGTTTCCTAAACTGCTTTGAACTCGCTCCCATAAATATGCAAGTGGAGATCTCCTTGATAAAACCACATCAAGTTTTCCTAATTGGCTATTACAATCTGTACACAAGTGTTTGCGAATTACCCACTTGGAGATCCCTTTTTGCCGTAGAGAGTCAGGAAAAGCGTGCTCTTCATTTAAATCTTTCACTTCCTTGCAGTAAATGCATTTGCCTTTTATCATTATGCTTTCTCCAATGTTTATAGGACGATAGCATCGTACCCAAAGTATCGTTTCTTTATATCTAAGCTATATTGGGCGGTTAATTTCAAGGTATTGGACTTTTCCTCCGGAAATACTTCACCACTATTTTGGGGCTAGGCAACAACTTTATCAAATCAGTAGAATCTAGCATGAATCCTTGTATCCATTGTTCGGTATCATGGACATAAGGATCTATTAATTCGTAGTGTTGGTTATCAATTTCTATTGATTTAGTATAATCCTCAATCCATACCTCTTTTACGTAACCCCTTCGGGTTATGCCACCAGTAGGAATTATTGCGACGTAAGGGGACCAACGATGCTGATATGGATATATCGGTGGAGAACCTGTATTACGGAGGATCGTCTCACATTGTTCCTCAGACATTTTCCATACGCGATTGAGCTTAAGTCTACATTTAATCGGATAAGCTTTGGATCTTTTGAGCTTGCGTCCGTTTTCCAAGAACTTCTCTAAGCGTTCTTCACTAAGCTCAGCAGCAACCTTACGATGTCCCATATTGACTTGCATTTCAAATTTCCTTTTTAAAAACATTACAACGATAGTAATTGAAAAAGATAAACCATTTATAGCAAATCCTAAAAATAAAGAGAAACTTGGATCCCCCGGTAGGTTCGGTTTTGCGGCGTACTCGCCCAAATTTTGCCCACATGCGGCAAAATTTGTCTTTGCTTTACATTTGCGCCCTGCATTCCTAACCGAACCGGCACGAGGTGTCCTATTAATTCTAAACTTTACTATAATTCAATTGTCAATCAAACCAATACGGATAGGCGGAAGACTCTGAAAGGTTAGGTGGTCTCACTGCTTCAAACTTTTCAGCCATTGATTTACGAGTTAATATAATGATCCCACCACCGCCTAGTGTGCCTCCTATGTAATAATGGTACTCAAATAGCAAAATATCCTCAATACCGTCGTTGTTAAAGTCAGCACGTACTACTTCCTTCAACCATTGACCCATTCCATCTTCTTCGGTTCGCAAGAAGTTTTGACTTTCTTCTATAACTATGAGATCACCATTCTGGGCTTTTTCCAGAAATATTGTGTCTAAATCCCTCTGATCATTCCAACGCCAGCTAGTAGAAGACGGTTCGGGAGGGAAGATGGCAAATGGGAGCAAATCTAAATTGGCTATTCCCACTTTAGGAGTTGATATATAACTTCGCTGCGGCGTAGATGCTTTCTCTAAAGCATTCAGCAATCCACATTGATGTTTGAACCAAACTGACATTTTTATGTCAAAATTTGTATAGGCATCGTAGCCTTGCTTAAGCGCAGAATCATATTCTCTACACGTCCGCACATGGATCTTTTCGTCCCTTTGGTTCATTAGGGTTACACCTTCAAGATGGTCATTTTCCCCCAGACGAACAGGCAAGTCCCGAAGGGAGTCAATATCAACTTTAGCGACAGATTTTACTTCAGTACCATCAGCAAACCTTATACCCTCAATTAGTTCAAAAATGACTTCAGAATCCTGCTGAGTTTTACTAGGTTTCCATTCATCCCAAGCGCGTCCCCGAGGAATCAACAAAAGTTGGCCGACCCTTAATTTGTTCTCATCAAATAGATAATCATCCCAATTCGCGGCAACTAATAGTTTCCACTTTTCTTTATTGTCAAAGATTTCCGGTTTCGCGGCGATGCGCTTCAGGGCAGCTTCCCCGTTTCCATCCCGAATATCTTCTGTTTGAATATGATACTTATAAGCCAGTTTTGGACTCGGCACGCTAAAATCGAAACTGTATGAACTTGTGAGAGCATTCCCGGCTAAGTCTATTGCTCCAGAGACAGTAACATTATACACGCGTCCTGCACGCATTGGGACATTTGGGGTGAATACCACAGAATCACCCCTCCAACTCACTGTACCAGAGAGATTCACTTCCAAAGGTTCACTCATTGAATCCTTAGTTTTGGTAACAACTACACTAATTGAAACGCTATCAGTCTTAATCCTCTCGCTGAACATAACTGATAGACTACTGAGCACATTTAATGAATCCTCATATTCAGAAATCACCGTGCCGGCAGCTGGATTTGTCTTTACAATTTTTGGAGGTTCTGTGTCTGTTTCAATAAGCTGCTGGGTTATCCCACTAAATTCCGATTCCCAGGCATCCCGCTTAACAGTCCCTTTCTCAACCCCTAACACCAACAACCCCGCATTCTGGAGTGTGCTATTCTCACGAATCTTTTTGAGAAAATCATTGGTTTCTAAGCCAACCTCCGCTGCAGCATGGACCGCATCAAGAGGTCCCTCAAACTGCTTGACTAACTGTTGTATCGGCTCACTGCCACCGAAGACTCCACCAGCCGCTGCAATCGCCTGCCGATAACGCGCAATATCCTCGCGAACAAGGCTCTCCATCCCCGATTTTTTCGTATAGAGACGCAACGCCTGCGCCTTGTCATAAGAGGGGTTCCGACTCTGCACAATC
>CAZURU010000430.1:0-4502 GCA_964623585.1 uncultured bacterium
GATGTCAAGTTAAAATTGAGTAGGACTTACGCAAATTTGGGTTTTTCTGTTTAGACAGGACTTACGCAAATGTGGGTTTTTCTGTTTAGAATTTCGCTTTTCAAGGATTTTCTCCTCGATTATTTGGATTTTCTGCTATTTTTAAGGATTTACCCCCCTTTATCCCCCCGCAAGCGAGGGGAATGCGTAAGTCATGTTAGAATTTCGCTTTTTCAAGGATTTTTTCCTCGATTATTTGGATTTCCTGCTATTTTTAAGGATTTACCCCCCTTTATCCCCCGCAAGCGAGGGGAATGCGTAAGTCCTGTTCATGAAGGGCGTAGATTGGGGTTCGTTGTACAACGACTATAAAGACTCCGACCTTGATGCTGAAAAGATTGAGAAGGAAACTGCCCGTCTTATACTTGACGATGATGTCACACAAAAAAAGGGTATATACCCATACATTCTCACTGGCGAGGAGAAACACCTTAACATACGCACCTTTACAGAAAGCATGAAGCAAAAGGTCTACGAAAAACAGGAAACCATTTGCGTTATTTGTGATGACAAATTCACAATCAAAGAGATGGAAGCAGACCACATCACCCCCTGGTCTGCAGGAGGTAAGACCAACGAGGATAATTGTCAGATGCTCTGTAAAAAGTGTAATAGGGAGAAGTCCGCACTATAAAATCTGCCCCCTGTGTTCAAGTATAACACTGGATACTCAAAACACTGCCAGACAAATAAGACTGACTCACATCATCGGATTATCCATCTGCCTGCCAAATGGATATAACCCAGACCCAGATCAGAACGGTACTCTGATCACAAGTCATTGAAACTGCTATAATATGGAGGTTTTATATGAACAATCGTCCAGTTCGAATTTTTCTCAGCTTTGAGTTCGACAAAGACAATGATCTTCACCGCAATTTTTACAAACAGGCGGAAACATGTTCGGAATATCAGATTATAGACACATCCCTTAATGAACAGTACCATCCAGATGCAGCGTGGCTAAAGAAAGCACACAAGCAAATAGAAAAATCAGACATCGTCATTGTCATGCTCGGAGACGACACATATAATGCCCCAGGTGTAATAAAAGAGGTGAACGAAACGCGTCAGCAGAAAAAACCCATTTTTCAAATACGACCACAATCACGAACTTCAGCAGAAGTAAAAGGGGCAGGAAAGGTCATACCTTGGGATTGGAAGCAAATTGACGCAATGATAGCCGAAATCTTAACAACATAAGGCAAAACGCCTTTAGATATTTCGTCTAACCTTGCAAAGTGATAGCTTTCTGTCGTAGCAATGCGCGCACCAAGCCAGGTATATCCATCATCATTTTGAGTTGAGAATTCACTGTACCTTGTCTACTTGCGATCCAACTCAACACTTGACTGATATCATAAGCATTGCATGCAGGAGAAAAAGCCCCTGGCACTTTGGTTGTTCTTCCTATAAACGTCAGTTCATTGAACTTGACACGCTTTTTCTTACCTGTATTTACAAACCTGCCATCATATCCTGTTTTCGAGATATAGTAGGCTCTCGCTAACAACTTTCTCGCTAAAGAAAAGATATAGGCACCTCATTGGTGAGAAAGTTGTGTTTTATTTACGAAGCGAATTGTATAGCACAAAACCGAAAATGTCAAAAGAAAACACATAAACCATTGCTGCACAAAGTGCAGTCAATCTCTCAGCAATTTTGCACGATTAAAAGGTGGACAGCAGAATTCCAAAAAGCCCGTACAAAACCAGAATAAATTTGACGTGTGTGTATAGTTTTTGTCACCTTTTTTGTCAGAATCGCGTATTCCGCGGAGGACGAGGAAGGGGTTTCTGGATGATTATATGACTTAGATCGGCTACAAAGAAGCACAATCTGGAAGAATGTGCTTCTTTATACAAACACATTCAGCATTCATTACCCTTCTCTGTACTAAACTGACGCCTATGGAGTTTTGCTAATATCAAAACCAACCTATGAAAGTAAACTTAAAATGCACAAGAAACCCCTTCCGCATAACCCGCGTAATCCACGTTTCTGACAAATAAAGTGCAAAAACTTTACACACCTCCTTGTGCTTGTTGCGAATGGCATATAGAAATAGGCGGATACAGAGAAACAAAAGGAAACGTCTGGCAGCTTGACGATTATATTGAGGCATATCTCACACAAGGGGCAAAAATAGATGTCCATGATGAAAACGATTCTGATTAAATAACAGCCTCAAAACAACCCAATTTCCTATTTTACAAAAATGCAAAAACTGGTAAAATACTTGCAAGTAAAATGACAACAAAAAAGGTAGGATTTCAAATGAACAGAACATTCTTGATAATTATTACGATACTTACAATCATTTCAACACTACACATCTCAAATACTTTCGCAAACATTGCGTTCAGTCCCGACAGTCAAACGCTTGCAAGTCTTAATGGAAATCAGGTTCAGCTATGGGATGTTTCTACAGAGAAACAGAAATTTTCAATCCCAATCCCTTATTATAGAACCAATAGTATTGCATTCAGTCCTGATGGAAACACATTCGCAGTTGGACTGGCACAGCATCGTAATAATCCTGGAACACTTTTCTTGTGGGATGTCGCCACAGGAAAAGAAAAGAAAGAGCTTATTGGACAGCGTGGAACTATTGTTAGAGTTTTATTCAGTCCAGATGGAACAACACTCGCAAGTATCAGCAGCCAAAACTACTACAATATGACAATCCACTTATGGGACACAGAAAGCGGGGACATCAGAACCTCTGTTACAGTCAGAAATTCTTATTCGGAAGATCCTATATCAACACAGAGCCTATCATTCAGTCCTGATAGTTCTCTGTTTGCACATGCAAATCAACAGAGTAGAATTGACTTATGGGATGTCAATACAGGCGAAATCAAAAAAACACTTGCTGGACACACAGAAGTAGTCCACAGCACCGCATTCAGTCCTGATGGACAGACGCTGGCAAGCGGAAGTTCAGATGGAACAGTCCGCTTATGGGATGTCAATATAGGTGAAAGCACAATAACAATTGAACCACCAGCAGATACAAATACAATAACTCGCGTCGTGTTCAGCCCCGATGGAAAAACGCTTTTGATAAACACCGAAGAGACTGCTCGCTTATGGGATGTGAACACGAGCACATACAAAGCTGACATAAAAGGCATATCCGGTTCATTTACCCCAGATAGTTCCACACTCGCTACAGCAGAAAACGATACAGTCTACCTATGGGATGTTGAAACCGCCAGACCGAAAGCTGCATTTCGTGGTGGAAGATACAGCAACGTATTGTTCAGTCCCGATGGAAACACTCTTGCAGCGTTTAATGGTGGGTATTTCACACTTTGGAATCTTCAAAACACAAACAGAGTGCGTATCACACCCTACAAAAGCGTATCTCCCGCAAATGGACAAACTTTTACTATCAACATCGCCATTGAAAACGGACAAAACATCGGTGGATACCAATTCAGTGTCATATATGATGCAAATGTCCTTCGCTATGTCGGAAGTGCAAACCAAGATTATCTGCCTGATGGTGCTTTTCCGATACCTCCCATAGAAGATCAGAATAAAATAACACTTGCTGCAACTTCCGTTGACGGAACAGCAAACGGAGATGCAACCTTGCAGACATCACATTTGAAGTCCTTGACATAAAAGCCACAACATTAGTGCTTACCGATGTTATCCTTACAGATAGCAACGGAAATATCTTACCACACCTCTTGTTCAATACTGGGATCGTCATAGACCCACAACTCAGACCGGAAGATGTCAACAGTGACGGTATTGTGAATATTACCGATTTAGTTCAACTCGCTTCAAGGTTTCATCACAGTACGGACATTGATAAAGAGGACATCAACAAGGATGGCATTGTCAATATCGTTGACCTTGTAAAAGTCGCAGCAGCACTCGGAGCAGGTGAAAATGCACCCGCACTACATTCGAAAAAACACACGCGCATCGCAGCAAAAAATGTGCAGCACTGGATACACCTTGCAAAACAGATCAATGGACAAGATGACATATTTCAGCACGGTTTGCGAATACTCGAACGTTTGGCGAAAGCATTAGCACCAAAAGAAACTGCCTTATTCCCAAACTACCCAAACCCATTCAACCCAGAGACGTGGATACCTTATCAACTCGCGAATCCCGCAGATGTCAGTATCTCTATTTATGCAGCAGATGGAAAAGTTGTTAGGACACTTAAACTTGGAAATATGCCAGCAGGAACGTATCAAGACCGTAGTCGTGCTGCCCATTGGGATGGCAAAAATGTGGTCGGTGAACCGGTTGCAAGTGGTCTGTATTTCTATATCCTCACGGCAGATGATTTCACAGCAACATGCAAAATGTTGATACGGAAATAGACACATGGCATTACATAAGGGTGTGTAAATATTTTGTCACTGGATTATCTTTGATAGTTGTCTGAATCGCGGATTACGCGGAGGACACGCCAGTTATATAGATGATCCCGG
>CAZURU010000431.1:0-630 GCA_964623585.1 uncultured bacterium
CACTCCCCTGCTGGCGAGGTTTCCTAACCTCGCCAAATTACCTAAAGTATTATTTCAACTTTATATGCAGACAGTGGATTTATGTTTAGACCCACGAAGATTTCAACTCATGCACTTTCAACGAGGCGAGTATAGCAGAACCGCCCTCGGCATAAATCCCGATGTCAGCGTTTTCTAAATCTGGCACGAAATACGATGTCATTGAGAGTGCACCCGCATTCCCAAATGCTTCAATAGAGATACGATCCACCAAAATCTGGAGTTGAATTTTGCCGTCTTGTGCCGTAAGAGGGCCGCTCCTTTCAAGGAACGTCAACTGGCTTTCACTGACATCATATCGCACATCTTGACCCCGGATATTGAATCCTACAGCTGATGCATCGTTGAGTTCTATCTCAGCCCGAATATCAAACAACTCCCCAGTCAAACCAGCCAAAAGGTTCTCATCAGGATTTAACGGAACATTGCGCCATGCATGTGTGTAGTCGTGAATGTTCTCTATTTCAGTAACGGGTTCGCGATGCAAACGGATACCATCATCTGTTGAGTGAAGAGTCAGTACACATGGGAAACTCATCTGCTGATTAAACGGCATGTCGGGTGGATTACTCCCATTCATCCATGCAATCT
>CAZURU010000431.1:640-4496 GCA_964623585.1 uncultured bacterium
AATTCGACGTCCATCAGAATCAGGAATATCACTCCATGTCTGTGCAGCGTAAAAATTCCTACCGTAGTCTGCCCGTTGCGATTCTCCATCTGGCGTGAAAGTTTTACCATCAAAATCCCCGACATAGTATTTTCCACCAGCACCCCAAAACACATATTTGGTATAATCTGGATTACCATCAATAGGGAGTTCAAAAATGTCGGGACATTCACCATCAGGAATTTTAATATCTGAAAGTCGTTCCCACTCTTTAAGGTTTGTTGAACCGAAGAATGTAAAATCGTTTCCATCAAGAAAGAGCGTCATCACCCATTTTTGCGTCGGCTCGTGCCAAATTACTTTTGGGTCTCGGTTGCTTGCGACAATATGTTCAATCACAGGATTGCCATCATATTTTGTCCAACTCCGTCCCCGGTCGTTGCTATAAGCGATACTCTGTGTGAATGGCACTTTTTCGGGAGCGTGACTACCAGCCGAAGTATAGAAGACAACAAGCACTGCTTCATCTCCTATTTGAAAACCAGCTGTATTGTTCCAATCCACAACACCCGAACCTGAAAAAATAGTTCCCAGTTCATCCGGATGTATAGCATGCGGTAACTGTTTCCAGTGAACAAGATCGGGACTAACAGCGTGACCCCATGTCATGTTTCCCCAGTTGATACCGGTCGGGTTGTGTTGAAAGAAGAGGTGATATTCCCCTTTGTAGTAGATTAATCCATTTGGATCGTTAGTCCAGTTCGTTTTCGGTGTGAAGTGATACTGTGGACGATATGTCTCTTGATAAGCTGTCTGAATCATGTCGAGTTCCTTCCCAATATTGAGGGTGTATAATTGAAAGTCTGATTGTGCCTTAGATATAAGAGTGAAAGAAATTAACTCCTATTCAGTGTTCATTAATTGGCATTTTATCCATTTTGCTCTATTTTGTCAAGGAGGTGTTACACTGGGGTGTGTAAAATTTTAATATATTAAAAGACAAAATTCTTGTATAATAGAGTAGACTCCATCGGGCACGCAACCGTTTGAAAAAAGAAGAAGCCATGATCCGTGAAGCAATCAGTAACTTCCAGATTTCACCTACCCTAACGGAGGACATCATGCAAGAAATCGCACGTACAAAACCTGTAACACCTTCTGCCAGTAAACCTCTGATGCCGTGGGGTATCGGATTGTCAAGCGCAGTTGTTATTGCACTTATGCTCGGTATAGGTAGCCAATACTCAGCGCGTTTCCAAGAACTTTATAGCTTGGATTCGCAGGTTGAGATGGAGGTAGAACTTGTTGAAGCACCTATAGTAAAAGAGATAGAGAAAGTAAATGATGAACGAAATCAGTCAGGCCAACTTGCAGATTTTGAAGGTAGAGGGAATGGTGGTGATGGAGACAATGCTAATCAAGTATTAGAGGAGCAAGGAGATTATACAAGGTGGAATTTACCGGAAGGAGCAAAACGGAGATTGGGTAAAGGTATAATAAACGACATGCAGTTTTCTCCTGATGCAAAGCGTTTGGCAATAGCAGGTAATGCGGGTGTCTGGTTATATGATGTTAAGACGGGTGACGAGATTGCCATCCTTATTGGAGATGTGCAAAAAACTCTGAACACTAATCCCCGTGTTCTGTTCTCGCCAGATAGCAAAACAATCGCAACCAGTGGATATGATAAAAAGATCCGAATTTGGGACGCTACGGTTGGAAAAAGTATACTCTCAATTGATATACCAAGAAGTCCTACAAAATTATTTAAAATCCTGTCTGATGGTACATGGTCCACACACATTCTACCACCAAACCAAGAAGTTTTCACAGTTGGTGATTTTTTAGGTGAAGGTGAAACTGGGTCACTAACGACTATATCTGACGGTTCTCTTAAATCACTTAAGTTCTTACCCGATAGCAAAACTCTAATGATACAGAATATGATGGCTACAATATGGTTGTGGGATATTACTACGGGAAGAGAAATAGATTCGTTCAGTCCAAAACTCACAGAACCTAAATATGATGAGTATATAGATTGGGTGGTCCATAGACCTGATAGATGGCAGATTGCGGCTGATGTTTATATCGATCCTTCAGGTAAAGTGATGTATGCACTCGCTGCCGGAGATAGGCACGGCACAATTTACATACAAGATGGACATACGCATAAACTGATACGCACACTTGATGGAAAAAGAACGGTTGAAAACAATCCCGATGCTGTAAAACGAACGGACGATGGGGAATCGGTGTCAATACAAGATCGTTTACGCATCCCAGGTGTCAAAACACTTTTTTCAAGTGAACAACATCCTTCATGGGTTGAATGGATAGACGAAATGAACTTTGCTCCAGACGGTAAAACACTTATAACTAAAAGTCGGCACTTCACGAGCAAGTCAATAGGTCAAGGTGGAGCCGGCGAACTTTGGGATGTTGATACGGGTAAACTTATAGCAAAATTCGATTGGGGTATAGATGTAAAGTTTTCAGGTAACGGAAAAACGTTCGCTTTTTTGAGTAGCAGAATGGGGGGAGGATGCGCAATATGGGATCTCACTACCCGTCAGGAAATCGCTACGTTTCACGAGACAGTGGATGTAAAGTTTTCAAGAGACAACAAATATTTCATAATAATAGGAGACGACTTCTGTGAGATTTGGGATATTGCTAAACGGAGGCAAATAAATGTGTTGAATACAGTTCCCGGTCAATACTCGTTTCTACAAGAACTGCATGCGCTTTCTGAGGATGGCAAAATCCTTGCAGCAGTAGATAGATATGGCACAATCAATTTATGGGAAGCATTTATAGATTCCCAGATGCATACTCTTACGACAGACTATACTACACGGATAACAACATTGGCATTTGCACACGATGGAAAAACGCTTGCAAGTGGCGATAGGTCGGGCAACATTAAACTTTGGGATCTGACGACAAGCAAAACGAATATGACCTTTACATCAAGTAAAAAAGGGCATATCGGTGGATTAACCTTCTCAAAGAATAATACAAAACTGATTAGTGAGAGTAAGGGGACCATTGAGGAATGGGATGTGACGACAGGAAAAAAAGGTAATTCTTATACTATCCCAGAGGTAAACCACAATGTAGAAGGAACAGATTACTATTGGAGTGCTTCAGGGAATTATTATTTTAGTTGGACAATTGGAAAAATTGCATTAACGCCAGAAGGTGGAAAACTGGCAGTGCGATTATATTCCGCTGCTTCGGTTAGAAGTAAGATTCAGGTATGGGATATTGCAACTAGTAACCAAGTATTTACTATTACACACGAATCGTATGCCAGACCTTTAGCATTATCATCTGATGAAAAAACGTTAGCTACTTTGGGAAAAGATAAGAAAGATATAATCTACTTATGGGACATATCTACTAGTAAACAATTGGCAGCTTTTGATGTGCCTAAGGATTCAGTACCAGTCGGGGAGACTTCTGTTTTTGCTGGTGTTATCAACAACGATGGAAAAATGCTTGCTGCCGCTGGAAGTTTTGAAAATAACGCAATCTTTTTATGGGACATTCAGACACAGACCCATATAGCAACCCTCAGAGGGCATGCCAATACTGTCTGCCGTTTGACAATTTCTCCCGATGATACAATTCTGGCAAGTGGTGATGAAACTGGAAATATTCATTTATGGGAAATACCGAACGGTAAGCAGATTGTTAAATTCGAGGCGCCAGGAGGATACATCAGCAACCTAACATTCGCACCTGATGGCAAAACCTTAGCAAGCACAAATGGATATCCAGAAGGGGGAATAATCTTCCTCTGGGACATTCCATCCAAATAATACCAATTTGAATTATTTTTATTCCATTCTTCCGTAGGTTGGGTTGAGGA
>CAZURU010000432.1:0-4495 GCA_964623585.1 uncultured bacterium
AATTTACGGAAGAATGAAATGGAACGCTCCATCACCAACAATTACAACCCAATGCTATGGCTTTGGAAACGGTAGATTTGGGCATCCTGAACAGGATCGAGCGATCTCGTTAAGAGAAGCAGCAAGACTCCAAACATTTCCAGACAACTACAAATTTGTTCACCCAGATGATCTACATCCCATCAAAGCTATTGGTCGATTCATCGGGAATGCCGTGCCTGTTGAACTATCACGAGTTATCGCGAAAAGCATCAAACATCACCTTGAAAACGTCTCTTAGTGAAACAAAGGATAAAACCATGTTTACACTTCCTTTTACAATTGATGCTGAACTCTTGAGAGAACTTGGCGAGAGACTTGTCGGTAAACCCCACATCGCATTGGCTGAGTTGGTTAAAAACAGTTATGATGCTGACGCAACCAAAGTGACGATTAAGTTTGCCCCTAACAAGCGTAGCATTGAAATCAGTGATAATGGTCATGGTATGACCTCTGACGAGTTCAAAAACTTCTGGATGCGGATTGGTACAACACACAAAACCGGAAAGAAATCAAGAGACTTTGGACGAATCATGACCGGCTCAAAAGGTGTGGGACGATTAGCCGTTCAATTTCTTGCTAACAAACTGACAATCCAAACTGTACCAAAGAATGGAAATGGTGAATGGCTTGAAGCCAAAATCAATTGGGATGAGGCTATAAGACATAAGCAATTTCTTACTAAAGTAGAGGTAGAGTATATCCCTAAGAAGTCAAATACGCCCTTTAGGAAAGGAACTTCACTCATTTTGGAAGAACTCAAAGATGAGTGGACAGAAGATTTGATTCGTGGCTTGGCTTCAGAATTGTGGTGGCTTCAACCGCCTCTCAGATCTATTCTGGATGACCCAAAAAATCAATTCAAGATTCATTTTCGATCGTCACATCGGGACTACTCCAAAACATTTTTAGAACAGATGAATGCAATAAAAAAAATCTGGATTGCCCGACTTGTTGGCAAGGCTGCAGATGGAGAAGTAGAGTTTTCCTTACAATATCAGGGAGAGCAACCAACTATTCATAAATACAAAATTGCGGACTTTGAGCATAATAAAGAGGAATTTAGCAAAACAAAAAACCTTAACACCTGTCTATTTGACATTCGAATCTATAATTTACGGGGCAAACAGAAATACGGAATTAGAGTTGATACAGCACGGGAATATGTTGGAAAGTATAGCGGTGTTCACGTCTATGATGGAGACTTTCGTCTACCCTATTACGGTTCATCAGAAAGTGACTGGCTGAAACTTGAGTATGACCATTCCCATCGACGAAATGTTTCCCAACTTCTTCCTAAGGAAATCCAAGTTTTCAGAGGCTTAAACGATTTACCAACGCTTGGACGAGTTTTCGGACTCGTGAGAGTTAACACTTCCACAGAACCCAATCTTGGTATTATGATTACACGAGACCGTCTAGCCGAAACGACTGCCTACAAAGATCTGGTGAACACAATTCGCTACGCATTTGATTGGTATGCTAACGAAACTGCTCGAAGAAAGATTAAAAGAAAACAAAATGAAACATCATCTGAACCCACGTCGCTGAAATTCGAGTATGTTGAGCAGGTATTGGAATACTACAAACAGGAAATTCCTAAAGATATCTATCAGGAAATTTATAAAAGAGTCCAAGAGGCAACAACAGCAGCAGAGACCCAACAGGAGCTTGCCCTTAAACAGATGGGACTTCTTGCTCCGCTCGCCACAGCTGGTATTTCTGCGCTGTCGTACCAGCATGAATTGAGAAAGCAATTCACTTACATTGAGAAGACAATTAATAGAATGCAAAACATTGAGACAATGAGTTCTGAACTCCAGAATAATCTACAATCTCTGAGCACGGAATTAACATCATGGCTCAAGAGAGCAAAAGCAACGAATCTCCTGTTTGACTACATCGCCGATACCGAGAATACGCAATTACGGAAAAGCTTACGCACAAGAGGAGTGATTGAAGAGATTACCAGTCAGACCAGTTTCTTGGCAAGAGGTACTGAGATTGATTATAGTCAAATTGATAGCAACTTACGTCTCCCTGCGGCATCATTTGCTGAATGGGGTGCTATCTTTCAAAATGTTTTCATCAATGCTTTCACTGCAATGCTTGATTCGCCTAAACGCCAACTACATATAAGTTTTCGTTCTCATCGAAATTCCCGAGAAATACTCATTCAGGACACTGGATATGGGATTAACCTCAAAGATGCAGACAGACTTTTTGAGCCTTTTGAAAGAGCATCGAAAATTTCACCTGAAAGAAAAGCTCTCGGCTACGGCGGCACTGGACTTGGACTCACGATTGTTCGACTGCTTGCAAATAATATCGGATGTCGTGTTCAATTTGTTGATCCAGAGGATGGATTTAAAACTGCATTCTCAATTTGGTGGAGGGAAGACAAGTGAGTACGGAAAAAGCTACAATCCTAATATACGATGATGAACCTGAACGGGCAAGGGATTTTGAAGGTAAATTGGAAAAAGGGCTTGGCAAAGCAGATCAAAGTAATAATTTTGATGTTGTGTCTCTTGATACAGGTGAGTTCCAAAGCGCAATAAAAACACTAGAGCAGAGACGAATTGACTTTCGGAACGGAGAAATAGACCTTGAGAATATTCCCAAAGATGATGAGGAAAAAATTGATAACGCCTCAATTTTTGTCATTGATTACGATCTGTTGCCAACTCAAAAAGCCGAAGCGGAGAAAGAGGACGAGAAGGAAAATATTTTTACAGGATCTCTAACTGGTGAAATCGTCGCTTATCTTGTTCGCTGTTTTTCAAAATGTAAGTTGATAGTTGGTTTAAATCAATATGGTAGCAATCCTTTTGATCTGACATTGAGAGGGGATCTTGATTCATTCGCGGATTTGAATTTGGGAGAAGAACAATTAGACAATCCTAATCTCTGGACAGATGGTTCCTGGCAAGAATACAGACCATGGTCTTGGCCGAATTTATCCGATTCTATACAAACTTTTGATAAAAGAATTGAGGAAGTACAGCAGAAATTAAATAAACCCATTTGTGAGGTTCTCGGTTTCAGCCCAGAGACGTTTCAGTTGCTACCTCGTGAGATAGTGCAATTCATTGGGAAGTATGAAGAAAAGGAGCCTTGCCAGACAACATTCCGCGAGTTTGTAACCAAATCTGGTAATGGTTTAAAACCTAAAGATGTAAAAGAATTAGATAACAATATTAACGATCACGTTCTAGCAAGAGTTGGGGCCGCCAGAATATCAAAATGGTTGGATCAACTAGTTCTTCCGGAGCAAGACATTTTGGTAGATGCTCCGCATCTGGTCTCAAGGTACCCAAGTTTAATTAGAGGTAATGAGGAAGAAATTGAAACTTGGAACGAAACCTCACAACTGATTGACTTCAGTGAATTGGGAATGAAGACAGATTTAATTGGACCCTATAGATTCCAGAAAAGCTATTGGGTTTCGCGACCTGTTTGGTTTTGGGATGAATTGTGCGAATGTGAAGAGATCCAAGAAGTATCAGAACCTTGGTTGACTATAAGACCCAATTGGGTGTTCTGCGAAGATACGTCTTGTTTCCACAAGCAAGAGGACTGCAAGGAGTTCCTTGCCGATATCGCCTCGCCATTCACACGCAGGTTCGTTAAAAACATTAGCGGAGTTGATTATCAACCCAGAGTCAGATTTTCCCTCTAATTTTTTTAGAAAAGCATAATGATAAAAACTGTTAACGCGTTTAATCATATTCTCAGTGCCCTGTGTGAAATTCAAAAATCTGCATGGTTCAAGGAAGAAGGGAAGTGGGAACCGTCTAAGCGCGCATTAAAAACTTACGAATTTGTTGGATCACAATACCAATTAGGGTCCCTACAACCCGTAAAGTCTGAAGATATAGAAGATCTTTTTTCACCTTCCAAACCCGCTAACGTGAATTTCTTTAAAGAGAATAAGGTTTTATATTTGCCACCTATGAAAAAAGATGCTGAGGATGCTGAGTTTGTGCCAATCTTTTCACTATGTTGTAACCTTAGTAGAGACGAAAGTAAAAGTATCGCAAGATTCAGAGTCATGTTAGTTACCCTTGACCAGAATGACAAAACAAAACTCAATGGGATTGGGTTCCGTATGGAACCACCAGAAAGCAGAGACCAAAACGCGAACACTACTAACAATGACAATGCAGGAATTCACGACTTCTATCATACACAACTCATTCAACAGTTTAGTCCAAAGCAATTTGGCAACATACTCGAAAATAAATGTCTCAGCTGGCTTCCAGAATCACAACCTTCTTTTCCGTTACCTGCCGATTGTCCAGTAACACTATTACTTTGCATTATAATAACGTTATATGGCTGGGAATATTATAAGAACTTTTGCAACCGTATACCCATTACTCTTGAGTACCAGAAAAAACTAGTGCTTGGTCAAGTTTATATTGACGAATGTATAAAAAATATGGTATCCTAA
>CAZURU010000433.1:0-4481 GCA_964623585.1 uncultured bacterium
TAGAATTTGACACGCCGGAAACGTCTCGCCGAACTGAAAGTGAGGTTGAGGAGATAAAGCTTCTGACACCTCAGAATTCGGCATCCAAGGCGCATCGCGTCAAACTGAAAGCGGGTTTGAGGAAGTAAAAATTAATGTATAAAACATATACATTGGATGGAACAAAAACCAAAAGCGGTAAGGAATTCGATTGCCCAACGCCTCATCAAAGGATGGAAAAACCACCACATCTTACCGATGAAAACATTGAAGCACTAAACCAGTCCATAAAATAAGGGGAAATACCGATAAAGTTCGATTCGCCCTTTGAGCCAGATGAACGCGAAAAATATCATATTTATGCTCGTCCCTTTATCCTTTCCGTTCTTCATGCTAGCAATAGAACGATCTTAGGATATTGACTTTCAATAAGAAACTAGAATTTGATTTATTCCGTTGTATGTCCTAAAATACTTGACAATATCTCAGTTTCTTGGTATAATAACTACAAGTAAATTTAGTATTTTTAAACGTCGTACTGTGATATAAAGGGATTATCATAACAAAAAAGGTTGGAATATCTTGTTATGAACAATGAATTTAATTACCTCGATCTTTTTGCAGGTGCTGGAGGACTTTCTGAAGGATTCATCCGTGCAGATTTTAACCCTATTGCACACGTTGAGATGGATCGTGCTGCTTGTTATACACTTCGTACTCGGATGGCATACCATCACCTGAAGAAAGAGGGTAATTTAAAGCAATACACTGACTATCTGAAGGGTAATACGAAAAGGAAAGAATTCTATAGTTCAATACCTGATGATGTAATCAAATCTGTTATTAATGAAGAAATTGGTGAGGAAACGCTACAAGACATTTTTTCCCAGATTGACAGTCTCCGGGGAAATCAAAAAGTGGATCTGATTATTGGAGGCCCGCCTTGCCAAGCCTATTCAGTTATTGGACGCGCGCGATGCCGAAAAAATATGAAGGGCGACCCACGGAACGATCTGTATCTTTATTATGCCGAATTCCTAAAAAAATACGAACCTGAGTATTTTGTGTTTGAGAATGTTCCGGGGTTGTTATCTGCCACAGATGATAAAGGTGAATCCTATTTAGATCTTATGCAAACTTTATTCCGAGAAGAGTGTGGTTATGAAACAGAGTTTAAAACACTCAATGCGAAAGATCACGGCGTTCCACAAAATAGAAAAAGAATTATACTTGTCGGCAAGAAAGGGAAATCGAAAGGTTTTTACCCGAAATTAGATTTTTGTCCATCAGATGTGCTGGTGGAAAAAATTCTCTCCGATCTGCCTTTTATCACCGCAGGTGGTGGAGCTGCGGGACCATCCCCTATTGATTCCAAGGCTGAACAGTGGTTGTATGACGCAGGTATACGGGATGATAAGATGCCGGTGACCTTGCATCAAGCACGGTACAATAGGGAAGAGGATCTAGAAATTTATAGAATCGCTGTTGACCTCTGGAACAAGAAAAAGGTTCGGCTTCAGTACAATGAACTTCCGGAAGAGCTGCAAACGCATGAAAACAAAAGTACGTTTCTGAATCGATTCAACGTTGTGGCTGGCAATTTACCATACTCCCATACTATTGTTGCTCACATTGCAATGGACGGCCACTATTACATTCACCCGGATATTAAACAGAATCGTTCGCTTACACCCAGAGAAGCAGCAAGACTACAGACATTTCCAGATGACTATTACTTTGAGAGTTTTCACGGTGGACCTCGCCGGACCCCCGCCTATCGCCAGATTGGTAATGCTGTTCCTGTGCTTCTTGCACAAAAAATTGCGGAAAAGTTAAAGGAGAATTGGGAATCATGAACAACGACATAACCTATAAAATTAGACCTGCGGGTCGGCACCTACTCACAATTGGTCGCGATCTTATTCAGGACAATTATGCGGCTGTCGTTGAATTGGTAAAAAACGCTTATGATGCCGACTCACCTCATGTGGACGTGGAATTTAAGAAACTTCCAAGCCTTAGCGAATATTCCATTTCCATCGTTATCTCCGATCATGGGCATGGTATGTCCAGAGATGATATTATCAACAAATGGTTAGTGCCATCAACCGAAGACAAGATTAAAAGGGGCAAGAGTCCTGCTGGTAGAATACTACAAGGCAGTAAAGGGGTCGGGCGTTACGCGGCTTCAATTCTTGGTAATAACTTACTTCTGGAAACAGTGACTAACAAAGGTGAAAAAACAACCGTATATGCTATATGGGATGAGTTTAAGAAAGCACAATATTTGGATGATGTGGATGTATTAATCGACACAGTGGAAGTATCAGAACCCTCAGGGACGGTGTTGACCATCAACGGAAAGGATAACTTTTTCAAAGAATGGGACAAAAAACGATTTGAAAAACTCCGATTTGAGCTGAAAAAACTGACCTCACCGATGAGTAGTATTTTTGATAATGAAGGTAGCAATGACAACTTTCGTATCAATTTGAAAGTAGAAGGTTTTTCAGATCCGGAAGATGTAGAGGAAACCATTGAACCATTTCCTATTTATGAACTATTTGACTACAAAATCTCTGGCACTATAGATGCTAATGGTAATGGTGTCCTGGCATACTCAAATCAGAGAAAGCGTCACAGTCGTGAAGAAGAGATTCCTTTCAATAATAGAGAAGAGAAAACCGGATGTGGTAAACTTGATATTGATATTCGAGTATTTGACCGTGAGACGGAAGCTATAAATGCTTTGAGCAAACGAGGACTTGAAGAGCATGTTGATAGTCCATTTGGAAGACTTACTGCAAGGCAGCTTTTAAATTATTATAATGGAATAGGTGTTTATCGGAATGGGTTTCGTATCCGCCCACTTGGCGACGCTGGATTTGACTGGTTGAAGTTAAACGCAAGACGTGTCAATAATCCTACTCTCCGGATTGGCAGCAATCAAGTGATCGGATATGTGCAGATTCAGTCAGAAAACGAATCCGATTTGATTGAGAAAAGTGCTAGGGATGGGCTCAAGGAAAATGTGGCTTTCAATCGATTGCAGGATGTCACAAAACGGGTTATATCAGAACTTGAGATCCGGCGTTTTAAATACAGAAGAAATACGGGGCAAAGTAGATCCTCTGTCAAAGTAGAAGAAAGTCTGCAAGGACTTTTTTCATCCGAAGAGTTAATAGAAAATGTAAAGAAGCATCTTCACAAAGACGAAGTGAACGAAAAAACCGTTGAAAAAACCATTGAGTTTATAAATCAAGATGTGCAAGAAAAAAACAAAATCGTTGATGAAATTCAGACAATTGTCGCTATTTATCAGGTAGATGCAACATTAGGTAAAATTGTTAGCATAATACTTCATGAAGGCAGAAAACCCCTCAGCTACTTAAATAGCCAAATACCTAACCTTGAATATTGGTTTGAGTCATTTCAGAAAACAAGCGATCCAGTAGCATTTGAAAACATCATTCGGATTGCAAGTGGTATGGTTCAGAATGCGGATATCTTTGTGAAACTTTTTAAAAGATTAGACCCTCTTACAGCGAGAAGAAGTACGGTTAGAAAACTTTTACCACTAAAAAAAACAATAGAAGGGGTGTGTTCTATCTTTGAAGAGGAAATGGAATCTAACAATATATCTGTTGAAATTAGGGGTGCGGACGACTTAAAATATCCTGCCCGAATTCAAGATATATATTCTATTTTCGTAAACCTCATTGACAATAGTATTTATTGGATTCGAGAAGATAATGCTGAAATACGTAAAATCACTATTGAGTTCAAGATGGACGGTAGCACTTTACGTTATATAGACTATTATGATACTGGACCAGGAATAGCCCCTGAAGAAATTGAAAGTGAAGTGATTTTCGTACCCGGGTTTACCAACAAACCAGATGGAACAGGTTTAGGATTGTCTATAGCAGGAGAGGCTGCGGCTCGAAATGGTCTTAGGTTAGAAGTCTATGAAGCTGATGACGGAGCTCACTTTAGACTTCAACCCGAGAAGGAAAGTGAGAAATGAACCCGTTAAAAATACTGCTTGTTGAAGACGATACAAGTCCACAAAACACATTTGAGAATGATGTAAGATTTTTTAAAAATCAACCCAATAATTTGGACGTTGACTTTGAAATAGTAGAAGATGTTTACGATGCTGTGGAAATGATTAATGTATCTTTTGATGGAGCTATCATTGACTTGAAATTGGGAGGTAATGACCAAGGTGGAAATGAAATTATTCAAATACTATATAATGATTTTACTAAAATACCAATTGTTTTCGTTACATCATACCCCGATTTGGTGATTGATCATCCTTCAGTCATAAAGATACGCAGTCGTGATGTTGGATCATATCGTGATGATCTCTTATTGTTTCAGCAGATACGAGAAATTGGACTTACCTACATCATAGGAGGAGGAGGGTTGATCGAACAGCAGTTGCGTGACGTTTATCAGGAAAACCTTCTTCCGCAAATAGAAACTTGGATATCTTA
>CAZURU010000434.1:0-4451 GCA_964623585.1 uncultured bacterium
CAGCCATCTCATAATTTCTGCATTCATTCTGTGTGGATAGACACACAAAAAAAGAAGTAGGAGGATTGGATCGTTCTTGATGGTTGGTGGAATACAAGTTCCGTCTGACTCAAAGGATAATGCTTTTAGTTTTTCCCATTCTTGTGTAGGCTTAGGAAACACATCCCATCTTTCTCCATTTTTATTTTTCCATCTATAGAAATCCCACGGGTTTTGGGGTTTAAAGGATACGGACGCTAATTTTGAGACCCCGGGCCAAAGACGTTTCATGGTTTGTTTCCAGGGCGTACGGACAAACAGATGAACAAGTCCTTCTAACGCATAAGATTGGCCTCTGAAGGTTTCCTCCAAGGGATCCTCGCCGGGTACGAGAATAGGAGCAAACAAGTAAGGTAGAATATCATCTGCTTCATAGTAAGGATTCGCTAAAAAAGTCCCTGAATTTGGTTCGTTTCGTTGACAAATTCCTGAAATCAGACTGTGAAGCAAAGCGATAGGTTTTGGAGTCGCATCGATTTTCCGAAAATACCAAAAAAACGCGAGAAATTGAGGTATAGCTGCTTCTCCCCATAACTCTAATAAGTGTTGTTTTTCCTTACAAAATTCACGAAGAAAATCGTCCCTTTCATCTTTATCTATTTCATCTCTGTGTCGCCACAGGGCATAGACACTCATCAATCCCAACAACCATGTCACGCGAATTCTATAGACATAAGAATCCGCCAAGATATCACCCTCTATAAGTTCCTCCCGCTCCTTAATCTCATCGCAGAGATTCGCCAAAGAATTGTAGATAGAATCCTTAGCAATTTCAAGTTCGTTTTTGTATGTTTTAGCAGGAAGTCCCCATCTCTCTGCACCTGCCAAGACGTAAGCAATATACAGCATCCATGCTTCAATTTCAGCTACATGGTTATTTTGGTTGGAAAAGTTTGAGGTAACAATTGCACATAAAAGTCCGGCACTTGCTATAGCACGAACATAGTGACTTTTAGGAGGTCTTTCTCCATTATCAAGGAGATTGAGCGGCACAGTAGCTTCAAACAAAGACGCGAGTTTCGCCTTAGGAATAACGCCTTTGCCATTTTCAAGAAACATTTCAAGAAGGGTCTTTGCATCTTTTAACTCCGAAGGCCACAGATCCGTCCCCAATTCTTTGGCTTTTGCAAAAAGTTCTCCGTGAACAACAGTTTCCAAATGAAGATAGGATTGACCTTGGCTCGCCCAAGTCCGATTTCTATCATCTATCGCACGATTGACCTCTTCCTCAATATTCCCGTTCGTAACGAGATATGACCTGTGATGTTTTGAACTATCAATGGATGGGTGATTTACTTGGAGATTAACTAAATCACTCGTCTGTGAACCAACTTCATTTCTCCATTTGGTTAAGGAGATGTTCCCCGTCTTCAGTTGAAATGCACAAGGTATTCCATCAGGAGCGATAGTTATAATGTCCTTCCCGAGTTCCATAGCAGAATGCCTTGTGGAATGAATTATCGTGTGTCCGTCGGCAGACAACATGTAACAGTAAGGCTGTTGAAATGACCGTTCACTTGTGTTATCCAACCAATTCTCGATTATTTTCTCTAACACGCCATTCCTCCCTTTTTCGTTCCATAAGTGCTTGATAACGAGGATCAAATTCGGCTTGTGAAATGATTTCGGCAAGTGCCGGACGCAATTTGGGACTACCAGCAAATGTTAAACCGCTTGGATTTCCTTTTTTATCAAAAAATATGTGCATTTCCTCTAACATCTTCAAAAACAAATCGATCGTTAAAGGTTCTCCATCAGAGGAAGTCACATTACCAGCTTCTTCCGCTGCTTCACTAAGCGTTTCATAGAATGATATTCTCATTTTTTTCGCCATTTCTTCTGAAGCACCGTTGATTTTATCAAGGACCATCTCGTGTGTCATTGTTTCAACCTCTTTCCACTTTACCTCTAGTTTACTTGTTGTTTTTTCCATTTTCACTTCTTCACGCGAACCATCCGTTCGAATAAGAATTACTTTGTCTCCCTCAAAAAGATTTGATTTGGGAGTATCAGCAAATGGTTCCATGTGTCGGGACTGAGCTTTTTTCATCTCAGAGTCGATCATTTTTTTCAGTTTCTCTTTTGTTTTGAGAAAATCTGGTAGCATAATTCACTCCTTTTCAAATATTGATTTGTAGGAATTCAGTGGAATAGTAAATCGCTCCGTTGTGTCTACAAGAGAAAGGTATAATGAGAATAAAATTAAGAAGTTATAGGATTTACGGACCCGAAACAGGGTTCTTGTAAATGAACATTGGTTCAAATCTGTGGCAAAAGGGAACATTCTCGCAATGCGTCGGGCAGGATTGCAGAAAACCAAGACTCTGTGGAGCGTAATTCAGCAGAGCGTCGAGTATAGTTCATTGAAGTTGACTTGTTTTTAACATTTTTAGCCAATCAGATTTGTTTAGTTCGTCGGGTCTTTGCTCTTCATCGTTATAGAAATATACCATCTTTTTTTCGATGTGCTTCAAAAACGGTATTTTTTCGATAGTCTCCTTTAGTCGGCGGTCGCATGTGTGGAAGGTAACATTTTTGGAGTTTGCATAATATAGATATCCGAGATCTCTCATGATTTCTCGTTTATAACTTCCTTTTGATTTTATGACGCGTAATGCTATTGTCAATTCCAATGCAAGTACATAGTAGGCATAAGAAGCAAAATACTTTAGATTTTGGTGAAACTTTTCTTCCCATCTTTTGAAAATTTGTGTCCTTTCCGCTTCTGTCGTTAGAAAAAGCGTACATGCGAAATCCAACCACTCTTTGTTACGGATGTAAGCGCGCTCAATTTCTTTGAGGTGCCTATTTTCGGGTCTTACTGGCTTGTTATCTAAATCGTCTATGACAATCTGTGATAATTTTCCCCAATCCTCATGTTTGATATTGAATATCGATTCTGTCTTTTTCAATTTAGTTTCTGTTGCCTGAATCATGTCGTCGGTAATTTCAATATCGGGATAACGCGTTTCAAGTTCACTGATAACGCTACCCATAACCCAGTTCAGGTTACTCTTACTTGATAAGTCGATGTCTCGTTGCAGCAATTTTATAGGAAATTCATCATATCCTTCTGCTGCTTTCTTAGCCAACTTCACTTGTTTTCTTAGTTCGGCGGGATCATCCGTAATTTCTGTTAAGTCTGCTTGATTTACTGTAATTCCTTGACCCAATAAGTCGCTTTTTCCCAACATACTCCAATGCACGATCCAATAAGTGTTTTCTAATTTGCTCAATTTATTTACGGTCTCCTCTCTTTTCAGATTTTCAATTAGCACAATGTCCGGGACCAGTATTTTATGTTTGGATACTATTTCCAATTCTTCAGGTTTCAAACTTTGAATCGTGCATTTGTCCAGTAAAATTAGTTCTGGGTTTTGGTTGTTCTTTTCCATTGGTTTTTACTCCCTTATGATTTGTATAGGTTTCTGTTTAAATACTATCCTATTTTTAGCATTTTGTCAAGGGAAATCTTGGGTGAAGTTTTGACACATAGCACTCCGCTGGAGTGCAAGATTAGATAACTTGCCCTTTTCTATAGATATGTTGCTCCGCTGGAGCAAAGAGGCTTACCTGCTCTGATTCTGATAATTTTTGGCAGTGTAAAATTGGACGGGGTTAAAGTCTTTTGGGGAGCAAAGAGACTTACCTGCTCTCCTTCTGATACTCTTGAAAGTTTTGATTCTGACAATAAAAAATCGGCACGGCTGGGAAACCGCGCCGACTTTTCTACAAAAAGGGATGCACAGGCTAACAGCCTATGCTACAAAAGATACCGTTTATTGAAGCATTTTCAATCAGAAATGGTACGAGTTTTTAACTAAAGCGATAATGGAGACGACAACAGCGATGACGGCACATCCAATGGGTATCCATTCCTTGAACGCTAACCGCCTGCCTTTCAACTCTGCGACATCGATTTCAACGTTTCGGAGTCGGTTGTCAATGCTGTCGATTCTGTTGTTGACTTGCTCAAAGCCTCGTTTCATTTCGGCTTTAATGTCGTCAAAGCCTTTTGACAGGAGATCATATAATTCTTGGGTGGCCATCGCAGTGTCTCCTGATTCTTTATCTGTTGCCCATGTTCATGCCTTTAATCGTAACGCAATTTGCTACTTATAAGATTTCGCGTATGCAGCCCTGTTTTTCGGTGAAAAGCGTTCATGAGCTGCGAAGGGCTCGTAGCGTAAACTTTTAGTTTGCGCATTCACGGGCACAAACTGGAAAGTTTGTGCTACAGGTGGCAACTTAGGTTAATCTTAACACATTTTTTCAAGCTTTTGCAAGGAAAAATGGAAACCTATTCCCTCTCACCAACCACTTCAACAGGCAGCCCTTCAATAATCCGGGCAGATTCCACACTTACATAAACAATCCGCTCTATGGCGGTGATGAGGTCGCGGGGATCCGCA
>CAZURU010000435.1:0-4448 GCA_964623585.1 uncultured bacterium
GACGGCACGCTCAGAGTGGTCGAGGCGGCTTTTGAATCGGCGCGGAGCGGGCGGAGGGTGGAGTTGTAGGGAGGATTTTATAGCGACCAGCAGCGTGGGTTGTGATTCAAGCCGCTTGCCTACTGTGCGCTGTAGAGTAATCTTAAAGAGAAACGACTCTGTGAGATGACAAAATGGACAAACAGCAAATTTACCACTCTGATCCCGAGATCATAGGGGGAACTCCCGTGTTCACGGGTACCCGGGTTCCTGTAGATAGCCTTATCATCCACCTGAAGGCCGGTGACTCTCTTGAGCAATTCCTCGACGGCTTCCCAAGCGTAAGCCGAGAGCAAGCCGAGGCATTCCTCGAATTGGCTCTGGCCGAAGTCTTGGAGAGCACTCCGTAAGAGCCCTTACTCTGACCTGATGCGCGTCTTGATTGATGAGCAACTTAATTGGCGCATAGCTCGTGTGTTCAGCGATGCTCACGAGGTTTATTCCGTCCGTGAGATGGGATGGACCGGCATGCGCAACGGGGATCTACTAGATGCAGCAGAGCAGGAGTTCGATGTGCTGGTAACGATGGACCGGAACATGGAACACCAACAGCATTTACCCCAATATAATCTTGCTGTGATCTTGTTGGTAGCAAGGAGCAATCGCTTGGAGGATACTGAGAAGTTTGTGCCTGCGATTGAAAATGTCTTGGCCACAGGAGTGGAGTCAGGGCAGGTATACCAACTAACAGGCTAACCCACCGTAAAACTCAAGCTGTAAGAGAATTTAGAATAGATCGCCGATATTCAGCGTGAAGCCCTCCAATGTCGGCGAAGTCAATGTCTCTCCTGCACCGTAGGTACTCACGACCTCGTATTCGCGCTCGCCGATCAGCAGAACCGTTATATCTTTTGCGGTCATGTCCACCATCCAGTATTCGTTTACGCCGTGCTTGGCATACAGCGTGCGCTTGAATGTCTTATCGCGTTCCTTCGTAGGTAAACTTGACTATGGGATTGGGGATAGTCATGGTTTCCATCTTCTCTACTATAGCAGGATTAGGATGGCCAAAATCTCAAAATAGCTATGGCAATAGTTACGGCGGTACCAGCGGCAAGAATCATCCCAGCAATAAGAAGCCTTTTTAAAACCCCTATCGGGCCGCTTTGCAGGGGGATAAAGTACCTTGGTGCCAAGCATTTTTCATAAGGCCAGATGTCCCCGGTATCAGACGCTTTGCGCCGCGTGAGAGACCGAAACCCTAGTTTTAAAAAGGCTTCTAACGCCAGATAGACACCAAACTTTTAGATCCTTCAAATCCGACTTGGTTGCAACGTGCTTCATTTCAGTCTCCAAAACGGTTAATCGCCTCTCTACGTCTCTTTTTTCGCCATTCCCGTTGGATTGTCCTGCTTGTTTGCCAAGCTCTTTTTGAGTATGACATGTCGGGGCACGGTCTTTAGTGCCGCTTCGACGGTGATCGTGCCCCGATGTATTACCCCTGCCCCATAGGAAACGTTCTTCTTATGGGGCACCTTAGCATTAAGCAAATAGTATGCCATGCCGCTCATTCACTTATTGAATTTTGGCCTCTCTTAAGCTTTGATCTATAAAATTCATACATGCTCTTGTTGAAAATCCCTTATCATAAAAGTATGCGTTTTCTTTTTCGTCAAATGGAACTTTTATTTCTTCATCTCCTTCATCTCTTTTATATACGACTATTTTCTTTGTATCGACTGGAATGTCCTTAAATATATCGTTTAAATGTCCATCATATTCACCGAAAGAAAAACCTATAAATATAATTGTATTTGCCCTAGAACAAGCATCCTCAAGACACCCGATCATTTTTGCAAAGATTGATTCTTTTTGTCTTGTTTCTGCTTGTCCGGGATATAAAATAGCATGACGGGAATGGTCACCTGTAAAATGGGGAGGTCCAATAATTATATCATTATTCATCCATGTCCAATTTACAGATCCATGCAATTTGATAAATTTCCCATGTGTTGCTAATGATCCGCCGAAACGTTCCGAATTTTCATCTGGTTCAGCTTCTATGACTTTATCTATGTCAATAAAAGATATTCCTGCTCCGCCTATAAATTTTCCAGAATAAATATTGACACTTGCCCTAATAGAATCAACGACATAATCCAAAACTAAATCATAGTTAGTTGTAAATATTTCTACTGAATGATGCATCTCGTTTATTCCCTCTATAAGGTTTTTCCAATGACCTACCTTGTTTTCCGACGGTATTGTTCTATAAAAATCATAAAATTTTTTCTGTATTTCTGACTCTATGTTGTTAAGGTTTTCTGCTATTGAGCTTATAGTGTCATTAGTAAATTTCCACCCTCTGGTTTCTAGACTTCCTTGTATTATCAGTTTTGTTAATTCATCCTCAAAATGAAATCTTTCAAATCTACGTCTTGATCGTCCTATGAATTGCAATGCTTTTTCTATGTCCATAGGATCGTTATTAGAATTATTTGCATTTAAGAAATCTCTTAATTTAGGTATTTCGTTTATTGAATTATTTATTTCCGCCGGAAGTCTTTTATAAAACTCGACCGTCGTCGGATAATTCTTAGGATCAACCGCATACGACGCCCCTGCTCCTGCAAAAATAAGTATCATTGTCCAATCCTTTCGGTTCGAGAAATCAAGCTACAGATTCTATATCACGCTGTCAACTAGACCTAAAAAGCGGGCCGTTGGAAGGAGTCCGCCTCAAGTAAGGCGATCAGGTCCGGCCTTTTCTGCATTCTCTTTCACTTCTGCTTTTCTCGGCTTCTCACTCAACGTCCATCCCTCCACGCGACAAACGTAAGCAGCTTGAGCGAAGTCCCATGCGGATGCCTTTCGCCGCACTCCCATTGGCTCGCTAAGCCCTCCTCCGGCTCCTTGTATATGCTAAGTGGGATCGGAAATACGGGTCATTTGTAGCACGGTTGATGAGTCAGATAACTCAAGGATCAATAAAGTTGTCCCATCAGAGCTAACGGCTGCAAGTGCGTCAGCCCCTTCCTGAAAGCTCTCCTCGTTCTGGTACCATTCCTTTTTCCAAAGCAGGAGTTCGCCTTCAGCAGAATAATTCCTGATACCAGCTTCAAACCTACGCCTTTTCCCAGCATAGTTGAAATCAAGGCAAACTCGGATTCCATCAATTTCAACTGAGCAAGTCTCGCCATCGGGCAATCGCCAAGCCCCTAAAAATGGATTTTCGGTAGTTGTTTCAATTGATGCCTGTGCGAATTGGCGAAGGAATTGTTGCTGGCGAGTACCTACCTCGATCACATTATTCCACTTTTCTAACTCTTCTCGTAGTCTCTTTTCGAGCTGAGCTTTCGCTGAAGCGACGTTCTCATGTGGATTGGGCAGTTGGCCAGCCCGTGAGAGTTCATCGTCAGCTTCTTTATAAAAACCCATATTCATGAGTAGATACGCGAGATTTGACATTGCAAGAGTATTGTCTTCGTCTGCCGCCCTTTTGTAATAGGCGACCGATTTGAAGAATAGGTTTAATTTTCTACATTCAACACCCAAATTGTTTAGTGCGCTAGCTTCTTTCTGTTCATGTCTCAAAAGGGTGTCATAATTCGCGATAGACACGGCGGAGAGTTTGGCATTACTTTGAGCGTGTGCAGCATTGAAACGAATATCCATGTCACGTGGTGCGAACTCAAGTGCCTTCTCTAACGCTATTGCACGCATTCTTTCGGAACCCTTTGCTTGGTACATAGAAGCCATGGAGTTGTATAGATATAGCTTTGCATCATCTTGCTCAACTTCTCGAAGTTTTAGGATCACTTCCTCTAGTCCCTGATCTGGATCTCCTTCTTTCGCCCAACAGTCAGCTATATCACGAGTGAGTTGTGCTGTGTTGATCTCATCGGCCGAATCTCGTGCCTCTGTATATACCTCACGTGCTTTTGAGTAATCTTTAGTACTCCAATAACAATGCGCTAACCAACGAAGAACATCTGCTTTTGTTGATTTATGAGAAGAGAGTTCTCGAAGTCTATCCAGTGCTTCAGAATCAGCGGCCCTAGTGTAGCGGAGATATAAGTATTGGGCCTCTATCCCGTGCCGCTCGTCGTCAGATTGTGCTGCTCTCCGCTGTTCTTCATAAGCCTGCTTAGCTACCGTAAAGTTAGAATTTTCAAACGCTTTGATCATTATTACAAAGGCCTCGTCAGTTGTTAAGCCCGTTTCCACTGAGCCGTCATCGACATCGGCGACAGATTCCTCTTGAATTTGTTGACCTACAGCTATGTCCCTCTCGTTTTGATCAACTTTATCGTTGGCTTGTAATTCCTTATCGCCGACTTTGACGCTTTTGAGGCGATTGATGAATCCAGCAACTGGGCCTCGAAATAGGAATAACCCTATAAGAAGTGCAAGAGCAAGTATGGGTTTCCAAAGTTGTCCGAGAGCGTTTAAGGTTTCTGCATCCATTT
>CAZURU010000436.1:0-4448 GCA_964623585.1 uncultured bacterium
TGAATGGCGTGTCGCCGGCGGCATCCGCTATCAAACGAGCGTGACGCAGTGCCGATGCCTCACCTGCAGCATGCGTTCCTTCATCGGCGAGCGCAACCCCCACGAATGCACCTAACATTTTCAACCCGCGCGCAGCAAGTTCGGCGCGGAGGTGTTCTGCATCCGTCGGCATGAATCCCCAATCGCCTAACTCGGTGCCGAGGTAACCGATGGCGTGCATCTCGTCTAACACTTGTATATAGTCGGGTGCTTCGCCGTCCAACGCAAACTCAAGCACACCCCACGAACACGGGGCATTTGCTATTTTCATGATGCTATTGGCTCTTTTCTATGACCTGTTTCAGATCCTCAATAAAATGTTCAAAAAGTTTGACCTTCTCGCTCTCCTCAAGTGCTTCTGCTGTTAACACATAAGTCCCGTCAAGATCCATCTCTGCAATGACTCGTGGTTCCTTCGCAGGATCCATTTTCGTCAAGTTTTTGTCTATATCAGGCGTAATCAAATAAACCTTGATATGCGCTGTGTTATCACTTTTCAGAAGTTTGGACTTCCAGTAACCTGTCTGAACAACCGATTCTCCTGCGGAGATTTGACTTGAAACAATGGCGATAACCTGAGAATTCCTCGGGTTATAAACGACACTGTCAGCATCAGGTAGCTGCATCCCAAATTCGCCATAATCAATTACCACATTTCGCTTAACAGTATCTAATTGCGGTATTAACTTGCTACTCTCTAAATCACTACTCTTAACCACCTTCAAGCCAAGTGCTTCAATCGGCACAGCGATCATATACAGAATGCGCTCTCGAAAGGTGTCTCCCTTAGAAGCACGCCAACTTCGTCCCATTTCTCCTGTCAAAGTAACATCTAAACTTTCACAGACAACAGCGTCTGGAAGACCACCACATAAAACGGATCCTCCGTAGTGTTCCTCAAGTTGGTATACGATATGGCTCGTGTAGTCAACGGTACTGAAATCGATGACATTTCTCTCGATCAATGTGTCTACTAACGTGTCATCATAACCTAACTCGTAAAGCGCATCCGTAAGAATATTTTTCATACCACCAAGTTGGCCATCAGATCTTGCTGTTGGTGCTGCTTTGATCGGTTCAGTTGTGTTCTTCATCGTTTAAACTCCCTCTATTATTAAGCAGATACTCACGCCCCGCATCAGAAATTTCCCAAATGCCACGCGGAGAATCAGCCATCATCAGACCTTTACTGATTAATTCTCGTCGCATGTCTTGGGTACGATTATCCCAATAAAACTGACCGTCTGACCGGCGTGACTTATCTATTGCCCGCAGTTCATTAGCCTCTTCCATGAATTGATAAACCAAATTCAAGACTTGGTGGGTTGCCCCGGAACCTCCAAGACTTTCCAAGGCTCTCAGAATCGGTAGTCCATAATTTCGTCGTGGTGCAGGAGTATCGGGCAGTTGAGGTTGGAACGCTTCTTGGGCTTCCGTCTTTGCTTTGCCTTGCTCAACATTAGATTTAGACAGATATCTTTGGAAGTCAGATATCGCCTCTTGCTGTATCTCAAGATCAATGGAACAGAAAATTCTATCCTCCCACGGAATGATCCTTCTTTCAGGTGTACTTGTTAGATGAGGAAGGTAGAAGTCCCATATTTTTCCGTTGGTGATAACGGCTATTTCTATCCCTGCTTGAAAGGCGTACTGGCAAATTTGCTCCTGAAATTTTTCAATCCTTGTCCCCCAACGTTTGCACTCAATAAATACTAAAGAAGTTTCACCATGTCGCAAGGCATAGTCAACTTTTCCACGGCCGACTTTCTTTTCTGGATAAACCTCTAAAGTATATAAATTGCTGTCGTGCCAACCCAGAGATCTTAGGATAGGGATAACGATGTACTGTTTAGTCGCCGTTTCATCAAACTCGTGCTTTTCAATCGTTTCCCTACACTTTACAATATCAGAGATAGTTTGTGTTAGCATTGATCACTCACTATGAATGATTAAATTTACCTGTTTTATACGCAAATTGAAGTCAATTGTCAAAACCAAATAAGTCAATTTTCCGTGTCAGGACGCTCAATATGGCCGTTAACACCGTGTTCATCATAAACATTAAAAACGGCTTGACAGAAGGCTACCGTTTTTTCATCTTGGTTCTTCAATGCTGTCTCGTACATTCTGATGAAATATCTTTTACCTGCCTCGGTTTGAGAATAATTACTCTTGCGCAAGTTATGCTCATAACAGAGAGTCTGGCCGTTATCAATAGTATTCGTGCCGCCCCTATCTTTCGGCTTGATATGGTCGGCGGCGAGCGTAACACCATCTGCCTCTCCGCGTCCACAAACGACACAACGACGACCATCACGTTCAAAAATAACTTCTTTGTCCCGCGGAGAAAACTCAAAAAGCACAACTTCATGGACATAATCCGGATCGTACTTGTAAACTCCCATCCGAATTTTAATAAGTTTTCCCTCCTGATGAAGTTGTCTGATAGTTCGCCACGGATCTCTCGGAGGGCTACCTCGCTCCTGAACATACTGTTCTGTTACCCAATCAACCACGGGACCATGCGAAAGTTCCTCTTTCGGACGATTTACAAAATACTCTAACACAAGTTCACGGATTGTCCTCGCCATTTAATTCTTCCTCTCCTTCAAATAGATGTAATTGACTTGCAACCTCACTTACTCTTTCTTTTGCGAGTTTGCAGTAACCTTCATCAACCTCAATTCCAATCCCATAGCGTTTGTTTAAGTGAGCAGCTACTAGAGTCGTTCCGCTTCCCATAAATGGATCAAGGACAGTGTCGCCTACGTAACTAAAGAGTTTGATACAGCGACGCGGGAGTTCTATTGGAAAAGGCGCGGGGTGTCCAATCCGTTTCTTGCTCTCACCGGGAAAAGTCCAGAGACCATTTGTCCACTCCATGAACTCCTCCCGGTTCATATCCGATTGTCCACTGCCACTCGTTTTCTTCCATTGTTCTTTGTAGAGAACGACAATCAGTTCAACAGGAGCAATGACATAAGGTGCGGACGCTCTCATCCATGAACCCCAAGCAGTTCGTCTGGAGATGTTACCTTCGTTCCAGACGATGGTAGAGTGGTACTGAAAGCCGACAGCGGTTGCGAGTTTGGTTAAATCCGCCCCAACGTGCTGTTGTCCCCCTTTGTTTTTGTCTAAGGGAATATTAAGGCAGAAACGTCCATCAGATTTAAGCCAACGAAAACAACGCATGAACCATTTCTTGGAAAAAGCAAGATAGTCGGCATAAGAAAGGGCATCGTCATTTGAATTATATTCTATATCAACGTTGTAAGGTGGTGATGTAACAATGAGGTCAATGCTGTCTTTTTTTATAGCACGTGTAGTCAGTACATTTCCGTTGATTATTGTGAATTGTTCATCGGTAAAAACCACATCTGTCTCCCATCTACGCGGGGTGAATATTAAGGAATTCCCATCAGTAGCAGTTTTAGCTATTATAACCCAAGTTGCTGCTTACAAAATTTTTGGGATACAATCCGCTTTTCACTGAAATAGGTTCATTTTTTGGAGGCATTTTGTAGCGTAGGCTGTTAGCCTGCGTGCTTAAGATACACAATCTAACAGATTATGCTACAACTGGCAACTTAGGTTATTATACAGCATTCATGTTATTATACCAAGCAAATTAATTTGACAAATGATTGAAAAATATAGTATACTTATAACAAGTTTTAGATAACACCTAACAATAGGAGATATTTTATTATGACAGATAACAAAGTTTTCTATTGGGAACACAAATACAACGGCGAGATTATCGCTAAAGGTGCGTATATGGCATTCGATTTAGGGTATCCTGAACTCGGCAAAGCTAAACGCAAATGCACCAGTGAAACAGCAAAACTATTCCGAAACGCTACAAGCGGTAACCCCTACAATATCTGGTTAGGTCAGGATTGGTATGGCGCGTCCGCTTGTAAACCGGAAGATCAATATAGATGGTACAAAGTCATCCATGACAAACAAGGTCAAATTGAACACCACCTCAGTCTCTATGTATTAACTCAGGAAGAATACAATAACATTGTACAAGGCGACACTATCATCGACATATTCACAGAACGCACACAGAAACAAATTGCTGAATTCAAAGAATCTCGTTTTCAGTAACGGTAATATTGTTATCACCGAACGGGGCCAAAACCAACCATATCACGATAAACATTGCCGCGATTGTAATAGGCTTCAGCATGATCGGGTTCGCATTCTATGAACCGGCTAAACTCTATGATGGATTTGGCATACTCGCGTTTTTCGTAGCAAGCAATGCCACGATTGTAATATAACTCGGTATTATTAGATTTGTGTGTTCCCACTTCACGATACTCCCAATCAGAAACGGTAGATTTAGGTTTTAGACCTACTGTTGAGTTAACATTGCCTTGATGTCTTCGGGTAACTGAATA
>CAZURU010000437.1:0-4444 GCA_964623585.1 uncultured bacterium
GTTTATATGCTGCTTTGACAGGATCATCGTCTTTAGGGACAGACGAAAAATCGGGTGTTGTTACCGCACCTTCGGGGGCACGACCTTTGGGGGTATCATCCTCAACATCTTCTTCAGCCGGCACTTCATCCGCGTGATCCCCATGATCCTCATGATTATGATCCGCGTGATCCTCATGCCCCTCCCATTCGAACTCCGGTTCTGCTGCGGGGGGTTTCGATGTTTTGGATGGCACGTGATAGAAAACGTCAGGTTCATCCGGTGTCCGATTGAAGGGCAAGAACACACCTATGATACCAATAAGTAAAAGAATAAGGATCGCGACTCCCCAATACATTTTATTTTTCATGAGAAATTTCTCCTTATACAGAGTTGACCTTGCTATTTCGCTGCATCCAACGGACAAGGCATGATTAACATGGAACTCATATTGAATAAAGCATAAGGAAACAGCAAAATAGAGAATAAAGGAAGATAATATGTATTCTTTTCTTTCCGTAGAGACAATAAAAACATTTATGACAAAATTTGTCAATGTCGGTAGAAAATAAAAAAGGCAGATACCAAACGATACCTGCCTGTAAAGATTTCATAGTGTACATGTTAAACTCAAGGAGTCGTCACGTTTATTTTCACCCATTCGCTGTGAGCTGCTCCTGCCGTGTTAGTCGCTGTAACTCGTATCCCGCGCGACTCAACCGATGTGACTTTACCACTCAGGACACCCCTACGAAATCTCAATCCTGCGGGTGGCCTGCCACCATCCCATGTAATCGTTGGACTACCCGTGACATAACTACTAAAGTCTAATGTGAAAGAATCGCCCACCTTGAGATTATACGGATCGGGTATATCACTCCAAATAGGTAAAGACACCGGTGCCGCGGCACTAATGTTTATCTGTACCCATTCGCTGTGAGCTGCTCCTGCTGAGTTGGTTGCTGTAACTCGTATCCCGCGCGACTCAACCGATGTGACTTTACCACTCAGGACACCCCTGCGAAATCTCAATCCTGCGGGTGGCCTGCCCCCACCCCATGTGAGCGTTGGACTCCCCGTGACATAACTACTAAAGTCTAACGTGAAAGAATCACCCACCGTGAGATTATACGGATCTGGTATATTACTCCAAATAGGTTTTTTCACCTTAGGTTTCGGTAAAGAAACAGATACCGTATAACTCACATCAAACCCCGTAGACCCGATAGTGCCCTTCGCTTTGAACACATAATCCCCACTGACACCACTCGGAAACGAATAACCGAACTGTGATGTAGTACTACTGCCATTCCCACTGTCTGTCCTTTGATACACAGCAGACGCATCTGAAGGCCGCTTGAGATACCAAGACACAGAATCATAGGCTTGGTTTGCAGTGAAGTTCGCCTCATGCCCCGTCCCCGCAGTCGCCGTATAAACACCATCTGACGAGACTAACGAATAAGACAAAGACGGGGTTGTTTTTACAGGGATGTTGGCTGTCACAGACACCGTATAACTCACCTCACCCAACTTAGACATATCCGAGTATTTGTAGGCAACCGCAGTGATCACATATTCACCAGAACTCGAGAATGTGTAGTCCAGAGAAGCCTTTGTCACACCACTACCACCACTATCATATTCTACAAAACTGCCAAGCCCCGTTTCACCCGAAGACGCAACATACCAATTCACACCATAAAGCGCCTCCGAAGCAGATACACTCGACGTGTGAACCTGACCCACTTTAGCAGTATAAACACCAGTAGTCGGCAATATGTTCAACTGAGATGAGGATGACGACACGCCCGCCTTCGGCAACTTGAAAACAGGAGCATCACCAGCAGTATACTTGGTTTTATCCTTCGATTTCAGACGATCACCCCAGTCCTTCGGTGCCCAGTCCGCATGAACATGCGTCTTATTCTTATACTTCTGAGCGTGACGGGCTCCCGCCCCCCCATCTTCCTTCTTTGCTAAGGCAACCGTCACCATTTTAGTTTGGTCTGCACCTGACACACCGTCAATGTTTTTGCCGTTGACATCTAATGCATACCCATACATGTGTGAACTTAACACTGTGTGTGCCCTCGCGTGGTCATAGTTGTGATGCGGATTGCGATACCCACTATTCAACGTGAAGTCTTTCTTGGTTAAATCCTCTAACAGAGTTGCATTTGGATCTTTTTTAACATTCTTTGCATTTATATCCTGACGCAGCTTATTCATGGCGTCTATCCAATCTTGAAAGTATCCACCAAGCCCCGCGTTCATCATCAATTTGTAGTGTCCGAAGTCGTATGTGTCTTCCTGTGACCATTCATCGCGCGACGGGATCGGTTTGTTGTAATCCACATATTCTTGCCGTATCTGGTCTTTATCGTCTGCTGCCAACTCCAACACAACTTCCACTTTCTGATTTGCTACAGTCTGTGCCGTAAACTTGAGTTTGAACTTCATCTTCTTGCCACCTCTATGAACCGGTTTTCTCTTTGACCGACTCGCATCCGGCGTACAACTTGTAGACCCAATAGCATCCGGAACAGTCTTACCACCTACAGTCCGAGTCCCCATAACTGTCGGACCCTTAAGCGAACCCACAACATTGAACGAAGTGTCTGCTGCCATCTCAGACGGAGATGAACCCGACCAATTCTTCTTCACGGATTTCGTGTCCAACTTCATTTTATGGCTCGCATCAACAACAGACCATTTCACAGTTTTCGGATCAATCGGAGACGTGTTCTCCTTATTCGGAATAGACTTATATCCAACAGACGCAGTAAAACTACACAACGCCTGCGTGCTTGTGATAAACGACAGATGCTCGGGTTTACTCTTGTCTGTCCCTTTACCAGAACGACCAATCTGCCACGATTTGAACTTCAGAGACGGGGTAGTCTTCTCAGAATCAGAACCTAATACTGGAAACATATACAAAAATGAAAAACACAACACCACGATCAAAAGAAAAACTGATAAAGCAAAAACTCTTTTTTTCATCTCAAATACTCCTTTATCTTAGAACCTCAAGGGCTCTACGTGCATCTATAACTGACACCACATCATAACGTTCATTACCTTCATTGGCAGCGATCACTTCTAACTTCGGAATAATGATGTGGTCTACGATGCCACCAAGATCATCGCGATACCGCGCACCAATGCTACCTAAACTCTCAAATACCGCATGCCGAATATATCCTCCCTCATCCATACCTTTTTCTAAATATGGAAGAATATAAGGCACAGCAGGGGGACCGATCTCATCCAATGCATCAGACATAGGTCTGCCAACAGTGTCCCCATCAACCATGTGTCCTATTAAGACCGCCGCAACACGAGGATCGTTTTGCCTACAGAGTTCTGAAATCTGTTCAATAACAAGCTCGCCATGGTCATGGTCTATTAACCTAATCGGCCCTGATTCTGTCATCAACTGGTCTATCAGTTCTGTTGCACGTTCAGAATGCACGCCGCCCCATGCATACGGATTATTCTTGATATACTCAAGCCGTTTATATGCTGCTTTGACAGGATCATCGTCTTTAGGGACAGACGAAAAATCGGGGGTTGTCACCGCACCTTCGGGGACACGACCCTTGGGGGTATCATCCGCAACATCTTCTTCAATCGGCACTTCACTCCCGTGATCCCCATGATCCTCATGATCCTCATGACCCGTGTGATCCTCATGACCTTCCCATTCAAAATCCTGTTCCGCGCGGGGCGGTTTCGATGTTTTGGATGGCACGTGATAGAAAACGTCAGGTTCATCCGGTGTCCGATTGAAGGGCAAGAACACACCTATGATACCAATAAGTAAAAGAATAAGGATCGCGACTCCCCAATACATTTTATTTTTCATGAGAAATTTCTCCTTATACAGAGTTGACCTTGCTATTTCGCTGCATCCAACGGACAAGGCATGATTAACATGGAACACATATTGAGTAAAGCATAAGGATACGGAAGAATAGAGAAGAAAGGAAGATAATATGTGTCCTTTTCTTTTCATTAGAGACAATAATAACATTTATGACAAAAGTTGTCAATGAAAAATCAGTATACTTTTCACTTGTCTATTAATTGTTTATATGGTATCGTAATTAGTAGATTTCAATACATCCGCAGGAAAGTCTTTTGCGTATACAGAAATATTTTGTTTACATCCTTATTCTATGTAGTCTGTTTCCTTTTCTTACTACAGCAGCCCGGACCAAAACCCGCAGCCATCTGCCAACTAATTCTGTTGCGATGATGCGTTAGCGACCCCATGTAATCGTTGGACTACCTGTGACATAACTACTAAAATCTAACGTGAAAGAATCGCCCACCGTGAGATTATACGGATCTGGTATATCACTCCAAATAGGTTCGCTAATGTCAAGAATAAATGTATTTCTATGTTTGAACAAGTTTTGAAATAAATAAAGGGGTGATGGTTTTGAGATTGATACCA
>CAZURU010000438.1:0-4444 GCA_964623585.1 uncultured bacterium
CGGCGGCAGGCATTAGAACGTGAATTAGAACAGCTCCGCCGACAACTCGAAAACCAATAGTAGAAAACATACTGCTTTTGTTGTAAGAGGTGTAGCATAACCTGTTAGGTTGTGCCTCGTTTTTTCGCAAAATAGCGCGAGAATCGGAAGTGAAACATATCTGAACCAAGATTTTTTGTTTGACAAATTTCCTTTTTCGGTTATAATTCACGATAGTTATTTTTCAGATTAGGACTATCGTATATTTTCCAAATCATCAAAACGTTCAAGTAGATCAATGCACATTATGTATCGGTACAGAAAATGGAAGAAAAAGAAATAAGGTGGAAAACACGCCTTTTGCTGTTCCCCATCTATCTATGCCTTTTTATTTTTTTTATAGGTTGTCGCGGTGAAATGCCTATCCCAGACCCTCCAGAACCACCACCGCCCTTACCTTCCATATCGGACAGGCTTGTTGCGCGCATCTATTTTGACGCGACACTCTCCATGCAAGGTTTCGTTGTTCCGGGTTCGACGCGTTACACCCGAATCTGTCCCTCTTTGGAGAGTGTGATTGTGAGCGGTTGGAAAGATGAAACAGTGAGTTTTTTTCGGTTTGGTGAGCGGGTTGAGTCTATTGATAGAAATACTTATTTGCAGGTGGGAGACGAAGGTTTTTACCAAACAGATATCGGAATAAAAACCTACATTGAAAAAATTATTGAGAACGAAGACCCGTTAGCCAAACCCCACATGGAAGGGAGCAACACACTTGAAGGCGCAACAGAGATAGATATAAATAACATGCCTGAAGAGGGGGCCGAGGCAGATAGCACAGAAAACCGATTAGTTGTGATTGTGACAGACCTCTTTCAAGATAACGGTGATATAAATCGATTGGTTCCGGAGCTTAAAGAAAAATATATTAAAAAAGGTGTTGATGTTGGATTATTCGGATTACGAAGCCAATTTGATGGCACGGTCTACGACATCGGTATTGGTGAAGGATCATCAATGCCTTATCGGAGCAATCCTGGAGATACTGAAACGTTTCGTCCGTTCTATCTGCTTGTTTTGGGCAAGCATGCCGACATCTTGCACTATTTTGATCGTTTAATAGCAAATGGATTTACAGAAGCAGAAACGATAATCTTTTCTCAGTATCTGGTTCGTTCTTTGGTGTCATTTGAGAGTGCCTCAATTGAAACGAGTAATTTGAATAAGGCAAATTATGCCCCCGAGGATCCACGCTTGCGGCAATATGAAATCGTGCAAAATTCACTACCTGCTAAAATCTCTGCGAAAGATATGAAATACATTCCACTGCCGCATGCAATGCCCTTCGATTCTAACACGTTTGAGTTTTCTATTATTCCGGAACATAAACCTAATAGAAACGAAAAAAATGAACGAAGTGTAGAGGCTGTGAATTGCTTAGAAATGACACAAATGTTTTCGGAAAATGAACTTACTGTTGAGTTCATTTTGACGACATCCCTACCTCGTAGAGCGGTATATCTCTATGAAGTCACACTGAATCCAGCAATTGACACATATAAGGTACCCGATTGGTGTTCAGGATGGGATATGGGAACGGGACGCAATGGTGCGAGGACTCTCAATTTAGTTAATTTCGTCCGTAGTCTTACGGAAACAACTGCCCGTGAACATCACCCTAAAATCGCTCAATTTTACTTTTACATAAAGAAAAGGTAAGGAAGTCATTCAAAAATGCTACAACACATCATTTGTATATTCGGTATTCTATTTATTACTGCCTTTTTTGTTTTTCTTGCTATTGTCGTAGAACCCCTTATTTTAGAGGCCTTTCCACCTCAACTGCCCACCTATCTTAATCTTACAATGGAACAGTGGTTGGAGAGTTTTGAGTTGTGGGCACTTGTTTGCGTCGGAGCTGCAGCTGCAGCGAGTTTTTTGTGGTACTGGATCGGTCAGAGCGTTTTCAACGCGAATGGTGGGAAATCCTATGGAAAACGTGGCCTATGGGGATTTTTATTTATTTTACCTGTGTGTGCTGTCATTTTTAGTATCTTGCTTGTCGAAGAAGCTGAAAGCAGTTTGTGGTTAGCATATCTATTCTTTATAGCGAACGGCTTAATTTCTTACTACTTAGCAACGCTTTTCTGTTCGCCTGTGTCCGTTAAATATACACCAATAGGTGCAAAAGGAATTCGTTCTCTATGCTCTTGGTAAGCATCCCTTTCTTGGAGGTAAATTGATGGGATATTATGCGATTGGTATCGGTGGCACAGGATCCAAATGTCTTGAATCCTTGATACATCTGGCTGCTGCGGGGATGATGCCGGACTTAAAAGAAGATCTCTACGTGCTTTTTGTTGATCCTGATAAAGCAAATGGTAGCCTTGAACGTGCTATGACGACTTTGGAGTACTATAAGACATTTTTTAGTAATCAGCAGCTTGCACAGCCGCATTTACTACAGACAAAGATAGATTCTGTTGCTACTCCCATTTTTTCCCCGTTTGATGATGGTGATGACGACAAGCCTCGTTTAGAAGATTTTTTTGACTATGCAGGTCTTAAGTTGGCAGATGATGGAGCAGCGGATCTCTTTGAAGTGCTCTATAGCGAAAAAGAGAGAACCACCCAACTACATGAAGGTTTTCGGGGTCATCCTTCTATTGGTGCAGCGATCATGGCACAAACAGTGTTGGGAGGCGATGAACCATGGAAAACATTTCAGGCGAAAGTTGCAAAGGATCCAGACGCGAAGATTTTCTTGGCGGGATCCATTTTTGGTGGTACTGGGGCATCTGGGTTCCCTACCATAGCAAAACTGATTAAAAGTGCATTGGATGGAAAACCCATAGTTGCACAGATAGGTGGCGCGCTGATCCTCCCTTATTTCACGTTCATTGATGCTGATGGCGATAATCAACTCAGAGCGAAGGCAGAGCATTTTCTGATGAATACCCAAGCAGCCCTTGAGTATTATCAACGCTCGAATAAGGATCTTGTTTACAACGCGATTTATCTCATCGGTGATGATTCTCAAGTTCAGGTTCAAAACTTCTCTCTTGGTGGAAAGGCACAGCAGAATGCACAGCATTTTATTGAACTCTACGCAGCGTTAGCTGCAATTCACTTTTTCCGCAACAGTACTGAGGGAGACGGAGGGGCTCAGTATTTCAGGTTAGATCGCGCCAATAATCCGCTTAAGTGGGCGGACTTGCCGGATGGGGCCGGCGGTGTAGATATACAATCAAAACTTCGCCAGTTATATCACTTCTCTGTTGCCTACTTAGATGTTTATAAACCGATGCTTGACGATATTGGTACAGGGAAAGTTAGTGGGAATGATGCCCCCTGGTACATTGATTTCTTTAAACGGAATCAATCTAATAGAATTTCACTTAACGACGCTAAGACAGAAGCATCGCTCAATAGTGTCAAGAACTATTGTGAAGATTTCCTTGTGTGGTTTGCTAATGTTCAACACTCTAAAGACGATGGTGGAAAATTTAATCCTCTTGATAAGTTTGATCTTACAGGAGTTGTTAATCGTATTTCATCGGATATCACTATGCCACCGTTAAGGGCTAAGGCTTTGAACGGACTTTGGCGAAATATGTGCAGTACTAAAGGAAAAAGTGATGGTGCTGATATTGGAAAATTTCTGAGTGCTTTATACCAAAACTGCGAAAAAATTTAATAGATTTCTGAACGCGCAATATGAATAACATCGCGTAAATGCAAAAACAAATTGGAGATTGTTAAATGGCATTTCCACTCCTTCCACCTTTAAAGAAAGATGGTGACGGATTAGCAGTCCTCCCTAAAACAGGAACTTGGGAACAGGTCCCTACTGTTGCACTTAATAACATTGCTGATAACCTTCAAGTTACAAAGGTTGATGCCAAATATATTGACATTGATAGCATTCCGAGTATGTGGGCGCGTCCGCTGCTGTTTGAAATAGCACTTTACGATAAAGAGCATCCGATGCATGAATGCGTTGTGAACGAGTGGCGTGGGCTTTTGGCGATGTTAGCACTTAAGGAGCAACGGAAGTTTCCATTGGAGACCAAGTTAATAACGATTCCTGATGGAACCGATGGAAATACTCCAGAGTTTCTCCAGGCATTACATAGGTTACTGCCGCAGCGTACATTAGATGATGCTGGGACGACGTGGGACAAACTTTATCTCATTCTGTTCAATAAAAATCCAATCGGTATAACCTCACCAACAACACTTGTATGTACATCCATTGACTATATTAATTATATTTCAGTGAATGATGTACCTTGGTATGATCCCCCGTTCCTCTGCGATCCGATCCGCCATCTGGACGATGGTGAAAAAACTTCCGTAGCCGGTTGGCTTAATGACTTTCATAAAAACACAATTACCCCACTCCCTGGTTCTCCTATAAAGGTAAATCTGGCTCCACGAATTCTTGATTTTATAAAGGACTTAG
>CAZURU010000439.1:0-3003 GCA_964623585.1 uncultured bacterium
AAATGATATTGAAGCACGTCTATTGCTATCTTTTTCAAAAAAATCAAAACCCTGAGGTTTTTTGTATAAGTTTAAACAGTCTGAAATTTCCGTTGTTGGTACAGCAATTGATCGACGTGGATTTGCAGCACTAAGAGATTCCTCACAACAGTTATATTTTACCGGAACTAGTACTTCAAAATCTTTATGTTCAAACCTTTCTTCATCAACTGTTTTTATTGTGATTTCAAGGTTTCTTTCACGTAGTAATTCATTTAGTCTGTACTCATCGTCTGTTTCAATCAACTCCCTTATAGTATTCCAAAGTTCAAAATCGTCAATCAAGGATATAGGTTCACTACCATGTAACAGCTCTAACTCTTTTTTGCGAATCTTATACTTCCTAACTAAAAACGGAAATTCTTGCCAGTTGTTCGGTGGATACGTATCACACCAAGGTATTTCCCCAGCATAAGTTCTATAGTCTTCTGGGATAAATGGTACGGTGTGTCCGTCAATATTTTCTTGTCTGTTCAAGATATCAACGATTTCATCCACATTTTCAGGTTTTACTATTAGTCCTTGCATCCAAGCAGACATTTTACGACTTTCAGGTTTATCTTCTTGACCTAAGTGTCCATGCAAAAGCACCCAAGAATCTTGTTCTTCCAAAAGTTGGTCAACATTCAAATATGGTGTTAAATCTGGGTGAGGTGTCTTCAATACCCATTGTTCTGTAGATGATTCACGATCACCTAAAAAATCTTCTCTGACTAAATTATACTCTCGGTGTTTATCAGGAAAACTCGGATCAATATCAACTTGTATGCATCGACCATTATCATAAAAATCAGGAAGATTTCCTCGGTCCTGTCTAAATCCTGCAAGTTCAAAATAAGCTATCCAAGAGTATTTTTTACCGTATCTGTCCGTTTTTCGACCATCTCCAGATCGACTATATTTTCTATAATTTTCTGTTAAAAGTAGACCATCAATTTCTCCAAAACTCTCCAATGAAAACCCTAAATCGTATATCCGCCAGTAAACATTTTCAACAAGTTTATGTCCATTGGGATCAGAATTATCATATTTTACCAAACTTCTAAGTGTGTAATTTTTGAAATCCATCTGGACTGGAGGAGGACCTTCCTCCCTATTTTCACTTTCACCCCACTTCCGAATGCCTCCATCTGTGAACGGTGGAATGATACGCTTTCGTTCATCCTCAGTCAGCAAGTCAGGGTGATGTATCAAAGCAATGTCAATTGTTCGCCTGGCATAATCGCGTGCCAAAATATGTGTTGTTGCATGTGGGGCATTAGGTTTGAACATATTTTCATATAATTCACGTCCATAAACCGGTAACACTTCCTCTAAGAAACTATCATTATCAAAATTGTTATGGTATGCCATTGTAACTCCATAAGTCGCAGCCAGCATCCGCTCGGAAGCATAAGGGTCATTAATTGTAAAAGACTTCAAGACTAAATCCTCAAAAAATTTTTGAGGGAAACGCCGTCCATACCAATAAAGTGCGCGTGTTGCTTGATCGCGCAAAGGTCTGACTGTTGACGTAAGAATCCACATTATGTACTCTGCTAAAAGATGTAGACGTTTTTTGCCATAATCAGATATATTTTTATCATTCTGGCAAGTTTCCTCAAAACGTATCAGCATTTCTTCAAAACTATAACGGTTTTTTCGGACGTATTCTGTCCAACTTAAGTCCCGTTCTGACATAGATAGTTCCAAAAGACGTTCTGACCAGAAGGAGGCGTTGAACGGATGATCGGGATGTCCAACCGTAGTTTCTGCTGAGTTAAAAAACCACCTACGATCTTGAGATCGCGTAAAAAGACGACTGACTAGGTTGATACAATTTTCGTTTATATCCCTCGGGGAAATTTCAAACAATGCGCGAACCGATAAACCGAATGCCTTTTGATTACCCAAAAACTCATGCAGCAATTTGCCAGTTTTGGCAGGCAGGAATGCAGCTAAACATCTGCAAATGTCTTCATGCATCGGATGTAAGGTTTGACGATTTTCACCAAACAGTAATGCAACTACCTCCTCACTATTTAAAAATGTTTGCACATCGTCAGCAGCTTGTTCAACCAAATGTTTTGCAATCAGGTAGCTACCGAGTAGTTCATAGGTAAAGTACATTATATCTTTACCTTCCCACCGATTTAAACAAACTAATAAACCCTCAGCTTCTATAGCACGTGCCTTTGATTGTGACCAATTCAGGTCTGAAAGAAGTTGGTTGTCCGTAAGTTGTACTAATTCTTCAACTAAGATATCACGACCGCGATTTTGCCACAAGTGCTCCGCTACTTTGTTTAATATAGGTTGTACTACAGGGGTTCCCCGACGAAGTCCAAGACGAGCGCATACAGTTTCGTTGCATTGCTCCAAGTATTCATCAAAAACTTCAAAAAGTGTCTGCTCGCCTACATAAACTTGCACCTCAGTTTTGCGTTCACGATTTTTCGTTTCACAGAAAATTTTAAGGTGCAGAGGATGTTCAAACTGCATCAAGGGTGCCAACGTGAGATCTGCTTTAATTTTGTATGCGTTAAAATATTTCTCAATGACTTCCTGCTTTACTTCGTCGGTATTGAAACCCCTAGCATAAAACAAATTTAGTGAATCCTTATTTTTCCAAATTATCTTTCCCGGAATGATGTCTTCTCTTGCACTGACCTCTTTCCAAATAGCATCCTCATAACTCCTGCGGCATGTTGTGATTAACACAAGGTTCTTTGCCTGTGCGATCTCTTGAACGAGTCCTGTTAGCCCCAATCCCCATATATTTGAAAAAGTGCCATTATGTACCGATTCATTAAGCCCATCAATTATTAACGGAATACGGGTATGGTATGCTTCGGCAGCGGCTGAGAGTGCTTGCAAAAAGTCATGCCAACTATAGGATCTCGGAATGCCAAGAATATCCTGCAACTGCACTTCAATAGGTTGTTCAGTCCTAAATTGACTTCCACGAACAAATAGCGCGGGTAA
>CAZURU010000439.1:3045-4436 GCA_964623585.1 uncultured bacterium
TTTTCAATCGGTCATCACAGATATTGCAAGCGATATGGGTTTTGCCAATTCCAGCATCCCCGAGGATATGTAGATCCGATTCGTTAATAAGGCAGTGTTGCCAGATTACAGATGGGAAAAATTTATCCAATAAGTTGGCAACTAAAGAATCTGGATCATGAACAACCCCTCTTGCATGACGTAAAGCTTGTTCTTCATATTCCTTTTCAACGGTGCATTTCATCTTTGATATGCCAAATTCCCACCCAACTTTTCTATAGACATCAAAAGTTTCGTAAAGTTGATCAAGTGCTAATTTCCAATCTATGGACTGCGCTTCAGAGAGAGTTTTTTCACTCAAAAGATCTCTTGCGTGTTTCAATTGGACTTTCATGTTCACTAAGGCATCTTGAAGTGATTTAGCTGCATCGATGACCTTAGACTTTTCTTCTTCGCTCCACTCAATATACGGAATTGGAGAATTGAGTTTGTTAATCACTTCTTTTAAATCAGAGAGTTCTTCCTCAAGTTTTTCAATCCATTTGGTGATTTGACGCACGAATGCTTCGTCACCTAAAAGTGCGTGAATTTCAGCATCTACGCTAGTTTCGGTATGCAAGGACGAATCAAATTTATCACTTACGCCAGCCAGTTGTTTTTTTAACTGTGTCTCAAACCAGTCAAAATCAAGTTCAAGTTCGCCAAAGAAATAGTGTCGCTTTCCGCTAAAACGCGGCTCACTCAACCAGTTGTTAAAGTCACTATCGCCCCAGTGTTCAAGATCGACATCCATATTCGGTGGAATTGACTGAGGGAGCGTGTTATCAAACCATGTCTGTTCTTTGGGCGTAAAATTGGATGCCGTACATAAAATCCATTTTTTCAGACGCGGATGTACTTCGCATGCTTTCTTAAGTGATTTAGTGATGGATTGTTTTCGATTGCTTTGGCTCAGGCGATCACCCGATTCGTAAAACTTGGCTTGCCATCCCCATTGGTCGCCATTTGGCAAAGTCAGGTAAAATTCAACGCCGTCACCGCCGCCACTATCGTCTATGGAAGTAAACCGTCCCTTTTCTCCATAAAGCCCTTTGGCAATCTGATAGCATAATTCTTCAAAACTTCGGTATTTATGATTTTGATATGGTTTGAGGTCAGCCCAGTCAATCATTGCTTGATTCCTCCTTGTTCAATCTGAGTTGTGATAATACATCATCCATAGGTGTCAATTTAGGGATTTTTCACGGTATTTTGTAGGAATGTCTCTACAAATGCCGCCCCTACGGGGCTTAGGTTTTTTGGTCATGCGCTGCTATAAACATTCCGTCGCTACGCGACTGAGGAGGTTTTTGAAGGTTTCAAGGTTTCTGTGTAAAATCCGGTTCGGTTGGAAACCGAACCTACCGGGCCTG
>CAZURU010000440.1:0-4429 GCA_964623585.1 uncultured bacterium
TCCTCAACCCAACCTACGGAAGAATGGAATAAAAATAATTCAAATTGGTATAACCAACTGCATAATCATCAGGATTGTTCTTTCGCCAATTCGGAAGATACCCCTCCGAATGTCCATACCCGTAAGAAGGTCCAATCTGATTTTCGCTGGACCAGGGCCACGCTTGTCCTCTGATGAGGCGGAATTCATCTGCTTTGCCACATAACCAGTAGAACATGTGTGCAACATACCGAGCGATACCGTGTCCACCATACGAAGCTGTCTGAAAGTGGCAGTACGTCAGCACTTGCGAATCTGTGAGGGTGGGTTCACAGTCAAAAGTTCGGTTAGTCTTGTCGTATTTCATTTTATACTCATTGGTTTTCTGTGAAATTTAAAAACGCCAACCTTCTCTTTCCATGAATCCTTGAAGGTTTGTGCATTGAATTGCCAAGTTCTCTAAAACAATTAGTGTCAAATACATAGATCATCTATTGATAGCCTTGCGTAAGAATCGTTTTTCAAGTTCTCTTATATGTTTTGCTTTGACATTTAAGTAATCAGCAAGTTTCTCAAAGGAAATTAACTCCTGATGGTATTTTTCGAACGCAAGACTTGTGTATTTGTGACCTAAATAACTTAATTGTGTATTATAGTAATCTGCACCTCCTATTTCTCTATTACTCCCTTCCTTATGTTTGAAGTATTCATGTTGTTCTGCCCATTTTCTGACTTTCTGATAATAGATTTTTTGTGGTAGTATTCCAAGCTTGATTAGTTTCAATAGGATAACATGATGACTAACATTGTAGAATTTAGCCAACTCTTGAATTACTTTGTCATTGTATTCAGAAAAGTTAAGTCGTTTCTTAAAGTCTTTTGTTGGCACAAGAAATTCGTGTGTAAATTGATTGCAGAAAATATCCAATTCAGCGAATTCTGTTTTTATCGTTCCAGCAATATCGGGTGTGATACCATTCTTACCTATTAATATATGTCCTAACTCATGAAATAATGAGAAAACCTGAATTAGAGAAGGTCGGCTATTATTAAGATAAATGATTGGAAATTCATAATGTAATAAGCAAAATCCATCTACTAATTCGTCTCTAAACGCATCTTTGAAGACAAAAACACCTTTTTCCTGAATGTGGTTCCGCCAAGTCTCAAGTGCAATTTTCTCATTTTCCCAATTTGATTGCATTTCAACACTGATTTTCAGATAAGCTCGAGTTCTTTCTGCCAATTCAGATGCATATTCTTCGTTTAGATCAATATTAGAAGATGTAGGTTGAATATCCCGAAAGATTAAATCTTCTGATAGATTCTTTTCGTTATTCAATTCCATCAGTGAAAGTTGTCGTGAATAAGCTTGACGAAATAGGAAGAGCGTTTTAGGTTTTAACTTCTTAACATCACGACTTCTCAGTGCAAGTTTTTCATCTAATTTCTGTTCTTCAGGAGGATTCGGGAGGAAGAAGAGTGCAACAGGACGTTTGTACTTATCAGCAAGTTTTTCAAGTTGGACATAAGTAAGAGAACGGGCACCGGACTCACATTCTACGATGAAAGGTTTTTCCTTGTTTAATGCTTTGGCAGCCGCTTCTAAGGAATAACCAGAACGTTCACGTGCCCATTTGAGTATTTCAGAGTTAATCCCAGTGATGTATTCTGCCATGCTGTTATCCTCTAATGTAATGGTAATTATATACACAGATTACCATATTTTGGCTTGTATGTCCAATTAGAAATGTGGTGAGGTGAGAAGTTGCTATCCCTAACCCCGCAGGCGGGAATCAATGGCAAATTCTTGTGCCTCGTCAAAGTGTGCTTATACCGAATTCATGCTATTTACCCATTCGTGTGTGTGTCACCTTTGATTCAGAGAGTAACCGCCTAATGTGTCTGGAAGGGATAGCAGCAGCATTCATGAGTTGATCGCTCCGTGCTACGATGCCGAGTAGGATGCCTTGTTTGTTAAGTACTGGGCCGCCACTGTTACCACCGAACACATCGGATTGAATATGCAGAAAATCTCCGTGATCTTTCAGGAATTCACCAAGAGTCCAACGCCATAACTCCTGTTTGGCAGGATTGCCGAAGATGTAGACCAATTCACCTGCTTTTGTAGTGGGTGGTGTGAGTTTCCAGTCAATCTGGCGGGCAGTTTCGGGTAAACCATCAAGTCTGATGATTGTCAAATCGGTTTTCTCATTTTTTGCGATGACGTGTCCTTTGGTGTAATAACCGAGTCGTTTTAACACATCGCTACTTTTCAAGTAGAAGTTTCTATCTTTTATCAGATCCCCTTTTTCATCTGGCGCGGGGAAATATACGTCTATTGTGTTTTGCTTGCCTGTGACGTGTGCGTTGGTGATGGCGAGTTTGTGTTTTTTATCAATGAGCACGCCGCTACCCTCGCCGATGCCTGGGTTGACTATCCACATGACTGATCGGATGGCTTTTTCGTACACTTGGTTGGCAGTGGGTTTTGGTGGGTGAGGGGAAGTTATTTTCCATAAGCGGATAGTTTTGTCATGTCCCGCGCTTGCGAGTATATTACCATCAGGACTAAACGCAACAGTCCACACGTCAGAGGTATGTCCTCTGAGTGTGGTTTTGTGCTTTCCAGTTTGTACATCCCAGAGCATTACAGTATGATCACCGCTTCCGCTTGCGAGGGTTTTACCATCCGGACTGAAAACGATGCTTAGGACCGTACCTGTATGTCCCTCAAAAGTGGTTTTTAGTTTTCCAGTTTGTACATCCCAGAGACGTACTGTATTATCACTACCGAAATCACCGCCACTTGCGAAAATATGACCATCTGGGGAGAACTGTACTCTGCACACTCCTCCATGATTTGTAAGGATTGTTTTTAGGAGTTTGCCAGTGGATACATCCCATAAACGAATGGTATCGTCCCAACTTCCGCTAGCAAGAATTTTACCATCGGGTCTAAATGCAACGCTGGAGACCCCCTGCGTATGTCCTATGAGAGTATTCTTGGATTTTCCTGTCCAAACATCCCACAGATGAATAACATTATCATAACCTCCACTCGCGAGTGTTAGACCATGTGGACTAAACGCGACGCCTAAGACCTTTTCTGTATGTCCCACGATGGTTTTCAAGTGTGTACTTATGAAAGCATCACCTATCTTATCAAAGAAAATACCTCCCCTTAAGATAGTTTCACTTCTGGTAGGATTCCACAAATAGATAGATCCATTTAAACTTCCAACTGCAAGAATCTGACCATCAAGACTAAACGAAGTAGGATTTTGAGGCATCACTCCCCACAATTTCTCAGAAAATACTAAAGTTCGGATTTCTTTACCTGTACTAACGTCCCATAAATGGATGCTATATTTATTTTTGCTGATGAGCGTTTGACCATCAAGACTAAACGTAATGCATTCAACCCATTCATCTTTAGATTCAGTAAGGGTTTTATAATGAACGTAATCTTGCGCGAAACCATTTGCAAGGAAAAGGTTTGCAACAAGTATTAGTGTTGAAATCAGAAAATAAGTTTGGTTAATAGGATTCATTTTGGTTGTCTTCTTCCTTTAAAAGGTTCTTAAAATCTTCCTCAACTTTTCCAAGATTAGGGTAACGAGAGTGCCTAATTTCAAAGTACTCCATATATTCCATTAAAATCCAAAGAATACATGGAAATATAACTATCAGAATCGAAAAACTGTGTTTAGGACCTGGGTACAGGTTTAAATTAATCTTAAATTGATCTTCAGTAAAATCTTTTATGGAATCAAGCGTTGCACAAATACTAACATGAGATAAGTTTGAAAGATTTTTATAAAATTGGTGGAATTTATTGAGATTGTCTATATTAACCGTTTTTATCTTTTCGCTAAGATCAATTCCCGCCCAATTATTCTGTCTGTACTTAGGTGTTGCATCTGTTTTTTTTATGCCATCAGCCACGTCTTGCTTATGTTTGTCGTTATACTTCTTTTTTAACTGTTCGTACTTCTGTGTCCGTTCGTTTTGCTCCTCTTGAGACACTTCTTCCCCCAATTGTAGTATTCTTTCCATTTCGCGATAGAGATACTCGGCACCGTGATCAACAAATCTTGTAAAGTGCTCGGACCTACGAGTCTCATCATAGTTCAGGTATTTAATATCAAGTAGAATTTCATATATAGACCGCGCCGCTCCAATAGCACCATGCCCCCAACCGTGTTTACAACTGTAGTAAGCACCGTGCCCAAATTTCAATGCTTCACTCATCTGAACACGAAGAAAAATTGAATAACGGACTTCTTTAGCAGGTACAGATTCAGTATCTGGAAGTGAGTCGTTAACAATTTCCACGGATTGATCTAAAAGTTTTTTTGTCAAATCAAGTAGTTCAAGTACTTTTTCGTTCATATTATACCATTTCTACTTTATAATATACCATTTGCGTAGGTCGTGTAGAGGAACG
>CAZURU010000441.1:0-1754 GCA_964623585.1 uncultured bacterium
ATACAATCGTCCCGTTTTGGCAATAGTGAAAGTAACGAATCCAACGTGATGTTTTAGGTAAGTGGCTTCTTATGTTTTCAAAACTATGGCGTACTCTTTTCTTTAGTTCACGGACCTGTATTGCCATACAGGGAAGGTAAGTCACAATCGTCAGAAAAGAGATGATGTTTACAGTCACTGCGGTAAGCGATATTCTTTTTAATTAGACCGTGCACATATTTTATCCTGAGGGTCTATTTTTCGGACTTTTATTGAAACGGGTAAGATTTATATAAACTTTTCTGCACTACTCATACTACTCATATACCGATATGAGGTATTTATATTACCGTTGGTTATTTACAAGTAATCACATTTATTACCATGGTTATATGTGTGTCCTCATTTGAAAATACGAAGAATGACTATATGTAAGAACATGCAAGCATTCCTTATCAACCTAGATGGCATTCTTTGTTAACAAGTTCCCTGATGTATCTCCATTTGGGGACACTCGAGGGAAAGTAAGTTATTGTAGACACTTCTCCATTTGGATATTTGGAGATCTCAAGCTCGACTGTAGGTGTCTATGGGGATGTCTTTCCGATTGAAGACGCCCAAGTGAAATTAAAACCACTGACTATTTCGAGCTAGGGTGAGTCGTGTGAGATTTATTGATACCAAGTAGATTATTAGGATAATATCCTCGTGCCTCAAAGATATCTTCATTTTACTCAAAAGCGTTGGTAAGGATTATGTTTATACAGTTTTAGTCTCGTTATTATACTAACAGTGTTATTGTATGTTATACTTATTTGTATGAAGCGTCTTATAAAGTTCGCTGTATATGTTTTAGTATTCTAAAGGCAGCGTAGGAGTTGTCTCTGTTAAAGAGATCCTTCTAACCCCTAGAATAACATAATGAAAGAGGTAAGTTCTTGATCATGGACACCATTGAAAGTTTCCTTTGAATGGCGTCCAGACTGAGTCCAGTAGTAATTTTGGTAAGTAATGAATAATATCCAGAGTATGAATCCGATGGACGTTTTGGTAAGTCATACTGAGTTTGTTGACTATTTCAAAACAGAGGAATTTTTAAGGTAAGTTCTATTATGGAAGGTACATGGGAATAGAGCAAAACAAAAAGGATGGTAAGTTCTTTACCTAACCTCTGGTATTATTTCACTACCAAATCAAGAACTACGAGAGATGAAGGCATTACGGTAAGGGTTATAGCAAATTCATCATGCCTTACCGAAGAATAAGCTTTTAATACGATTGTTACATGCAATAAAATTTCTCCGCTACATGATTCAAGGATACAATGCCTGAAAACACTCATTATAGCCAGAGCTGAATGGAACCGGTAAGTTTACCATAGAACAATTACGACAACCTTGCCTATGAAAAGGGAGTCTCTGACTGTCCTGGTAAGATTGTTCCTTTCCGAACTTTTATTACCCGGAAATGGGACTAGAAAAGTCAAGCCGTGATATGATAGGGTAAGACATATGTGTTTCGACCTGGCTTCCATTACCCTGGGTGGGACAATCCTAGAAGATAGGCTGAGAAGTCTTTTGGTAAGTGTTCATTCTGATCCCCTATTTCAGAAAACTGTGCGATGAAACTAAATGGCGAAAAAGTGTTTTGGTAAGAGATACTTATTATTATATTTTAGCGCTTTTCATCCCTGAATCATCAAGCAATTTCCTATGGTAAGATCTATTTAGGCTTCTCGTTGTTGTGAAGCGGTTAAGAATTCGAGCGTAGCGTGA
>CAZURU010000441.1:1854-4427 GCA_964623585.1 uncultured bacterium
CTTAATATGGGCGCTAGGGTTACGGTTGGTAAGGGGGTGCACTCAACTCTGCTCCCTCAACAAATGCTACTTGCTGTTGTTGTAGGGCGGCATCAACGGGAATATCGTAGATCTGGTCCAAGACTCTTCCTAGGATACGAATTTGATATTGTTCCGTTGTGTTTATTTCAAAAAGGTCACTGGAAGACCAGATGGATACCCTGCCTAAATTGGGAAGTCTAATAGGTTTGCCCATGTGATCCTGGATTAATACATTATCCCAATTAACTTGCATCACAGTGGAACAGCAGTGTTTGAAAATTGTGATGTCTCTCGAATGTAAATACCCTGCCCTTTTAAGAAGGGTCGGGTGGCACTTTATTTGTGTGAAGTGTGCCCAAGTGCTTCTTGCACCAGTAACCCTTGTAATTTCGACAAAAATGTCCGCCTTTGCTATGCCTCTGTGATATGTTGACGCTGGGAACCATGGGAAACAACTTCTCAATACATTGGATGCGAATCGAAATCGCTTCCATATACATAAAGCAAATCCAAATATACATGCGGCTACAAGTATAAGAATCGTTAATGTCGACATGATTTGTGGCGGCGACATTGGACCTCCTTGATCCATTTCCTCTGGTGGGAATAACGTTAGCACAGGTTCAATATGTGGAGGGAGCGTGGGGGCAGCTTCTATGCGTGTTGGAATTGATTTGATAATTTCGAACTCTTCTAGTTTTTGCGAAGAGAGAATCGTCGCAATTATCATCTTCTTGTAACATACACATAAGAAGATGGCCACAATCCAACACAATGCACCTAGAATTGCTGTAATAAACTGCATTCTCTGCCACCACTCTCCCTCTTTCATAAAGGTAAAAAATTGTTTTTGCGCTATTACCCACTCATCAATGTCCGTGTAACGCCACTCGTCTATGTTGTCTTTGATGTCCTCAATAAATCTAGTGAGTTCGACGTCGACTACTGGCGCTGTGCTGTCATACACGCGCTGTAACTCTTCTTCACTGGGTTCATACCATCGCAGTTCTGGCAGATTCAATCTAGGAATGTCCTCCTTCAACTTGTTGAATCCGTCTTTTAACTGTTCACTCAAGTTCACTTGAAAACTAGAATTTAAAACGTCTACAATTGCTTGATTATGTGCAAAATATGTGACGAAATCAGTATCCTGTGGCGCATCTGTTTCGCACATAACCTGGGCTTTGTTGATTTGATAATCGTACGCCGCACTTAACGAACACTCACAAAGTTCAGTATGGTTAATGATTCGATACGTAGAATAAGGAATCACAAATGGTTTTTGGCTTTTCTCGCAAAGTAATATCCATGGTTGTGGCAAATTTGAAAGAATAAATTGGTCGCCTGTATCCATTATTTTGGGTGGGTATTCCTTATTCTTTGTGTATCGGAAATCACAGGAAGCAATTTTGACATCTGCTCCCATTTCAAAATAAATAGCAGCTTCACAAGACTTAATTTCTGTGCTGATTAATAAATACGCTTGTTCACAGTAATACGTGCTACGCATCTTCCAGCATAGTTCGAGCTGTTCTTTTGTTAATTCTACATATTGGGTGCTAGAAACTGCAAAATACCCTTTTCGAAGTTTGACCTCAGTAAATTGGCTTTGTTCTCCCAAATAAGTCTGTGCGTCGTATGGAACTGGAACCACATCAGTAGAAAATAATGACATTAATGGCTGAAACTTATATCTAAGAAAAATCGGTATCTGAATTATCAAGTAGTCTGGCGAGTTTGCAAACGATATCATGGGTTCTGCATAATACTGATAAGTGTGTGGAAATGCTAACTCATACTCTGTTCCTTCGATATTTTTACTAATGGTACGTAGTAGTCTAGATAATGCAATTGGATCTAAAATCTCAAAACAAAGTCTGCCTGTGCTCATTTCGTCTAAACCATCTATAAACCCTTTTACTGCCATTCTATAATCTACAAGCATATTACGATATCTTGTCATTAATGGTAGCACAACTGCGAGAGCTTTACTAAGGTAGTGTATTGCCAGATGATGATTATTCAAAGTATCATGCGTTTGTCTAAATTTTTGTTCTGTCTGATTCATCATACTATCTACTTTGTATAAGCCTCTTTGTATGGATATGTTCAAGTTATTAAAACCTTCATTTACCTCTTTGAAGCCTGTCGCAGTTGCGCTTGCCAAAAGCCCTACATCATCTTCCAAACGAATCATTCTTTCATGGAATCGCTTATCATTTTCTATTAACACTTTCATAGCATCCGACATCGCCGAATTTCTACGCCAATTGTTGTATACATCTGCTCCTTTTAGTGATAGTCCACCTACGACATTGATGGCTGCTAAGATGATGCCTACAGGCACTGCTCTCTTCATCTTGTGAGGTTTGTGTCTAGAGTACCATTTTTCACCATTGTTCAAAATTACCGCATCACCATACGTAGTGTGTATGATGGGATTGGGGACAAATGAAGGAATTTGCTGTTCAACTTGGTATGTGAGATTGTGCCATGCCTCGTCAATGTCAGTTTTAAGTTTCTTAAAGGTACGGTGAACATCTCCACATACC
>CAZURU010000442.1:0-4422 GCA_964623585.1 uncultured bacterium
TAGGATACCATATTTTTTATACATTCGTCAATATAAACTTGACCAAGCACTAGAAATCTTTTAAGCAGCAAGATCGCTGCCGAATTTCTATTAACGAGCGATACCTGTATCTCAATTCCGCACGCCCTGGATACCCCAGGGCCAGATCTTGGTTTGGAAACCAATCTGGCTGATTCAGTTTTTTTTCGAGAAAAAAACGGTGAATTTGAATCATGTAGACGGAGTATTTCAGCAATCCTACTGTGCAGCATTCTGGGGAACGCGATGAAAATTATTGGCCTCTTGCATCCAGACCCTGTTCATAAATTTCCTATTAAGTTTCTTCCGTTGATTCCCTTTGTTAGATTGAAAAAGTGGCCCCCTCAAAATAACAGAATCGGAATTGAATGGGTAACTCACAAACAAGCGGAGAATACTACGTCAGAGGCTTTTACATTTTATTATAAATAACACCTATGAACATGAAGAACAGGAACTCAATCGTATTATAGATGATGGGACGTTCACGGGATATCTATTCTATATTTTTAGGGGTCAATCTACGGCTGCCATTCTTTATCCATGCTTCTATCGTAGAGAAAAACCCATATCTAATTGAGTATCAACAAGAATTTCAAGATTAATTTTATCGTTTTTCACAGAAAGGAACTGTATGGTAAACCGATCTATCTATGAAGAAAAGAAGCGCAAAATTCTTATTGACAACACAGCACAAGCTGTTCATAAGCAACTCAAAGAACTGGACTCGAACCGTAAGGAGCGGCACGCACGGTGGATTTGGGAGCTTTTGCAAAACGCTCGCGACGTTTCGGAAGTCTCCCCTAACTCCCTTACTGTTGAGGTTAAATATAACCCAGGAGAGCTCGTCTTTTTGCACAACGGGCGAGGATTCAATATGGATGAGATTATTCATCTTATCTTTCATGGTTCAACGAAAGATGAAAATCCCGATGCCCTTGGACAATTTGGTAGTGGATTTCTGACAACACATCTATTATCGTGGGAAATACAAGTATCAGGTTTACTTGACAACAAACAGTGGTTTGACTTCCCTTTAGTGCGGATACCCGACTCACCAAGAGCACTTAGTGAGTCGATGAATCACGCCGAAAAAGCTTTTCTCACCTCTTTAATTTTTTCTCGTCCAGAATCCATACCTTTCCCTTTCACTACTCGATTCGCCTACCCTGTTCGTGGGAAGGATGCTGAGAAAGCTGTAGAGGCAGGAATCGAGATGCTGAAGCAATGTGCACCATATGTGGTTGTTTTCAACGAGGAATTTGCCAGCATCAACATCAAAACCCGTAATGAGACGCGCTGTTTTGAGGTGCCTGAACGTCCGCCGTTAGATACCTCTGGAATCCCACAGCAAATTACAGTAACGGAAAACTGGAATGAAAATTCGAGTGAAACGGAATATCTTTTGACAATAGGAAGAAAAAAAACCTCAGTCGCTGTTCCACTGAAATCAGGTAGCAATAGCACGGAGTGCCTACCAATTGAGAAAACCCCTAGGCTTTTCTTAGGCTTCCCTTTAGTCGGCACCGAAGGCTTTAGTTTTCCTTGTGTTATCAATAGTTTCAATTTTACTGCATTGGAAGATCGCGACGGGGTGTTTCTTGGACAAAGCGATAACGAGACGAATCGAACCAACCAAACAATTATTGAAGAGGCCCATGATTTGCTCCTCAAAATGCTTCGATTCGCTGGATCAGAAGGTTGGAATCATGTTCATCTGTTGGCAAATGTTCCTCCTATCCAACCACAGAATGGGTTAAATACGGACTGGCTGAAGGAACATATTCAACCAAAGTTCATTGAAGAAATCCGCCAAATACCTGCAGTTATTACTCCGTCTGGTAAACTGATAGAATCGGAAAACTCTCTGATTCCGGTAGCAGAAAAAGACGAAGGGATAGAACCCCTTTGGGACTTATTGAATGACTGGTTGGGAGACAATGAAAAATTGCCAAGACGTGAAGAAGTAATAGGTTGGTATAAAGCCATCAAGAGTTGGGCAAAAGTTTCTAAGTGTGAAGTTGCAGATTTTCATGAATCAATTGATGGCAGAAAACTAGCATCGCGTGTAGATAACGTGTCGCGTGACCCGTCAGCCAATCCTAGAACCCATCGAGTAAGTAATCTGGAATTAAAAGAAGGCACATCTGTTATTAATTGGCTAGACCGGTTGATTGATTTTCTTCAAAATAATGGGTTGTCCGAAGTAATTGACAAATATCGAATTGTTCCAAGCCAAGCAGGATTCCTTCGTTCACTTCCACTCTTGCACCGTGATGCCGGCATAAATGATGCACTGAAAGGCATTGCTGACTCTCTTGGGTGGTCTATCCGGAATGAACTTCGTGATACTGGATTGAGTTCATTAAGTGAAAAAGTAGGGCAAGGAGATAAGGAACCTGCTTCAGTTACTACAGAACTCATTAAGAGATTGAAAAACAAAGCACTGGAAAATCCAGAAAATCCGGATGATAAATTCAAAAATGCCAGTACGTGCCTCTTTGCTTGGATAGTTCATCAAAAAAACTACTCCGCTTTATGGGGGTATCCTGTGTTCACAGCGGACGGTAAATCTGTGCGTTACCTACCGGGTTCTATTCAGGATGGGGTGCCACCGTTGGCTCCTACTCAAGCATGGTCAGTAAACTTTCAACAGTTTGTCGATCAAGACTTTTTTGATCTTTTTCCACCGAGCCGCATATTGAATGAGGCTTTCTTTGAAAAAGTGCCCGAGCCAGATGCTTGGCAAATGCTCAGTGACGGCGGTTTTATTAGAAGAAATATCATAATCACTACCAATAAAGCTGTGAATTTCAAAGATATTTATCCGGAAGAGGCCCTGCCGGATGGGGATAATCACGTCACGGCTGATTCCATATCTGTGACAGATATAGTAGAACGCGCGGGCATCATGGATCGCGTAAGTAATAGCCGATCCCGTGCCCTCGTGTTCTGGCGGTTTCTCACAGAATGGCTTATTAAAGAGGATCCTCAAGGTTTAGAGACTACAGAGGCAAAATGTGTATGTGGATCGGTTCACAAGTACCATCCTACTGAATGGTTGATACCCGTGCGAAATAATAGGTGGATTAGACTAGGAGACTCTCATCCTTCTGTGGACGCATCATCCCTTACGAAGATGCTTCGGGATAACGAATGGACTCTTGATTTTCTGAATGAAAATCCAAGCACTGTAAAACTACTTGAAGTAATAGGTGTGACAGAGTTTGATTTCCTGAGAGCATTTGTCTCAAAGAACGATGAAGAACTTAACGTTCAAGATCAAATTTTCAAGGATATATTGGTTGGGACTGGTGGAGACCTGGATCAGATTAGCTATCTTGGCCAGATAGTAGAGACAGCTGGTGGCGATATCAGTGAAGTGTCGGAGCTTGTGCAGGACTTGAACGAGGATACAAGTCTCAAACAGGATCTTGAAAAACTTCGTAAACGAAGTCGCACCATCAGGGAAAACCGAAGTGTGGGGAACCGAGTGGAAGATATTGTGGGACAAATTTTAGATGAAAAGTTCCCTGACCAAAAGTTTGATGTAAAATCTGTCCACGAAGGTGCAGATTTTGAAATATCAGAGATAGAGATCACCCAAGGTGATCTAAAGTGGTGGATTGAGGTGAAATCCACGCGAATCGAGGGCGATTCTCAAGAGGTCAAAATGAGTTCCTCACAGGGTAAAAAAGCCGTGAAAGAGAAGGATAAATTCCTGCTTTGTGTTGTCCCAATACCAGGAAATACAAAGCCAAATTCAAACACCGTTAGAGAAAATATGCGGTTTATAGCAAATATTGGTGAGCGTGTTGCCCCATTGTGTGAAAATATTGATCAGTTCGAGATAGTACGGGCTGACATTACTGGAGAATCATTCTCTGATGTTGAAGTGGTAGTTGATGGAGGCAAAGCGAGTATTCTCATCAAAAAGGCCGCATGGGAAGAAGACGGATTTCGACTTGAAAAACTTGTTGAACATCTGATACCAACAAACAACGATAATATCCCATAAAGTAGAGTGAGCACTCCACGCTTTGCGTTCTGATTTAAGATGAAGGCAGTTCAGATCCAAGCGTGCATGGGTAGAATGTAAACCCTCAAACTATCTTGATACCCATTTAAGCGATTTAGCAGGAACATTATCCATGTTCAAATCTACAATCGAAGTTCTAAGTGATGCGAATCGGTGCGGCCCTATCCAGGTCAATACCTAAACGATTGCTCTAAAAAACTTTAGCGATGGCAGCTGGGCTTGGGTTTTGAGAATGACTCGCCTAAAGTGCTAAAGGAGTGCTAATCTATGAAAAATTCACGTCAATGGCAGGGAAACTGGGAAGGTAGGGAATCCACACGATGGACAGATTCTATCAAAAATCTGCGGAAGAAAATTCCTACTTT
>CAZURU010000443.1:0-4410 GCA_964623585.1 uncultured bacterium
TGTGAAAGTCTCTATAGTGGGAATCATAGATGCTTGGTATTTTTAGACCCAATTTATCCGATGGTAATGCCTCAAAAAATGCAGCCCAATACTGTTCATTCCGTTTTTGTCCGGTATTATTCACTTTGTTCTCCTTTTGTCGTTGCTACCAGTGGGGAAACTGAATAATTGCGTTTATGACTTCCTTCCAATCAACTCGACTGCATGCCCCGACTGGTAGGCTGTCACATCTAAACTGATGGATGGTTCGTAGTAGGGCAATTCATTGCCCGTTCTTGACGTGCGATAAATCGCACTACTACGAGCCCGGTTTACCTTCATTTCAACGTTGACAGACTACTATTTTAAAATTAGCATCTTGCGACTTGCTGAAAAATCTTGGGCAGTCAGCGTGTAAAAATAAATTCCGCTACTCACTCTTTCGCCGATTTCGTTTTTGCCATCCCAATAGGCGGCTCTACCACGAGATTGGTAAATACCGGCTGCCTGATAGCCCAAATCTAAATTCCGAATCATTTTGCCATCTACGGCATATATGGATATACTGACTTTAGAGGCTTTTGCTAACTGATAAGGAATCCATGTTTCAGGGTTAAAAGGATTCGGATAATTAGATAGCAAAGCGTTTCTTACGACAATCGGTGCAGCAGGCGCATCCTCATCAACTTCAAATCTAACGATCTCGGTAAAATCATAATCCTTTTTATTCCCAGCCCGATCTATAACTTCTATATTGGTTATACCCCAGATACCTGGATGGCTGCCTACAGGCAATAAGATTTGCTTCGTATATTTTCGGTATTTTGTAGGATCAGATTTCATATACAACAAACCCCCAAAGTCCTCCGGGTAATCGTCAGAAGGATAGTGATATCTCCCATGACTATTACCCAGAGGATCTCTTATATTACCCAGAGGATCTCTTATACGAATATACCCGTAATCATATCCGCTGATATTATCTCTTACATAAAATTCGATATTGACAATCGTTTCTCCGTTAGGATTCTCAGGATTCGTAGGGGTTGCGACAACTTTGATCCTATTAACATCGAGTTCCGGCGGCTCCAAGTCTGGAGTTTTTGTTTCTATGAAAATAGTTACAGGGTCCTCATCGCTATCCGAATCAGTAAAGTAGATTCTAAGTCCATTGCCTCCTACGTCCGTTGCTCCAAGGGAAGGCACCTGATATAAGCCGCTTGGCATATAATGTGGAAGTTTTATACTACCTTTTGCTAAACCTGTTTCTTTATCCCAACGCCCATAGTACCGCCCTCGACTTAACGCTTCATCTTTATCATAACGTCCTGGAAAACCGTAGACATGTCTTCCATAGGTCTCTGAATGTTGGTCATTTATCGCAGTGGCGAATCGACTAAGCCCTACATCATCTTCTACGAGGAATTCGATCGTCAGTAAAATATAAGCACCTTCAGGCGAATCAACCTCTTTAGATGTCAACTTCAAAGAATTGGGGATATATTTAGGAGGTTCGATATCTTCCAATGGATTATCGACATACATTTTCCAGCCAAACATTTTTTCACTTGTAAAGCGTTCTGTGCCATTAGCATCCCAAACTCTAATATTTTTAGGTTGCCAATACCCACTTTTCTGGTGTTTAGAAATGTGAAATTCTGTTTTTAATATATGCCCTCGTGATATATTATTCCCATCTGTGTCCACAGGTCGGAAATACACGTCAATATAGTCTCCTCCATGAGGGGCAACTATCCTTGAATATCCTCCAGCCGACAAGTCCAATGGTGTCTCGTGATGTAATTCTAATTCTACTGTTACCCGCTTATCCTCCTCTGGCAGCCCCGCCACTTGTATCTTAACTCGAACGATTTTCCCGGGATACACATAATCAGGATACAAGTTATAAACCCTAAAAGTCAAATCTTCACGTATTTTTGAGATGTATCTATCACCGTGCATAACCCTGTTTTGGATAAACTCATACTTCCTCGGTGAAACAGCTCTTAACTTGTCAGGATTCACTATATAAAAACTGATTGTCTCAGCCATATCCTCATTAGGGTTTACCCCATGCGCATAAGCCGAAACAAACTCCGTTTCGTTCAAAGTGAACCAACTTCCGTCTTTGTTTTGGTACCACTCACCTAACTTCTTCCAGTCGTCTTTTAGTTTCTCGTCAAATAGGTGCGACCACATGAAATGCGCTTTCTCGTGTAATATGAGTCGCTGCAGATGTTGATAATCCCCAGTAAAAGCGGATTCCATAAACTCAATGTACCCTGAATCTGTCCAAGCAACTGCCGGTGCAGATGGATATAACGGGTGTGGCGTGCCATCCAATCTTCTGATGATATATTTCAGACCTGGTGTAGTTATCATGCCTGAAGGGAACTCTTCTAACATCGTTATGATCGTGAGGATTTCCTCATTTTTAAAAGAAGTGAAACGCTTCCTAAATTCACCTGTGGTGTGTTTTGTTAACTCAGTATAATCAGATGGGTGCAGACTTACGTTATATCTTTCTCTGAATATATGATCCACACGTTGACGATGACTGCCGTGATCTGTCACATATCTTAACACGGCGTTATGGAGTCTTTTGCTAAACAATTTACCGCGAACGCCATCTATTTCCGCTAACATGGAATTCGCGTTTGAGAAAGCATCTAAAGCGATTAAAACCGAAGCGTCTTCGCCATTATCCAATATCAATATATCGTTATCTAAATCTATATCAACAATATGCCACATAGACCGATCAAGCGTGTCCCAATATGGGACAGCAGGTATTTGCTCAAAAGCGTTTAATAACGCATAACTATATTCATGTGTCCAGGAATGGTTATCGAGATACACATTGTAAAGATCGTGTAATTTTAGGGCAGAACTGTCATCAAAAACCTCAACTTCTCTGCCTAATATATTGATTTGTAGGGGTTCGACAGGTGTGGCTGTTTCCTGACCCTGATGCGTTTCGTTTGTAACCCATTCAAACTCAAAATCGGCTTGAGCCGTAGAGACAATTAATATCAAAGAAATTGTTATCAAAATAGATGTTATTGAATTAGGTGTTCTGACTTTGATCATTATCAACCTCTTCATTTTTCAAAAGTCTATAAAAGTATTGTAATATGTTTTCGAGAATCAAGCAAATCTATTTTCAAAACCGGGTATGTAAATATTTTGGCAGCATTTCCATACCAGAAACCTGACCCAAGACATAGCACTCCGCTGGAGTGCTATGTCCGAAAATTGTCCAAACTTCAGTAATAATTTATTCAAACACTGGTGTGAGATATTCGCCAGTTTTTCTTTTTACGGCGATGAGTTCACTTTTGAATTCGTGTCTAATCTCTGTGACGAGTCCGCGTTTAGATTCTTTTGTATCAGGACCTGACACAATTCTCACAACTGCGAAGTCGTCTACGTTGCTTGCGTAAAGTAATGTTAAATTGCCTTCTTCATTGAGAGCCTGATCATAAGGAGTAGGCTCAAAAATACACTTAATGTCCACTCGATTTGTACCTTCACGCGAGATAGTCCTACCAAGAGCGGTGAGACGAGAATTTCCTCTACTAATAATCGACACATTCAAACGATATAAACCGGGGTCCACTTCGCCATCGTTTTCAGTGAAAGCATCAGACAACATCGGCAACGTGTCCCATAGCTCGGGACCAGATAATGTTTCTGTTTCTGTTTCTGTTTCTGGTGTAAGTTTCGACGGTTCTTCAAGGCCGACGAACATGACCCACCCTCCACGATGTTCACTGACTTTCACCAACAAAAGATTGTTACCAGTTTTCAAATCAATTTTGAATTCATCCTGAAAGCCAGTAGATGGACGATTGATTGGGTTGTTGTGAACCACCTCGCCGTTAAGCCATACCTTGATAGCATCATCACTCCCGACTAACATCGTTACATCGGACTGATCCGTATCAGACACAATCGAGAGCAACGCATAAGACGAATACCAATCTAAAGGGCCTGCTGCCAGACCTATCTCATTGACAACAACATTGACATTGCCATAATCATCGGTACCGCGATCAGTATCATCAATCTCTCCAAGCGTCCATGTCAAATCACCTACCCGATCTTCTTCGGCAGCACCGTTTGTAGCGACATCCATCTCAGTGACAGCACCATTGCTGGCGACTGCCAAGGAATCAATATCTATGGAAACCGCGCCACCTTTACCGCGTTCCGTTGGAGCAATCATCCAAAGCCACGGTCCCGTAATTTTGTCTTGCATAAACGCATCAGACACTGTGATACGCGGTACACCTGCAAACGGATCTTCAGGTGGTGTTAGCATATCGCCAACAGCATCCATTGCTGGCTTCTGCATATTGTCGCATGAGATAACAAAAACACATAACGATAGCAAAATCAACAGTTTTTTCATGAGCTCTCCTTAACGTG
>CAZURU010000444.1:0-4408 GCA_964623585.1 uncultured bacterium
ACTAAAAGTCTGTTTCCCCATATTACCCAAATTAATTCACCACCTATTTCTGCTAAAAAACGTTCCAATAAATCTCTACGTAGATATGTGAAATTCTGTGAGTTTGACCATATATCACCATATTCAAATGATATTGAAGCACGTCTATTGCTATCTTTTTCAAAAAGGTCAAAGCTCTGGGGTTTTTTATATAAGTTTAAACAGTCTGAAATCTCCCTATTAGGTAGAGCGATTGACCAACGTGAATTTGCTGCACTACGCGATTCCTCACAACAGTTATATCTTACCGGAACTAGTACTTCAAAATCTTTATGTTCAAATCTTTCTTCATCAACTGTTTTTATTGTGATTTCAAGGTTTCTTTCACGTAGTAATTCATTTAGTCTTTGTTCATCATTTTTTTCAATCAGTTTTTTTATAGTATCCCAAAGTTCAAAATCGTCAATCAAGGATATAGGTTCACCACCACGTAGTAACTCAAACTGTTTTTTGCGAATCGTATATTTTCTTACTAAAAACGAAAATTCTTGCCAGTTGTTCGCCGGATACGTATCACACCAAGGTATTTCACCAGCATAAGTTCTATAGTCTTCTGGTATAAATGGGACGGTGTGTCCATCAATATTCTCTTGTTTTTTCAATATCTCAACGATTTCATCCACATTTTCAGGTTTTACTATTAGTCCTTGCATCCAAGCAGACATTTTACGACTTTCAGGTTTATCTTCTTGACCTAAGTGTCCATGCAAAAGCACCCAAGAATCTTGTTCTTCCAAAAGTTGGTCAACATTCAAATATGGTGTTAAATCTGGGTGAGGTGTCTTCAATACCCATTGTTCTGTAGATGATTCACGATCACCTAAAAAATCTTCTCTGACTAAATTATACTCTCGGTGTTTATCAGGAAAACTCGGATCAATATCAACTTGTATGCATCGACCATTATCATAAAAATCAGGAAGATTTCCTCGGTCCTGTCTAAATCCTGCAAGTTCAAAATAAGCTATCCAAGAGTATTTTTTACCGTATCTGTCCGTTTTTCGACCATCTCCAGATCGACTATATTTTCTATAATTTTCTCTTAAAAGTAGACCATCAATTTCTCCAAAACTCTCCAATGAAAATCCTAAATCGTATATTCGCCAATAAACATTTGCTCTAATTCGTTTGTATGCATCCGGATTTTCATTATCATATTTTATCAAACTCTTAAGTGTGTAATTCTCAAAATCCATCTGTAATGGTGCAGGACCTTTTTCATATTCACCCTCATTCTTATTTTCGCTTTCTCCCCACTCGCGAATTCCACCATCTGTATAAGGTGGTTTTATACGGAGCTTTTCGTCGTCTGTTAGTAAGTCAGGTTGATGAATCAAAGCAATATCAATTGTACGTTTTGCATAATCGCGTGCCAAAATGTGTGTTGTTGAATGTGGGGCATTAGGTCTGAACATATTTTCGTACAATTGTCTTGCATACAAGGGTAACATCTCAGTTACAAAACTGGTATCCTTGAATTCGTGTTGTCGTGCCATAGCAATGCCGTAAGTTGCAGCCAGCATCCGTTCAGATACATAAGGGTCATTAATTGCGAAAGACTTTAAAACTAAATCAAAGAATTCTTGAGGGAAACGCCGTCCATACCAATAAAGTGCGCGTGTTGCTTGATCACGCAGAGGTCGCACGGTTGATGTAAGTATCCACATTATGTGCTCTGCTGAAAGATGTAGACGTTCTCTACCAATATCAGACAATTCCTGATCGCTTTGGCAGGTTTCCTCAAAACGATTCAGTCTCTTTTCAAAACTTTCACGGTACAACCTTATATACTCGGACCAACTTAAGTCCCGTTCTGGCATAGACAGGTCTATGAGTTGATCCGACCAAAATGGAGCGTTGAACGGATGATTGGGATGTCCAGTCGTAGTTTTTGCTAATTCAAGAAGCGGTTTCCGGCACTGAGGGAACTCAAAGAGACGGGCAATTAGACTGACACAATCTTCGTTTATATATTTCGGAGAAATCTCAAACAATATGCAAATTGATAAGTTGAATGCTTTTTCATTATTTGAAAGTTGGTGCAGAAATTTGCCTGTTTTGGCTGGGAGGAGTGCAGCCAGACATCTGCTGATGTCCTCGTGTATTGGATGTAAGGTTTGATGGTCTTTGCCAAACAGTGCTGTCACCGTTTCCTCACCGCGTAAGAAACCTTGTGCATCATCAGTTTGTTCAACCAAGTATTTTGCAATCAGATAACCACCGAGTAGGTCATAGGTAAAGCACATTGCATCTTTGCCTCTCCACCAATTTCTGCAAACTAATAAACCTTCAGCTTCTATAGCACGCGCCTTTGATAGTGGCCAATTCAGGTCTGAAAGAGGTTGATTGTCTGTGAGTTGTACCAGTTCTTCAACCGGAATATTGCGACTGCGATTTTGCCACAAGTGTTCCGCTATTTTGTCTAATATAGATTGTATTATAGGTGTTCCCCGACGCAGTTCAAGACGATCACACACTGCTTCGTTGCATTGCTTCAAGTATTCATCAAAAACTTCAAAAAGCGTCTGCTCGCCAACATAAACTTGCACCTCATTCTTACGTTCTCGATTTTTAGTTTCGCAGAATATCTTAAGGTGAAGCGGATGCTCAAATTGTGCCAATGGTGCTAACGTAAGATCCGCCTTAATTTTGTACGCGTTGAAATACTTTTCAATAGCTTCTTGCTTTACTTCATTCGCGTCGAAACCGTAAATATACATTCTATTAGATGGACCGTCATCCTTCCAAATAGTATCTTCATAACTCTTCCGACAAGTTGTAATCAACACAACATTTTTTGCCCGTCTTATTTTTTCAATAAATCCTTTCAAACGTCGTTCCCATATCTTTGAAAAAGTCCCATTATGCGTAGATTCATTAAGCGCATCAATAATCAATGGGATACGGGTATGGTATGCTTCGGCTGCTACTGACAGCACTTGTAGAAAGTCATCCCAACTATAGGACCGTGGAAGATCAAAAAGATCGTGCAGCTGTGCTTCAATCGGTTGATCGATGGTAAACAGACTCCCGGGAACAAACAGGGCAGGTAGTCCACTCTTCAACCGGTTTTCACAGATATTGCAGGCAATGTGGGTCTTGCCAACTCCAGCTTTCCCGAAAATGTGTAGATCCGGCTTATTGATAAGCTCACACTGATCCATTGCGGAAGAGAAGTAAAGATCGTCTAATAAGTTGGCAACTAAGGAATCGGGGTGATTAACGATCCATCTTGCCTCGTGCAAAACTTGTTCTTTATTTTCTTGTTCCCCAATGTATTTTATCTTTTTTAATATATCAGACTCAACGACAATTTTTCTATAATTGTCAAAAGTGTTTTGGAGTCGTCCAAACCCAAAGTTCATTGTTTGTACTTCGGAGAGTCTTTCATCATTTAGAAGGTCCGTCACTTGTTTCAGTTGTGCTATCGTATTCTCTAAGGCACATTGAAGTGATTCAGCAGCTTCTATAATTTTCGGTTTTTCTTTTTCAAGCCATACAATGTCATTTGGAATCGGTTCTTTGAGGTCTTTAATAGCGTCTTTTATCTCGGGAAGTCTTCCCTCAAGTTTTTCGATCCATTCAGTTATCTTTTTTGTAAATGCTTTATTGCCCAGAAGGGCGTGTATATTGGTGTCTACGTTCGTTTCGGTATGCAGGGAAGGATCAAATTTTTTATTTACATAATCTTTTTGATCGTTAAATTGTCTTTTAAACCAGTCTATATCAAGTTCAAGTTCACCAAAAAAATAATGTAACTTTCCACTAAAACGCCACTCACTCAACCAATCATTGAAATCGCTATTTCCCCAATGTTCAAGCGCAATGTCCATATCTTCTGGAATGGACTGGCGAAGCGTATTATCAAACCAAGCCTGCTCATCTGGCGTAAAATTAGTGGGCGTACACAAAAACCATTTTTTCAAACGCGGATGTACTTCGTAGGCTTTCTTAAGAGAGTTAGTGATGGATCTTTTCCGATTACTCTCACTCAAGCGCTCTTGCGGATGGTAAAACTTGGCTTGCCATCCCCATTCGTCACCGTTTGGCAAAGTCAGATAGAATTCGACACCATCGCCGCCTCCACTATCGTCTACTGAAGTAAAACGTCCTTTTTCTTCATGAAGACCCTTGGCAACCTGATAGCACAATTCTTCAAAACTGCGACGTTGATCATTTTGATATGGTTTGAGTTTTGACCAATCAATCATTATCTTAATTTCTCCTCATTTAGTCCCAAAAGGTTTGCCTTGATATTGATAATTACAGCGTATGTTGCACAAATTAACAGGCATCAACACCAAATGCGCGTAAATCAACGGTATGAATGCCGTGTGGTATTCCCCGGGGGCTGCTCTCTGAGGTATCC
>CAZURU010000445.1:0-4405 GCA_964623585.1 uncultured bacterium
TCCAATATAAAACCTAAGAATCACCAGAGCTTTAGCTCGGTGAGTATGTCAATGACCTAACGAAACCGCTTACACCGTTAGATGTTCAGACGATTAAAGACGAACTTGAGAATCGCCCGGGTGAGTCGCGCAACATCACAGTATTTTGCTACGGTATCAACAGCGGCATTCAGGCAGAACTCAAGGAGGAAAACAGGCGGCACGCAGTAAACAAAATCTTTGTGCGTGACATCGGGAGCGAGGGAATCACCACATTTGAACCTGCATCAGCAGTCGTTAATTTTGAGAGAGAGGGAGAAAACGTCAAAATTACTATTTCAGAATATATCAGTCCGACCATTTTAGCGCGTTTGGATATTGACCGCACCATTTTTGATGAACATATTGAAGATTTCCGCGCGCAGATTGACTGTGTATTGATTGATAGGGACTATACGATACAGTATTTCAAAATAGATGTAAGTGATGTTCCAGAGAAAAAAGATGAATTTGTTGAGGGAGAATATACGGTAACACTCCCGTACCCCGATGCGCGCGTTGCTGTGAAGATTATTGATATGCTTGGGGAGGAAACGGTCGTTACGGAATAAAGCGGGTTGACAACAGATATCCGAAAATAGAGTCTCTGTTACTTGATGATAGCAACAATAATGGAGACAACCAATGCGCCGATAGCGCATGCTGTTACAATCCAACTTGGTAGTCCTGCAATTGCACTTTTTTTCCCCTTAAGTTCGGAAACGCCGTTCTCAACTGTACGGAGTCGGTCATCCATAGAATCTAAACGTTGATCGACCCGATCCAAACGTTGATCGACCTGATCTAATCGTTGATTGACCTGGGCTAAACCTTGATCTAATCGTTGATTGACCTGGGCTAAACCTTGATCTAATCGTTGATTGACATGTTCTAGGCCTTGATCTAAACGTTGATTGACCTGTCCAAAACCTTCTTTCATTAATTCGTAGAGTTCTTCATTTGTCATTATGTTTTCCTTTGGTCATTCAGCAATTACGTTTACCTCGATTTTTACTACAAGAAAGTGTTTTGGTGAAAAAACTTCCATAATTGATATAATATCATACCTTATGTTTGACAGTTTGTCAAGTAGTTTCTTTATCCTACCCTTACTTTCATTTTCCAACCTAAAACCCCGTCATTTTCATTGACAATTCCTGCTTTATTGGTGTATCATAGGTATAAGTACTAATGCATAAACATTTTCAGAAAAAATACAGAACAGACAGAGACTAAAAATGCCAACAATTTTGGATCGGTATCAAAAAACCTTCGCAAAAGAAAGAGATTTATCACAGGCAACAAACCAAATCTTTCCCGACGGTGTGTAAGTACGATTGTCGTTATACGACACCTATTCGTATCTATATTACCTGTGAAATATAAAAATAGCAGAAACGTTAAGGTGTGTCAATACTGCACCTGATGGATCAATACAGATGAAAAGAACACCGCTTTATGATATTCACAAATCCCTAAACGCCAAGTTCACGGAATTTGGTGGGTGGGAAATGCCGTTACAATATTCAAGTATAGTAAAGGAACATCTTGCAGTTCGTGAATCTGCAGGACTATTTGATTTGTCGCACATGGGAGAGATTGACGTTAAAGGGAATAGGGCAAAGGAATTAGTCCAGAAACTCACGACAAACGATGTCAACCGCCTATCTGATGGACAGGTGCAATACACGCTTCTTTGTAATGAAAATGGCGGCATAGTAGATGACATCGTCATCTATAGACACGACGACAATGACTTTACGCTGGTTGTGAATGCTGCTAACATTGAGAAAGACTTTACATGGATAAATAAACACAATAGTCTTGGAGCAGATGTAATTGATGACAGTGAGAATACAACTCTTATTGCGCTACAAGGTCCAAAATCTATAGATATATTAAATCCTTTCATTTCCGAATTGGATGTAGCTGATATTTCGTTTTTTCGGTTTGTCGTTGATGAAGTTGCTGGAATACCAGCTGCAATTTCACGAACCGGGTATACGGGTGAGATCGGTTTTGAGTTATATGTTAAGGCAGATTGCGCGGAGGATTTGTGGAGATTACTCTATCCTGCTGTTATTGATGCTGGGGGATTACCGGCAGGGCTCGGTGCGCGCGACACTTTACGACTTGAGGCAGGACTTAGACTCTACGGAATGGATATGGATGATGATACAACACCTTTTGAAGCAGGTTTAAGTAGATTTGTAAAGTTGGATCAAGGTGATTTCATCGGTAGGGACGCGCTACTTGTACAAAAAGAAAAGGGTGATTTAAGAAAAAAATTAGTAGGATTTCAAATGTTGGATCGTGCTGTTGCACGGTGTGGAAATGATGTTTTTCAAAACGGTGATCATATCGGCAAAGTGACGAGTGGGGCACCGTCACCGAGTCTGAAATGTAATATCGGTTTTGCTTCAATCTCCCCGATTGTAGGCAAAAGTATTGCAATTGAGATACGGGGTAAAAAACATCCTGCAACAATCGTCAAAGTGCCTTTCATTTAAAAATGAACGCTTAAAAGTAGTAGGCACACCGTGTGCCATAATCTCTTGAGGTAACAAAACATGAGATTTTACACAAAATACATAGTATGTTTCCTTGTATTCGGGTTTTTTCTTTCATTCTCTTATGCCCAAAAACCTTCTGACAAAGATGAAACGTCAATAGGAATAGACAATGCAAAAGAGTCTACGGTGCGTTTAGTCGGGACAAGACTGATAGCGTCGAATGTGCATTTAGTTGGTGGGACAGGGTTTTTTGTTGCACCTGATAAGATTGCGACTAATTTTCACGTTGCCGCAGGTCCTACAGCCGGTCCTATTTTCGCTAAATTAGGTCATAGAGAAACAATCTGGCAAGTAGAAGGCGTATGGGCTTTTGATGAAAAAAGTGATATTGCTATCCTGACTGTTAACGGTGAAGGTAGACCGTTGACTTTAGCTGACGTTGATACACTCAAAATTGGTGACTCTGTCTATCTTGCAGGATTTCCTTATTCAAGAGAATATAAGGTGGTAGATGGAATTATAAAAGATATACGCAGTAGAGATAAATGTCTTAAAACAACACTTGAAGCATATCCAGGGAACAGCGGAAGTCCGATGATAAACAGCAAGGGTGAAGTCATTGGAATCCACGTCGGGCATTATTACGATGCCAGACCTTCAAATGCTATAAAAACGTTACGAGAAAGTTCTACTTCTACAGAACCATTGGCAGAATGGCACAAACGAAATGTGGTTCGTGCTTATTTCTATTATAGCCGAGGAATGCAAAAGTTTTCTGATGGAGATTTTGAAGGGGCAATTGAATATTTTACAGAAGCAATTAAACTCAAGCCTAATGATCCCTCCAGATATAACATCCGCGGACTGGCAAAGAAACGAATGGGGGACTATGCTGGTGCTATAGAGGATTTTACGCAAGCAATTAAATCCAATCCTAATGTGACTTGGTGGGCATACTACGATCTTGCAAAATTAAAACATAAAACTAAAGACTATGCAGGCGCGATTGATGACTGTAACCTTGCCATAGAACTGGAACCTGACGTATCTTATGCCTACAGTCTTCGCGGACAAATAAAGGTAGACCTTGAGGACTATGCAGGGGCAATTGAGGATTATACGCAAGCGATAAAGGTTAGCCTTGATGATAGACCTGGTACTTACGCTGCTTATATAAATCGTGGTAATGTAAAGCGAAAATCTAATGATTATGATGGTGCTTTTGAAGATTATAATATGGCTATCAAACTAATACCTGAAAATGCTTATGGCTACATTGACCGAGGACTTGCAAAGGCTGACCTTAAAGACTACAGTGGCGCGATCACTGATTATGATAAGGCGATTGAACTCTTTCCTGAGTACGCAGAGGGATACCACTATCGTGGACTTGCAAAGGAAGCACTCGGTCAACATGATGCAGCAAAAATTGACTTTGATAAGGCAAAAGAGGTAGATCCGGAGGTGGAAAAATGAGACACTATACAAAATTTTTATTCTGTTTGTTAATTTTAGGGTTATGTTTCTCGCATTCTTATGCACAGGAAACTACCGAAAAATCTGAGGTGCCAACGGAAATTGACTTAATATCCGATAAGGTAAAAGATTCTATTGTGCGCATAGTCGGTGGTAACTTTTCAACAGGAGGTATGGGAACAGGTTTCTTCGTAGACAGAGATAAGATTGTTACCAATATACACGTCGTTGCAGTGCCAGGTTTCTATACCGCAAAACTGATGAACAGTAAGGCAGTCTGGCTAATTGAAGAGGTAACCGCTTTTGATATAGAAAATGACCTTGTCGTCCTAAAAATTGCGGGTGAAGGCACACCACTACCTTTTGGAAATAGTGACAAAGTCCAAATCGGTGAGTCT
>CAZURU010000446.1:0-4400 GCA_964623585.1 uncultured bacterium
CTGGACTCACTCCTTCTGGAAAAGTGCCGGGGTTAATGATTTCAACGCGGTTGTCAAATATGAAGACGCGGACATCTGCGGTTTCTTGATAATTGCGGTGGATTAAGGCATTAATAATCGCTTCTCGTAAGGCATTCAGCGGGTATTCAAACTTATCATCGCGTTGGAAACTCCTTGAGGTCCGAAAACTGAGAAGCCGGATGTTTTTTCTTATGAACTCCTCGGCAGCGTTAACGTTTTCCCAGAGAGTGTCAAAGCAGTCAACCCGATCAATAACAGGGTGGATAACCGATGTTCCCTTGAATCTAACGACTCGTAATTGGGCATTGTAGAAAAATCTTCGTTGGGTGTGTTTACCGAAGAAAAGAAGACCAGCGTGGGTTGGCGTGCCATCATCGCTGACTCCATTAATGTTTTCCAAAAGTGCTGCCATGCTCATACCTTGCGGTTTAGACACATTTCGGATTGTTTCTCGACGTGTCAGATACCATTCAACTTTTTTCTCATCTATATCATCCATGCCAGCACGTGTAACTAAGAGTCCATCCCAGGTTTGTCCAGTAGCGTTGAGATGCATCTGGGCAATCTCTTGTGGGGACATGACTCGGTTGCTATTGCCGACCCGCCTGTAACACACCCCCTTAACAGCAACAGGCTTTAGGTCAGATTCTGCGATACGTATCCATAAAACCGATTTTCCTTCGATATCAACTGGTCGAATTTCCAGTGTCACCCGCGGCTCCGTGGCTTGGGCAATCCGGTTTGAGAAGTTTCTGAGGGTCTCTTTTCCAATAGTAATCCCTCTAATTTCTCGTCTATCGGTCACGCCAATAAGAACAGTGCCACCGTCGGTGTTGGCAAACGCAGCGGCGGTTTCAATCGCTTCTTGATTGAAGTTCTCTTTGAATTCGGTTGTGGCATTTTCGCCTTGGGCAATGTGTTGTTTGATGGCAGCGATTTCCATATTTTGATAAAGTCCAATACCTACACTTCCCAAGGATTTTCAACGGGCATGGGTTTGCTGCGTCCTTTGTATATTAACCGAACTCGTATTGTACCCGATGGACGCGGCGGTGGGGTGACGATAGCAGCGTCCCAGTCAAGGAGGTCCTCTTCGTCGTAAGTCGGAAAGGCAAGACGTTGCGTTCGTTTTTTGAGAGTTGTGTTTGTAGGTTGTGATGTTTTCATAGTATGTTAGTCCCTCTTTTACATATAATTTTAACAAAAATTAGTAATGAATGCAACTGTATTACAAAGGAAAAAACCTTTTATGACCAAGTAGTTCAATCTCATGCAATTTCAGGCTCCAATCGCCTATTTTGATAGTATCCCCATCAACCTTCTTAAAATGCTTCCCCTCCTTAGGTAGGTACTGTCGCTCTTTCAACCATTCTATCGTAGATTGAAGACTTCCTTCTGCTTTTAACTTTGCTATCAGATGTTCACCACGGATGACAGGCACCTCTGGAGATTGAACATTAGAATATCCTATCCAATTTTGTGAGACAACAATCCCTTCAAGTAAATAACTGGAATCAATTCTGAGTTTATCTAATAATTGCCTTTGATTATTCGCAAAGGCATGTTTGAATTTAAGTGATTGGCGAATACCCTTCTGAATTTCCTCAGATTTCTCAATCCGTTCACGTGCTACTGTCGGTGCAATAAACCACTTAAGTTCTAACAATAGACACACTTTTTCCGAGTCATTTACAATAGCAAGATCAATATCTGGTAGATTAGTTACTCTTCCCGAAATGAACCTAAAACCTTTATTACGCAAATCAGTTTCAAAACGTTCTCTCATTAGTTCTTCTTTTTGAGAAACTAATTTACGGTAAATTTCTTTTTCTGATGGTAACTTATTCAGAAGCGCAGCCAAATTTCGCTCGGCTGCGGAACAAATCCATATACTAGGCACGATAGCGTAGGATTCAGAATTCAGTTTAATTAATGGTTGTAAAGCGGGATCGGGATGTTTGATACCTCCACTCCCATAAGTTAAATCATCAAAAATGCTTCTTACTTTTTCTTTTGACAAACCCGAATATCTAATCACACGTCTTACAAGCTCGTTACAGTCTAACACATAAATACTATCAAGATAGCCCATGTTCTCACACCCTCGATCCACAGCCATCATTCGTGCGTTCCAATGGATATTTGCTATAGCACAAATTACCTCAAAAACCTTGCGAAAATCTCCCAATGTGTAACGACTAAATTTCCATTCACTTGGGAGTAAAAACATTCTATCAAATTGAGGTTTAAGATAAGTTATCATATCAGCAACCATTCTTGGATTCAATTTATAACGGAATCTATCACCTTTTATTTTTAAAGAATGCTGTATTGCACGTATAGGGAAACTCTCAAAATCCAATGAAAATAACACATCTTCTGCTTCATGCCAGTCAATCAAGATATTGTATGCGTCGTACTCTATATCTGTTAAAAAATTTCCCGTTGGTTGAATAGTAGATCCTTCAACTTTTAATTCTATCCAATTGCGGTTAGAACATGTGTATGCGAAAACAAAAGCTTCATATTTCTTGCCTAATTCAAACAAATCCCTTGATGCTTTGTAAAAGTTTTTATCAAATACAAAAGGAACTTGTCCTCCACTTTTACAAGCATCAAAAAGCCACCATAAAGAGTATCTAATGTTCACAAGGAATTCACGAGAAAACTTGCTTGCTAGTGACTGAAGTCCTTGTACTCCATCAGTCTGTACTATTCTTCTTATCATATAATGCATATAATCTTCAACGAAGGCCAGAAAAAACCACACAGCAGTTGCAAACGGAAGTTTGACCAAAGGATTAGATTTGTAATAGTTATCTATTTCTTCCTCTGCTTCTTTTAATTCTGGTGTCAGTTCATTATAAGTTTTCATGGTGAAATTCCGCCCTTTGACCACATCATTTCCCCAATCCCATACGATATTTGATATCGTAGTTGATGATAAAGTCTAATTCCTCATCTGTGAAGCCGTAGTGTTCAGCAAGGACCCGGTCGATGTCATCTATGATAGACTTTGAAAAAGAAGCAGTAAATGATTGTATTCTCACCTCACCAGTTTGCCGTTGATGTCGGGTTTGAAACCAAGAATTCGACTCCAAACTTTGTTGAAGTTTTTCTGATAAATTGGGTAAAGTCCTATCATTCAATAGAGACTCTGGCAAACGAAATCGATGTATATCAGATGGATTGAAATCCCGGCAGTTACTCAACTGTTGGTACACAAAGAAAAAGAGCGAACTGTTGAGAATAGAGTGAACAACAGGACATACCTTTCGATTCTTAAGTACTAGGACTGTTTCACGCGAACTGGAAGTCCTCTCACCATTTATATAGCATACAGGTGGTTGCCGTGTCACAACGATATAATATCCGATTCCTGTATTTTTATAGTAAAGTTTGCATGGTGTTGTCTTTCCTAAGCATTCAGCAATCGAAATAACTTGGGTAGTCACCTTGTACAAAATGATCTCAGACATCGTAACATCCAATTTGGGCCATACATCACGTAGTGTCTCACACTGAGACCATTCATAGTATTGAAGAGAATGAAATAAATAATCCCGCTCTTCAGAATTCCATTTTAGATACTTGGTCGTAAACATCTTCCTTTCGTGATACTGAGAGGCAATGAATATTGACAGCCTCTGTTCAGCACCAATAAACAGTTTACTCGGACGGATTGCATAATTGCTAACCCATACACTTGCTGAATTACTCAAGGTCTTACGAATATCTATCATGCGATCCGTGCTTGGAAGAGCTAGCGGAACGATTAGAGACAAGTATGAATTATTATGACTAAGAGTGAAAATACGATAGGTAATCATTGAGTGAAGATTACCCCCTGTCATCAATTCAGGACTTTGTACAGTATAAGTCCGCTTTGCGACACTGTACTCTACATACGGGGGATTACCGATAATAACATCAAACCCACCTTCTTCGAGAATACCGTAAAACGCAATGAACCAATGAAAAGGTTTGTATGAATTTAGCCAGTTTTCGTAATCAGATTGTTTGTTTGGATCAACGCCGTATTCGTCAGCGAGGTATAAGTTGAGTTCATCTTCTAATTCCTGGAGTCTACGCTGCAAATTCTGTTTGTCGGTAGGTGTCACGGCACCGCCTAATATTGTCTGTTGTCTGCGAAACTCCTGAAATAGAATTTTCACGTCCTCTGCTTTCTCTTTAATACGCTCCATTGCACTTTCAAAATCAAATCTGCCTCTCTCTGGTTTTTCTACCGCATCATAAGTGGCATAGCCGACGAGAGTATTCCCTGCCTGCACGTTAAAGTCGATATCAGGTAGCGGCTCAATTCGTCTCACATTCTCAATCTGTGCTACCATTTTGAGGAAGAGACGAAGTTTGCAAAT
>CAZURU010000447.1:0-1954 GCA_964623585.1 uncultured bacterium
ATAGACTATATTAGCACAAAGAGGAAAATTATTCAAGCAAATTGCGTAAGTCCTACCAAGGATTGTTCTGGATATTCCTGCACAATTAACAGTTGCCGGATGTTTTCTGCTATTTCCGGGTAACCGTGTAGACTGGCAAAGGGGGTTATGTCGTGTGAGGATATCTCATCTTTTTCTTCTGCAATAAACCGAAGTTTGAAATCTATTCTGTCTCCGAACTTCTTGACAATCGGAATGATCTGCTTTTCTGCTTGGATAGCAAAAGGACAATGACTCATGACAAACAGCTCCAGAGTCGGTTTTCCCACCCGTTCTATTCGTGAAGCTAACAGTTCTTCTAAGTTCATCGGTTTTTGACTGTGGTTGACGTCCTTTGTATGCAATGTTACCACTTCTGCAAAACCTGGGGAATGTTTTGGGTCATGACATTCTAAACAGAGTGATGTATCTTTACCACTACGGATATTGCTATTCTTTGGATTGCCCGCGTGCTGTTTGCCAGGACCGTGGCATGTTTCACATTGCACACCTTTAAGCGTTGAGTCTTGATCACCTATCTGGAACCCTGTAGCATACCCAAACCCTGTGGTATGGCAAACGACACAGTTTGGATCGAAGTATCGCTCCTTTTTTATAAGTGTCTGATAAGCAAAAGCATGGCGCGTTCCGGACCATTGGAGATATTCCTGTTCGTGACACGACTTACAAGTTTCTGCTGATATATACCCGCTATTCTGTTTTTCTAACATCTGTTCTACAAAAAGCCGAATATCAGAAGTGTTGTGTTTATCAGCAGTGCTTCTGTAAAAGTCAGTCAACATGTGACGGATTGATTCCGATTCTCCGACTTCACCAGTCAACGCAATATGTGTTGTGTAATGATTTGCGATCTCTGCATTATCATCCAACCATAATGCCAATACACCTAAAGTTTTACCTTCTGATTTTGAACCTACATACACCGTTGTCGTTTCAGATTCCACTGCTTCAACTTCTTCTGGTAGAATCACAACGTCAATATGTTCAGTTTCTTTAGGATTACCTAAAGCCACAATGATATCTGCTTCTGATACTGCTTGTTGAGGTGCTTCCCCCACAACAAAGGCGATGGTATATTGACCCGCTTCCTGCGTTACAAACGGCTGCGTGAAATCCTTCTGTGCATAACCAGGTGATAAGAACGGAAAGGTCGCAGTCTCTTTTTGTTGCATAAGATAGATGTCATGATATGTGAGATCGTTTTCACTCAGTGCGATTGCTGAATAATCCATTTCAGCCAGTGCTTTAATATTGGTTCGGCACCGTTCTGCATCTATTTCTTCTTTCCCATCAAAAATGTTCCCTGCATCAACAACGAGTGTAGGATATCCACACTCTCGGATTCGTTCTATAACATAAGCGCGTCTTGATAGACCCCCAGATTGTTCGTGGTAACACCCGCACGGTTCAAGATGGCTTTTCGTGTTACCAGTGTATAGGATAATGGCTGAAGGCGGATTTTTGCCTTTAAGATCAGAAAGCACTTTTTCATAAGGTTCACCGAAAACCGTTCTCGCTTGCTGTTTGATTTCCTGTATCTGATTCTTCCTTTGAAAGTCTAACCATTTTAGGAATAAAGGTGGGGACGTAACAAGAAATGTTAAAATGACCATGATAAATATCGTTCGTTTCATAAGTTACATAAAATCAAATTAATGATCTCTCCTTTCATAAATAAATTAGAATGACTTGAGTTTGATAAATGTAGCGCAAACTTTCCAGTTTGCAAGGATGTGCCACAAACTGAAAGTTTGTGCTACAATTCACGCCTCTCGGATACGAAATGGCGTGAGTGAACGCAACCGAAATGATTAATCAAACTGACGTTAAAATAGTTGAATGAATTGCAAATAAAACGGTCCTTGGCAAAGAATAGTCAGAAGTACACCTACAGTGATAACTGGTGCAAAGCAGA
>CAZURU010000447.1:2054-4360 GCA_964623585.1 uncultured bacterium
CCTTGGCAAAGAATAGTCAGAAGTACACCTACAGTGATAACTGGTGCAAAGCAGATATCGGGTTGGATTTTAATCTGATTTCCATATTTTGTAAATGCACCTTGATCCGCCAGTTTTTTCAATTCTGTTATTGTTTCCTGACTAAGACCCGTTGCACTCGGTGTAATAATAAGGTTATCTGTTATCCCACTTGAAAATGTAGCTTGTCGCTTTTCATAACTGACTCTGCCATCCTGATCCTTAGTCTGAACAATCTGTTCTGCAGGAATCATACCGATCTGAAGATGGGCAATATCAATATCCTTAACCAACAGCATTGCCAAGCCAAGAACTAATTGTTTGGCAATGATGAAAATGAAAAAATATATTCCTAAGAAGATAGCAAAACTGTAAATAAATCCCGATATTGATGCACTGACTTTCAATGAAATCCAGATACAAGTAAATCCAATGACTGCATAGTATGTCGTATTCTTAGGTATATTGGATAGTAATGTTTGCACTAATGTAAATATTGTCAAGACAAGACCGATCTGTAAAGGTCTATTGATTTCCCACGCAAAGAATCCCACAAGGTAGCTAATGGTTGACCCTATACCTACTAAGAGCAATAAGTTGAAGATTTGCATTAATAGAATCCTCTTTTGAAGGTTCGGTATAATACTTCTACTGATAATTCGCAGGTTATGACCTATAAAGACGGCCTTAAAAAGTAGAAAACCGATTATTCCTATTGTGTAAGGGATAACGATATTAAGCATTAGAATCAACGGTGGAAAACTCACCATACCACTCAAGAGTCTGAAGAGTGGTGGCGGTAATATCAAACAGAGTCCCCAGAAGAGTTTGGAATCACCCGGTGAAAAAATACCAAACCAATATAAAGCAAATGCTACGATTCCACTACCAAAAAACAGTCCGGTGATGTAAAGTGGTGTCGTTGTTCCAAGAAACCACGCCATAAGTTGGCTCAGTACCCCAGCATAAAGGAGTCCGAAGGAGCATATATTACGGATCTTCTGTGTTTTTATATCTGTGTAACATGCGTATCCACAGAAGATAAGTGCTAAAAAAATGATGTAGTATTCGTAGTAAGTCATAATAACTTATTCAGAACCCAATGTTCTAAGCTTACCCCATGTGATTCTTTGTTTACTTTCATCAGACGTTACTGCAAAAAAACTTCGTGATGTCCAAACAGGTACATGATTACTTGAAAGTCCCGTTGTCTCTTCAAGCGGTAAAGCATCACCGTTACCGCTGCTATCTACGAGGTATATGGTGCTATCGCTGAAAATAAGTCTAAAACCGTTTGCGGGATTTGGCCACTCAGCTACCATTTCAACTGAAAAAGCAATCCACTTGCCATCTGGCGACCACGCAGCGTTACCAGAACGGAAGCCACTCCCCAAGCTTGTAAGTTTTTTCGTATTGTTCCCATCAACGTCCATAGTAAAAATATCTGCCCCTTCTTCGTCAAATCTCCCTGCAGCATAAGCAATCTGTGTTCCATCTGGCGACCACGAACAACCTGGCCACAGTGGTAAATCTTCTGTCAACTGCTTTAGCTGTCCACCATTAGCGTTCATGATATAGATAGCGTGATGTCCATTTCTCTGGGAATCAAAAGCGATCAACTGACTATCTGGGGACCATGCGGGTCTTCCGTTAATGCCTTGGTCAGTTAATCTGATTATGTTGGACCCGTTCACATCCATTCTATAAATATTTGGTGTTCCTTCTCGGTCAGACACAAAAGCAATCCAATTTCCATTGGGTGACCAAGCAGGTAGTATGTTTCTCTCAGCGTGTTGTGTCAACTGGATAGGTTTATTGTTCCTAATATCCATCTTATAAATATCGGGATTACCTTTTTCATTAGATGAATATGCGAAAAGATAACCGTTTGAAGAACATGTCAGATGACTCTTTCTCATCGAATCTGTGGGATAACGTTGGAGAACGTTTCCAACCGTATCAATAAGAAATATATCATAATTTCCATTCTCGTTAGAAAGAAATGAGATAACGGAATTTTCTGCCGCTTGCACACTCCCAACCAAACTAACCAATAGACCACTATAACTGAATAACAGCGTTATTAACATAAGACAAACAAAAACTCTCTTCATTTTACTGTGTTTCTCCTTTTAATTTAAAATTGAACCTTTACTTTGGTTTTATTGAGGATCCGCATTCATAAAACTACCCTTTTATATATACTATAGTTTGGACAGTTTCTATAATGATTTAAATTAAGACTACAATAACTGGCAGCATTTTTATACACCTGTCGCCCCGCTGGG
>CAZURU010000448.1:0-4348 GCA_964623585.1 uncultured bacterium
CCTCTACACGACCTACGCAAATGGTATATTATAAAGTAGAAATGGTATTATATCATTTAGGAGAAAACTGAATGAACAGATCGACATCATTGACTCTTGTATTCATACTGTTACTGACACTTTTCACTTTTGCAATAGATGTATACCCACAAAATGTAAATATTCCCGATGTCAACTTACGGGCAGCACTTGAAGAATCTTTAGGTAAAACAGCAGGTGAACGGATAACAAAAGATGATATGGAATCGTTGGTGAACCTAACGGCAGAGAACAGAGAAATTAGAGAACTGACAGGACTGACTTTTGCCAGCAGATTGCAAACACTTAACATACGCAATAATGTAATTGACGATATATCTGAACTTACGGAATTAAACCAACTCAACAATCTGCAATTGGGAGGAAATGCTATTACCGATATATCAGCTCTTGCGGGAAAAATTACACTGGAAGCATTAGGAATTGAGAATAATTCAATATCCAATCTAATGCCTTTGTCAGGACTCATCAATTTGGTGAATCTAAATATATCCAATAACGTAGTAAGAGATTTATCGTCTCTCTCCAATCTAAATAGACTGGTCAATATAACTATCAGCGGTAACCCACCAGTTGACCTGTCCCCATTAAAAGACCTATTGAGTCTACGGAATTTTAACGCTGCGGGAACACCCATATCAGATCTCACACCCTTGACAAGTATACCTAAACTAAGAAAAATTGATATCCGAGACGGAGAAATATCAGATCTTTCGCCTTTAGAGGGGCTAACAGGTTTGCAAGAACTGTATTTAGTAGATAATGACATAGTGGATATAAAACCGCTGGCAACTCTAACAGGTTTAACACATCTAAATTTAAGACAGAACAAGATAACCGATGTAAAAGCACTTGCCACATTACCGAGCCTGGTTGTTTTAGATCTGCAAGACAATGAAATATTGGACTTTACACCGTTGAATGGATTAGAACAGCGCGGTGTATCTATCAATCGTAACAACAACCCGGGTTTTTCCACCGATCCACCAAAAATTTTAGGACCCTGGCTGTGGGTGATAGTACCTACGGATGGAAAAAGCGGGAAAGAAGCAGCTGAATCTGGGATAGATTTTTTAGATAAGGCAAGTAGTGGTACTGTAACTGAACAAACGGTCGCTACTCAAGGTGCTGTTCAAGGTGTTTCTGTTGGAAAAAAAGTGTGGAAAATCGGTTTCCTATCACGAAGAGGCGGGAACAACATTAATCAACTTGTAAACAAGATTGGACTCGGCATAGATGATATCAATCATCATGTCGCTTACGGTTCAATCATCTTAGACTCCTTACAAGCACAACAGTCGAGGTTTTATGTGGGAAGTGGTGATGCGGTAAAGGTATGGCTCAATGGCACATTGATTCATGTAAACGCCGTTGACCGTGATGCTAAAGACTATCAGGATGAGCCGATACCTATCTCGTTAAAAAAAGGGGAGAACATCCTATTAGTTGCTGTCTATGAAGGTAAAGGTTGGTGGTCCGGGTTCTTTGGACTTGATCCTACTACAGAATATGAAGCACGTATTCCTAACTATCGTGTACCAGTATCCCACCGCGCTGATGTGAACGGCGACGGCAGAGTGAGTATCTTGGATATGCTGGAAGTCTCAAGATTTTTTGGAATTAACAAACCTACTGGATTAGTTGCAGATGTTAACGATGATGATCTAATTGACATTAATGATCTAATCTTTGTAGCACAGCATTTAGGTACTCTGACGAATATTGAGGAGACAGCTCCGCTTTCTCCGGCAACGGTAGAGAATTGGATTGCACTTGCATGGGACGAATATGATGGATCAATTGAATTTCAGAAAGGTATAACGTATTTAGAAAACCTTCTTCTTCTTTTAACTTCAGAGAAATTAGTTGAGAAAACAATAAAGAAAACAGCATTATTTGCCAATTATCCGAACCCGTTCAATCCTGAGACATGGATACCTTATCAGTTAGCGATAACTTCTGAGGTATACATAACGATCCATTCTACAACGGGCAAGGTTGTAAGAACCATAGCATTAGGCAATCAATCTGCTGGTGTATATAAGACACGAAATCGCGCAGCGTATTGGGATGGAAAAAATGAGTATGGTGAAACCGTAGCAGGCGGAATCTATTTCTACTCCTTATCCGCAGGAAACTTTACTGCAACGCGTAAGATGTTAATACTGAAATAGTTGGAAAGTTTCCTGTCAACCAGCAGAAATTCAGGATTCAATTATTCAACTATTCTTGGTAAAGGTATTGTTTATATGCTTTAATTGACTTACCATAAAGTAGGAGAACACAGACTTTGAGAACATCTACAGGCATTCGTGTTGCTATCTATGGTTGCGGGAATTTTGCTAAAAAAAACCGAATTCCGAACCTTTTGCAGTTAGATTCCGTTAATATAATTGCTGCATGCGATAGTAATCCGATTGCTGCACAGGAAACAGCAGAACATTTTGACATTCCAAGTATATACCACAGCAAAAACGGTGGTGCGTACGAGATGCTTGATGTTGACACTGAGTTTCGTTTCTTCAGGCACAACGCCAAATAGTGAACCTTGGTTTACAGTTTACTATGAAGGAGGATACCTGGCTGTCTATAGATATGATAGGATAGAAGTTAACGGAAATGTCCATTATCAAGCCGAAGAATTCAATCCTTGGTTAGAGCAAGATAGAACATTCATACGTGCCATCGAGAGCGGAGATGCAAGCATATTACAGAGTGATTATCATGATGGTCTCTACTCTTTAGCACCCGTATTAGCTGGCTGGGAATCTTCAAAACGTAACGGAGAATGTATTGCGCTTGACTCGTTTATGCGCATTTCTTAATAGTAGTAGGCACACCCCGGGTGCCGTTATGTGTGTTTCTTAATAGTAGTAGACAAAACCCGGGTGCCGTTATATTAATTCAAAAACGCTCAAAGAAAGGTAAAATCATTAATGGATGCAAAATTAAAGAAAATACAAATTACACCGATGAAATTTGACAAAGACGGTGACGTGCAAAAAGAGGAATTCGCTACACTTACCATTGAAGTACCTATGGATAGTGCAGGACAGCGAGAGGCAATTGTCGCAATGCTTCAACTGTTGAGTCGTGAGTGGGTTGTCCTCAGTGTGGAAGGAAAGAGCCCTGGGGCTGTTGGCACAGCATAGACTGGTATGAAAAAGAAGTATCTCTTTACTCCTGGACCTACACCTATTCCGCACGATGCACTATTCGCCATGGCGAACCCAATTGATTATCATCGCAGCGAAGAATCTACTGATCTGATATTAGATGTATTAGAAAAACTCAAACATGTTTTCCAAACAGAGAATGATGTGCTTTTCTTAACGTCATCGGGAACAGGTGCGATGGAAGGTGCTGTCGCTAATCTATTGTGCCGTGGTGATAAAGTCATAGTTATACGGAGCGGAAAATTCGGAGAACGTTGGAGTGAAATATGTGAAGCTTACGGAATAAATGTTATTCCTATTGATGTTAAATGGGGTGATTCTGTTCCGCCAGAAATAGTTGAAACACAGATAAGTGAGAACCCTGATGCGATAGCAGTTTTTGCAACACTATGCGAAACATCAACAGGCGCCCTGCACGATATTCAGTCCATAGCACATATTACACAACAGACACCAACCCTACTTGTCGTAGATGCAGTGAGTGCATTGGCAGCAGATGATTTACAGATGGATAATTGGGGTGTAGATGTCGTTGTCTCTTGCTCTCAAAAAGGACTGATGACACCGCCAGGTCTTGCATTTGCTGCACTGAGTGCTCGCGCATGGAAGGCGACTGAACGGTCAGACCTACCGAAATACTACTTAGACTACCGTAAGGCACATCAACGTGGATTAGAAGGATCCGTCCCGTATACTCCCGCGATTACGCTACTTGCGGGATTACAGATCGCACTCAATCATATCTGTGCGGAGGGTATCCGAAATACAATCTCACGTCACAGCTTGATGGCATCTGCGACGCGTAATGCTATCAAAGCAATCGGTCTACCTCTATTCGCCACATCTCCTGCTAACACGTTAACTTCAATCCGATTGCCATCTGAAATTGATGGTAAAACGTTCGTGAAGATGATCAGAGAAAAACACGGTATAACTTACGCGGGTGGACAGGGGGAATTGAGTGGTAAGATAGTCCGTATTGCACACCTCGGTTGGATGAACGAAAACGATATTATCGTAGCTATCTCTGCATTTGAGAAAGGATTAGCAGATATCGGTTATGATTTGTCTATCGGTGCGGGTGTAACCGCTGTTCAAGAAACAAGATTCAAGGAGCATTACACTATAAACCC
>CAZURU010000449.1:0-4334 GCA_964623585.1 uncultured bacterium
GTCTGATAGACGCGGTAAGTAGCGGGGAACCTGTCGCTGTCATGGCAGATGGTGAAGTCGCGAAGACGCTTTTCCTCTTCGCTCGCGGTGGTGGATTGGGAGTTTTTACGCTTCAGTCCTGCTGTTCTGTGCGCTTCGTCAGCAATCAATACACTCGCCCTAACCCCGGCGCTCAGCAGGGCTTCCGATACCCTGGCGCTACTCTGGTAAGTGCCAATGAGAACCTTGATCCCGTTGTCGATAGTGCTCTGGCGCATCCAGTCGACTATTTCGCCGGCATCGGTGGTCACCTTACCCTTCACTTCGGATGCACTGACATTGCTGTTATCGACTGTCGGATCAAGTGTGGCGTTGCGGCGTCCTTCTTTCCTGGGGTCATAGCCCGCCGTGACGTCCGAGCAGACTGCCAGCACGTCTATCGATGCAGAGGCGTATTGCAGGTATTCGCGCCTTATCTGGGCAACGAGCGCTATGGACGGACACAGCACGATGGACAGTTCGCCCGGCGGCGTCAGTTCTTCTATAATCCGAAGCGATATGCGAGTCTTTCCCGTTCCGCAGGGCAAAATGATTCTACCTCGGGCCTCGCCCATCGGTAGTCCACCGCTCTCTGAGCGTTCTTGCTCCCTGAGTATGCGGACGCTGTTGGCGACGGCTTCGTTTTGCATGGAGGATTTTGTCTGCAGCCGTTCATCGCCCCCTCTATCGCCATCTGAACTCGGTTGGCCGTGTTCACTCTCCTCTGACACGGCATTCGCCTGCCGCTGCTGGTGAAGGTCGTTTGTGATGTTGACCAGTTTGAGGGGCTTCGCGTGCATCGACGCTGACTGCACTGCACCACTGGCAAGTGGATTGTCGCCATTGGTGACAATCCAGCGTTCAGCCCAGAAGTCACCAGCAGCCGTCGCCGCGAATTTGGCTATCTCGTCACTTTTGATTGAATCGCCGCGCCCCTCGGCGTCAAGCCGGCGCGACTTGCACTGGATGGCGATGTATTGCCCATCGCTACGACGCTTGGCTACGGCGTCAATGGCCGGATCCTGCCTTGTGGTTTTCGGGAAGTACTTCTCCCTGTCGGGCCACTCTTTCCAATGCCAGCACTCAGCGATGTCCCATTCCTTGATGTAAGGACCGGACTCCACAGTGACGACTTCGAGCCATTTGCCATCGGTCTCCTGCGGATTCAGCTTGGATGTCTGCTTAATCGCCGCTTCGATGGTGTCTTGTGCAATCGAGGTCATTATCGTTTCTTCCTCTTGGGACATGTTTCTTTCCTGGCTGCCATTCATTCTATCAGAAGTCCGTGAAGCATCCCGACTCTCGGCGTATTGGTGCCACGCAGCTTACTCGTTGTTGTATGGCGTACCAATTTCAACAGATATATTACTAATGAAAAATTTTAGTGGTTAAACAATGGCTCGGAATTCCTCCTCTGTGTCATTTTAAGGGAGATTCCTAAATGGCGGGTGGATCAGGTTATGGGGAGGGGGTCATGCTCAATGTGTTCCCTTCTGGAACCCAGTGCGTGTGACCGTATTGTTCGGTAGCCCAACCAGCAGGCGGACGTGTTTCACAATTGATTGCGCATGGAATACCAGCTTTCAGAACAGCATCAATGTTGCTACGTTCTTGTTTGCATTATGGTGAGCTATCGAGAAGTTCCTTAGTTTTGTTTCTGGCAACGATGGATTGAACACGATTGAAGCTTTCTTTCCCAGCTTCTATAGAAGATGTCCAATCAAAATATTGAGGTGCCAAGTTCGAGCTATGCCATACTGTTGTAAGATAACTACGAAATGTTAATGCTCGTTCAAGCCTATCAATAATAGAAAATGATGAAATTCTTGGGCTTAACTTTTCTTGAACACTTTTGTCGAGTATAGGCGTATCGTACGACATTGCATCAAGGTACGAGAAATCAGAAATCCAGCGTAGCAGATGATATGCCCCTATGGTGCTGATTCGAAAGCACATAGGTATATCACCAGATAGGCCGTCTTCATCCTCCTCAAATGTAACTCTCTGAGGTGTCTCAATTAGCTTATTGTTATTCGCTCGCCTTAGTGCTGTTTCAGTAGAGCCTGGAGAAAACCCCCATTCCTGCATTTCTGTAATTACATCTGAAGAAAAAACGAACCCGTCCGATGACTTATGTGCTCCATCGAATTGAAAAAACGCAAGAACCATAGGTAGAAGAAAATGTTCGACTTCATTTGCGTTATTAATATCGAACAGGTTAAGAGCAAGTGATGAGTGTGGGTCGTAGTATGAATACTCTCCAAGTAGTGCCTCTTTCCAGAATTCGTGAACTGGTATTACGTAACTACCTGTACGTTCCATGATATTAATGATCTTTTCTGCATCTACATTTGCGCTACCAATGAACTTTGTCACAAACTCAATTATTGCACGTACATTTCCAGCAGTTATATTCGAGAGAAATTCAACAGTTTCATTGTTTTTTGATAATGTCCATAACAGTGCCCGGAGGTAAATAGAAATATTCACCAAACGGATTTGGATATCTTGTAGCCTTTCTATCTGAATTCTGCCCTCTGCCATATTAAGAGCGAATTTCAATCGTTTCTCAATTACTTGATCAACACGTGGGGGAGCAATAGTAAATACACGATGAGGATATGCATTCAATGACCCTGAATGTTTTGATTTGTAGAAAGTTTGTGGACGGACAGCAATGAAGACTGCTGCTTCCCAATCCTTCGATAGGTTTTGGGCTACTATAAATGCATCTTGCTGAATGGTGTAATCTCGTTGATCAGCATTGTCAAGAACAAAGATAACTTGTTTTTTTCTCCCCCGAGCAATATGTAATATGGATTGTTTTAAGTGTATGTCACGATGTTTTGTCTTTTCTCCCAGAAATTCTAAGAGTTTACTATTATAGCTTTCGGGATTTTTGTCGCGAAGTTCGCCATAAATTCCCTTTTGAAAGCGAGAAATTTCTCCATGGTAGACGGCTCGAACAAACTTTGCCTCAAGCACATCCACACCATACAAAGAGTACAACTGTTTTTCTATTTCATCTAATACGAAATCGTTGAGTTGATTTGATAATGCACCTTTTGAACCTAGATCCACGTAAATGTATAACGCCTTTTGAAATTCTTCATAAGCACTAATATACATAAGACGCTTCAGAAAGGCCGTTTTACCAACACCTACGTCACCGATTAATACAATAGGCCGCTGGGTGATAGTGTCATCTAAAATTTCTGGCGTAAATGAAGATTTGCCCCCTTTAGATTGGACTGGTGCCATTTTCGGAGCTTTTTCACGTTTATCAAAAAGAGAAGAATATCGTGATGCGAGTATTTCTTTGCTTACAAGAGCATGTTGTGATAGCGCCCCGCTTTCACAATAGCATTGTTCATAGAATTGTCTTTCAGCATCTTGCTGGTCCACAACATCAATTATCAGCAATTCACTGAGTGTCCGTAGAGAATGTTGCAAGTCACTCGGATACCTATATCTTGGGTAATCCGACAAGAGCGATGACATTTTCTGTGGTAATGCAATATCTTCTCCAACATTGAGAAAACGATTTAATCGACGTTCAGCAACCCCAGCAGGAGATAACATTTGCCATACTTTAGGAAAGTTATCTTGTAACTTTTGATACCCATCAATTACTAGACAACGACCCTCAAGCGGTGAAGTACCATCATTGCGCGTCGCCAAAAAAGCAATGAGTTGATGCCCGTTTGTGGCTACCGCAATTTCTACACCACGAGTACTACAGTAATTCTGAACTTGTACAATGGCAGAGGATGCTTCATTATCGAGCGCCATGATTGATGGCAAGTCTTTTATGATGCGTCCCTTTGGATCTGCCGGTAGTTCAAATATCTTTCCTTGGGTCTTGGCTTCCCAAATAGCACAACGGGGTAAACCAAGCTCATAGTCAGTAAATTTGCCATCCTGCTGTCGTCTCTCTAAACGCACATCACCACGTGGCCAGCCCAAGCACTCTACAATCAAGCGATCTATTATTTGGAATCGAGTTTCTGCCTCATTCCAATCAAAATTTGATTTGTTAATTTCATTTAAAAGTAACTCCAAAGCTTTTGAGCCGTCATCAATAGTTTGATTAGCAATCGCAGTCATTTGAATGCACTATCCTAGGTCTTGAATGGAAAAAGGAAATAGAGAGGGTCAATAAAGCTTCATATATTTTCATGACGCATGTCTTTCCATTTAGAATATATTACTATGGTAATAGTGCATTCACTCTGGAACCATTCGTACCTAAAACAAGTTATTATAGATTTAAATATAAATACAAATGATTACGCGGAAATCAAAATGATTAAATT
>CAZURU010000450.1:0-4298 GCA_964623585.1 uncultured bacterium
TTAAGGATTTACCCCCCTTTATCCCCCCGCAAGCGAGGGGAATGCGTAAGTCTTGCATAAAATGAACATTACGGTTATAGTGAAGTGATTTCATGAATTGTCAATTGTCGATTCTACTCGTTTCCTTATATTCTTCTTCTCATTTACAAAACAATTCTAACAGGAATTAGTCATGTGTGCAACGATTTATCATCCACCCTTCCCCTCTTCCACTCTTTCACTCTTCCATCCTTCCAACCTTCCTCCTCTTCCATCCTTCCCCCTCTTCCAACCTTCCATCCTTCCACTCTTCCCTCTCTTCCTTTTCTGGGTGTGTAAAGTTCTTGTCACTCTATTTGTCAGAATCGCGGATTACGCGGAGGACACGGAAGACGCGGAAGGGGTTTCTGGTTCATTATATGACTTTGATCAGCTACAAAGAAGCACAATCTAACAGAATGTGCTACAAAAGAGGCACAATCTAACAGAATGTCTATTATTGAGTGAAGGTATTGAAGGTTTAGTGACAAAAGGTTTACACACCCTCCTTTTCTTTGTAACTTGCTAAAATCAGCAACTTGTGTTAACATAATAGACAGATGACGAGAAAAAATGTCATTTTCGTCTCAAATAACTTGCAAATCTATTTTTAGATAAAGAACACAATTGGAGGAAGTATGAGTAACGAAAGTAAGTGTCCGGTGATGCACTCTCAAGCACAGGGCACATTAGCAAATAAACGTTGGTGGCCAAATCAGTTAAATCTGAAGATGCTCCACCAAAACCCGCCTCAGTCCGATCCGATGGGTGAGGATTTTAACTACGCAGAAGAATTCAAAACAATTGACCTTGCTGAGTTGAAGGCAGATATAGATAAGGTGATGACAACATCACAGGCATGGTGGCCCGCAGATTATGGTCACTACGGTCCCCTCTTCATTCGTATGGCGTGGCACAGCGCGGGAACATACAGAATCGGAGACGGACGAGGTGGCGCAGCTTCTGGCACGATGCGCTTTGCACCACTCAATAGTTGGCCCGATAATGCCAGTCTCGACAAGGCACGACGATTGCTTTGGCCAATCAAACAGAAATACGGACGGAAACTCTCTTGGGCAGACCTAATGATATTCACAGGAAACTGTGCTCTGGAGTCTATGGGACTCAAAACTTACGGTTTCGCAGGCGGACGTGAAGATGTCTGGGAACCAGAAGAAGATATCTATTGGGGTTCAGAGACCACATGGCTCGGTGATGAACGCTACACGGGAGATAGAGACCTGGAGAATCCGCTCGGTGCGGTTCAGATGGGACTCATCTATGTCAACCCACAAGGACCGAACGGTAACCCCGATCCGCTTGCCGCAGCGATTGATATAAAAGAGACGTTCCGACGGATGGCTATGAACGATGAGGAGACAGTCGCACTCATCGCAGGTGGACATACATTTGGTAAGACACACGGTGCTGCTGATGCAGACGAGTACGTAGGACCCGAACCGGAAGGCGCATCTCTTGAAGAACAAGGACTCGGTTGGAAGAACACTTACGGTAGCGGCGTGGGTAGCGACACTATCACCAGCGGATTAGAAGGGGCATGGACAGCTACACCCACACGATGGGACAATAGCTTCTTCTATAACCTGTTTGAGTATGAGTGGGAATTGGAAAAGGGACCTGGCGGCGCGTGGCAGTGGACACCCAAAGATGAATCTGCACAGAACACTGTCCCAGACGCACACGATCCTTCCAAGAAGCACGCACCGATGATGCTGACGACCGACCTGTCACTGAAGGCTGATCCTGACTATGAAAAGATCTCCAGACGTTTCTATGAGAATCCAGTAGAATTTGCGGAAGCCTTTGCTAAGGCGTGGTATAAGTTGACGCATCGGGATATGGGACCCCGTGCTCGCTATCTGGGGCAACTAGTACCTGAAGAAGCACTGCTATGGCAAGACCCAGTGCCTGATGTTGATCATGAATTGATAGATGAAGCAGATATTGCTACCCTAAAAAGCAAGATTCTCGATACCGGATTGTCCGTTTCACAGTTGGTCTCAACTGCTTGGGCATCTGCGGTTACATTCCGTGGCACAGACAAACGCGGCGGCGCGAACGGTGCACGTATTCGTCTTGAACCACAGAAGAATTGGGAAGCTAACAATCCTGCTGAACTTGGGAAAGTACTTGCGAGCTTGGAGGAGATTCAGAATGGGTATAACGAATCGCAATCCGATGGAAAGCAGGTCTCATTGGCAGACGTGATAGTTCTTGGCGGATGTGCAGGAGTTGAGGCTGCAGCAAAGAATGCTGGGAGAACCGTTGAAGTTCCCTTCACTCCCGGACGCACCGATGCGGTGCAGGAACACACGGATGTGGAATCGTTTGCCGTGCTTGAACCAACTTCAGATGGATTTCGCAACTACCACGCGAACGGACACGACAGTACAGCTGAAGACCTATTGGTTGATCGCGCACACATGCTAACACTAACAGCACCTGAGATGACTGTCCTCGTCGGTGGTTTGCGTGTCCTGAACGCAAACACAGGTCAATCTGAACATGGCGTCTTCACCAAACGTCCAGAAACGTTGACGACCGATTTCTTCGTCAACCTGCTTGATATGGACATTGAATGGGAAGCTGCATCTGAAGCAGAGGATGTATTTGATGGACGCGATCGGTTGACAGGTGAACGCAAGTGGACGGGTACACGTGTAGATCTCGTTTTCGGGTCAAACTCACAGCTGCGTGCAATCTCGGAAGTCTATGCATGTGATGATGCGCAAGAAGCATTCGTAGATGACTTCGTTGCTGCATGGAACAAAGTCATGAATCTTGATCGCTTTGACCTTGTTTAGACTTTTCAAATAAAGGATAGGTGAGCGTGGTAAGGTTCACGCTCACCTATCCCTAAATCACGCTAAATATACCTCGTGATAAACAGAGATAACATTCCATCCTATTCCTATTGTAAATTAGAAAACAATGAAAAACGATAAAAAATCTATCTTCGGTTGGTGCATGTACGATTGGGCAAATTCAGCTTATATTACCACCGTCCATGCAGCACTGTTACCGATCTATTTTGAGGAAGGTATTGTTGGGGAATCGGGTGTCGTGATTTTTGGTCAAACAGTGAGTGCCACATCACTGTGGGGTTATATGGTAGGATTCGCTGCGCTTATCGTTTTCCTGTTTGCGCCTGTGCTTGGGTCAATTGCTGATTTTTCTTCAGCAAAGAAACGGTTTCTTATCGGATTTGCCTATTTCGGTAGTTTGTTTGCAACTTTACTGTTTTTCTGTGAACCTGGATATGTATGGTTGTCTGTTATACTCTATATCAGTTCACAAGTCTGTTTTGTTGGGGGTAATGTATTCTATGATGCATTTTTGCCGCAGCTTGCGTCTGAGGACAAAATGGATTCAGTATCGGCAAGAGGTTATGCCTTCGGTTATGTTGGGGGATCAATACAGTTCGGTATCGCGCTTGCGATTGTTGCACTACACGAAACCATCGGTATTAGCCAATCGATGGCGGTGCGAATCAGCATGGCAATGACAGGTCTTTGGTGGGCAGGTTGGACGGTCATCACCCTCCTATATTTAAGGGAAGAACGAACAGAGCATCAACTCCCTGAAATTTACCGTGATAGACCGAAGATATCTGCTTATCTTTCACTGGGCATTAACCGAACTATCGCAACAGCGAAAAAGGTAGGACATTTCAAGCATCTCTCTCTTTTTGTGATTGCTTATATGGTATACAATGATGGTGCACATACAGTTACAAGTATGGCAGCGATATATGGTAAAGATGAGTTAGGGTTAGATGCAACATCATTAATGGTGACACTCTTACTTGTCCAATTTGTTGCTATTGGTGGCGCGTTGATATTTGGAAAAATCGCAAACTTTATTGGTGCAAAACGCGCGGTCATGGTTTCATTAGTTCTATGGAGCGGAGTCGTTATTTACGGATATTTTATTCAGACTGTAACTGAATTTTTCGTCTTAGGAATGGTCGTCGGGTTAGTTCTTGGTGGCACACAGGCACTCAGTCGTTCTTTCTATGGTGCAATGATACCGGCGCAAGCAAGTGCAGAGTTTTACGGATTTTTCTCTGTCTTTAGCAAGTTCTCTGCTATCTGGGGACCGATCACCTTTGGATTTATTAGGCAGATTACTGGAACTTCACGTTTAGCGATTATTTCATTAATGTTTTTCTTTATCGGTGGATTAATACTACTTTCTTATGTCAATGTGGAAAAAGCAAAGGCAGAAAAGATGGCATTTGATATCAGTCATGTGTAAGG
>CAZURU010000451.1:0-1292 GCA_964623585.1 uncultured bacterium
TATCCTTCTGCAATTGTTTGTATTTCTTTTTCATTTGTTAACACTTCTGGATTTCCTGTTTTAGCTAGTGCCAAGGCGCGAAGTAGGGATAAGTCATCCTCTTTGAATACAGTTCTCGCGAAAATATTTCGAGGGTTTGTTCCCAAGGGTACCCACTTTTCTTGAAGGAACCCGACAAACGCGGCTAACATGAATAGATTTTTCATCCCTGTAAAAGGCGGCTGTTTCTCCACTTCTCGGGATTCTCTTAGAGTTACATAGAGTGGATGATGAGATTCATCAATGTAGACATAGTCTGGTGCTTGTAACTGTTCTGTTGGATTTATGTCAATACGTTCATCAGTCATTGCTAATTCCCATTTTCATGTAATTCATTAATCGTAGTTATGCCTATCCGGTCGTCGAAATACAATTCATATTTCGCGCCGATCCGCGGTTCAAGATTCCGCCATGCTCGCTCATCATATCGTAACTCCTGATCTGTAATAAATAGAACCAATTGATTAGCAATAGCAGGAATAGTTTCGGTAATGTTTTCTTTTGGTTTGTCAGAGAGTTTCGTAAAAGGGGCATCCATTACGATGGGAAAACGCTCGGTCGGCATATCAGGGAGTTTTTCCTTAACTGCTACCTTTGCTAGCGCAGCAATGAAAGCAAGGCTCAAAACCTCACGTTCCCCAGCAGATATCTCAGGACTTACTTGTCCATCATAGCGGTCAATCACCTGAAGTTCGTAACTTGAACTAAGGCGAACCTCACGAAAGGAATTTTCTTTCCATACCAGTTTCTTGAAAATATCGCTGACTTCGATTTCAAGATCTTTTCGCATATCCTCTTCATGTGGGGCATATAATTTTTTCATTGATGCTGCTGATTCTATAGCGAGCTGTCTACAACGTTTTAGACGTTCTGCTTCAGCTTTCAAAGATTTTGCTTTGTCAATATTTTTATCTAATGTTTCTATTTCTACCTTAACTTCTCTAATTCTTTCCTTGATCTGGTTAATTTCCCCCTCTAAAAACTTGATATCCGCTTCGTATTTATCCTGAGCGTTTTTATACTTCTGAAAATCATCGTCATCAAAATTTTGAAGGATTCCTTTAATTTCGTCTAAACGTGCCTCATTTGCTTCAATGGTCTTATCTAAGCGTTGTTCTTCGCTTAGTGTTGATTTAACATCAACTGGGATATTTTTAACCCTATCTTCCAATAATCTCTTTAAATTATTTTCTGTCTCTCTTGCAGCAATACCAAGTTCTGGAGAAACATTTTGTGAAATCAAATTTTGAATG
>CAZURU010000451.1:1331-3426 GCA_964623585.1 uncultured bacterium
AGAGACAACGCATCTGTTCAAGTATTTCATTTAGAACTGTTTCAGGGATACCGATTGGTGTTTTGTTACTTTCAAGAATTTTTAATGCTTTTTGTATAACAGGTTTTGCCAAAGGGATAAAACCATCATTGGCAAGCTGTCGAATTTTTTCCTGATACGTATCTTTTTCATCACTAAGACGTTTCAGATTTACTTTGATTTCATTTTGCTCCTCAAAAAGTCGACGGGTCTCTGCAAATTCTACAAGGACCCTATTTATGTCTTGTTTATGCTTCTGTGCGATTTTAACCTTTTTTTCCTTATCTGCGATTTCTGCTGAGATTTTGATATAAAGTGCTTCCTTTTCCTCTTTTTCACTAATTAATGCCTTTAATTCATCCGGCACGTATTTTTTTAGTTCGCGCTGATAATCTTGAGCTACCCTTTCCAGATGTGTTATACCACGTTCAAATACCTCAATTCTCAATACATTACGGACAGCATTTTTAATTTCCTCTTCATTTCCTGGTCTGGCAAAATTATCTATCTTTTCACCATCGAAGAAAAAGTGGGCACTTACATCTTCAGGAATCATCGAACGAATTTTATCTGAGGCAGCAGCATCTAGATCAGCAGGATCATTCTCCTTTTGCAGTAAAAAAGTCGTTTTATTATTCCGAAGCCATTGACACTTTCGTTGTGCTTGATACCTAATATTCTGATCAATAAAACCTATTTCTACTGAAGTATCGATATTTTCTGCTTGTGCCACAACACGTCTATTCACGAATTCACGGGTGTTCCCTTTAAAAAATGAATCGCCATACAAGCACCAGTTAAGGGCGGTAAGCAAGGAAGTCTTTCCTGTACCGTTAACTCCTCTGATGACTGTCACATTACAATATTCGTCAGTAGCAAAACGAATAGTTTGCTCACCATAATATGGACAAAAATTTTTCAACTTAATATAGCGGAGTATCATAAGGCATCAACTTCCTTTTCAATGATTCGCTGAATATCTTCAATGATACCGCGAGGATTTCGCATATGCAGTTTTTGACGTTCGGCTATAAGGACTTTACGAATTATACTTTTTACCTGATTAATTAAATCTGTGTTTGGTTTGGGTAATTGTTTTTCTTTTTTCATCAAGCTTCTCCTAATGCCCCCAAGAGGTTGTAATTTTTAGCAAGTTCCCATATTTTATCACGTGCCTCGAATTTGTTTAAGGCCATTCCAGCAAATTCATTAAATCTCTGTAATTCCCGCGCAATAATTTTCCGCTCCGTACGGAATGTTGAGGGCGGATACTCTCGGTAATCTGTAGGTGGTACAGCGATTAGGTCATGGATCTCTGCATGTTCTTTACCAGGAGACTGCCGGAGAATTCGACCACGTCGTTGAATAAATTCTTTAGGATTACTGCTGCTCGCAAGAATATAAACGGTTCGGGTACTTGGTACATCAACGCCTTCATCCAAACACTTCATTGCCACAAGTGCTTGCAGATGTCCGGAGGCGAACATCTCCAGTAATACTTGTCTTTCACCTGCGGATTCCTCTGCCGTAAATTTTGCGATTCGCAACCCAAGGTCGGTTAACAAATCAATTACCGATGTGATTCGTCCTGAGGCACAATAAAACAGTGTATGATGTAGCGAGTCAATTTCGTCTGCTAATAATTCTGCTAACTTCGCCAATTTATTTTTAGCTCTGTTAAGCAGTGTCGCCCTTTGTATCAGTAAGCGTTCCAACGCCTCATTTGGTTCATCTGAGTCATTTGCGTGATAGAGTTTAGAAATTCTTTCAGTAAGACGTTCATATTCTTCAAACTCGTCCTCGGTTAATTCAACGAGGTGTGGATGATAATAGTATGGGCAAAGATAGCCTTTTTCAATTGCTTTATCAAGAGAAAATTCATAGATTGTTTCCCCAAAATATGCTCTGAGGGTCTTTGTGCCTTTTTCGTCAAACCATCGATCTGGTGTGGCGGATAAACCGAGGCGATAATCGAATACATCGGTTAGTTTTTGCAAAGTCCGCTCTGCTCCAAAATGATGAACTTCGTCTGCTACTAAAACAGCACTGCGTTTCAATTTAGAAAGCAATTTCTGCA
>CAZURU010000451.1:3436-4282 GCA_964623585.1 uncultured bacterium
TGTTGATATGGACAGACAATAAGAACAAACAGATGATCTTTTTCTTCTCTTAATCTCGCAAGGGCAGAAAGAGCCGTAATCGTTTTACCTGTCCCGGTTGCCATTTCCCACAAACCGCGACATCCGTTTTCAAACCAAGCATCAATCGCTTCAGATTGGTATGTTCTTAGTACCAGATCATTTGGTAAATAAGAGGCGGTTGATTCAATTACCTGCTGCGAATCTGGAGGCGTTTGATCCTGTCCTGTCGGGTACACATGCTGATAGAGCAATAGGTCGCGCGCGACTGCTATCGGAAAGTCCACGACTTCCAATTTCTCGGTTTTATTATCCCACAAGCGCGTAAAATTGTCAATTTTTTGCTGAACCCGTTGTTTTGTGTCCCATGACCAGTGGACATCAAATGATTCAAAATTGCTGAGTAATCCACCTACTGTTTCATTTTGTGAACCCGCGAAAGCAATGGCGTTTTCTGTATTGTCTAAAAAAACACCTATTTTTTCATGATACATCGCCTGGGAATTATCGATATCTGTATCCGATGGATATGCGATTTTGACATCTAAACGCTTGTGCGCAACGAGCCAAGTTAGCAGTGTTAATCTATTTTGGGAGACTTCCTCAAAAGAGGTTTCAGGAGGAGAGGTGGGAGTTTGATTTCTCGTATCATAACCGCTGCGGATAGCCTCAATGTCGTCTTCCATTAATCGTCGTCCCGTCACGAGACGTATCCGTCCATCGTTCTGAAGGAACTTTGCCAATCCTACGGCATTGAGGGCAAGACCATTACTGGTAAAATAGCCTACAGCTCGCCAGTACTGTGTAGCATTTCTCAGACACGGGGTA
>CAZURU010000452.1:0-1083 GCA_964623585.1 uncultured bacterium
TGCCTTGGACATCTGCGTTGTGGAAGTCTGCGAAAATTCTTGGTTTGCTCATCTTCTTTTCCTCCCAGGGTTTGGAACTGTCGGGGTCAGCAATTTACTAACTTGCTCGGGAGTCAGTCCTGTCAACGTTGCATGATAACGACTCCTTCCGGCAGTTCGGACCACATCACCACCTATTTTTCGGACATCCGCAACAGTTGTGATGCCAATTTGTCTGTGCGGAATGGCTTGTGCTAATTCCGCAATGGAAACACCCTCGGCACTTTCTACCGACACACCGGTAATTTCAGCAGGATGTGTATCAGTCCCTCGTCGAATGTCGCTTGCTTGGTTTTTACCGCCCCGAACAACGAGAGCATTGTCCGGAATTTTTAAGACGCTGATTTCCAATTTCTATTATCCAGTCCGTTCCTGCAACTTATTTAATCCGCGACACAGGTAATGTCACTGACACCATCTATGGAATTGACTTTTCCGAAAGACTTTATTAGATCATCATTGCTTTTAAAGGTGTCTACGAAATCCTTAAGACTCATTACAACAATACCCAATTCTTCCTTTAGCTGATCCTTAATCTTCAAAATTTTTTGGTCATCTGTGAGAAAAACATCTCTCTCTGATAAGTAGTGAGCGTGAAGATGATCCCAGTCCAGATACCCTGGAGGCGTTTCCCCTCTGGGTCGGAAAAAATTATTGATAATTGATTCCGCAGATTTTAAAAATTCAGTACTCCCCGGTTTATTAAACTTTGGATTTAGGAGAAACCGTTGCGCCTTACTGTCAAAACTGCTGCGCATAATGGAAGGAATCGTTCTAATGTAATAATCTGAGAGAAATTTCTCTTCATCTGGGTGTAGCTTAATATCCTCGCGGATTCGTTGTGAAACTGCTAAATCTACGAGATAGGTCTTTCGGAATTCTCGCATATCTATAACTTCCCCTCTTTTCATCTTGAGGAGCACATCGGTATCCAAGGTAATTGAAGGGAAACTATAGATATACTCTTCCTTTGTTACTTCAGCCTCTGTACGGTACCTTAAAATATTTAATGTGTTAGAAGTCGGGAAGATTAATGTGATACGA
>CAZURU010000452.1:1228-4264 GCA_964623585.1 uncultured bacterium
TTGTAATTTGTCTAAACGTATTCCATGTCCTTGTTATAGTTTGCATTCGGTAATCATCGCAGACTTGACGAACCTTATCAATCTCTTGCTTGGCGCAATGTGCAATTCCCTGCAATTGGTTATTTTTTTCTTCACGTTCTATCCAAAGATGTTTTTTAAGGTCGTTGTCCTGAACAGACTTATTAAGAGATTTTTCTATTTCGGAAGAAATCTGCTTGAGTATACGAGCCTCTGCCCTGTTATGAATTTTTTCCCAAATGTCTGATGCGATAGAACTCTCACCGAAACAGATTGTAATATCTGCATTCTCAAGTTTTTCAACCTTTGCCTTCATTAATGCTGGGTTCTTTGTGTACAAATCTTCCATCATTTGGGCGCATGCTTTATCCATTTCGACTTTACTTTTTGTAGCGTCCTCTTTTAAATCCTGTATTAGTGCATTAATCAAATCATCCATAATGTTCTCCTATTTTTTTTTCTCGTGCGGATTTCCTCTGGTGTTAAATTATACCCTAAATGCGTCTGTTTAGCAATCTCAATTTTGCAGACAAATTTAAATTGAGAAACTCATAGATGGTATGGATGTTGGGGATCAAGAAAGATGTCCAGAGGTAGTATGTTCCCTGTGTTTGTCTGAATCATGGATTACGTGGACTGAAAAACATTACTGGCTGCAATACCTGTTTAATGTTGCAATTTGAGCGATTTTATCTGGCACCTCTGTGTTAGGGGTTGGATATACCCTATTTCTTATATAATAAATAGGCGATCCCAAGCACAAAAAAGATCTCTATTAAATAAAAAATAACAAGCGTTTGAGAAAAAATAGCAGACCATCGGTTACATTTCGGTTTGTTTTTGTGTTTACCAGGGTCTATCTTAAAATCGGTGTCGGTTTGCTGTCGGATTTCTTCAAAGACTTGTCGCAACAGCCGTTCCTGCCAGAGAAAATATCCATCCAGAATCCAAAATCTTACGATGAGAAGCAGCAGAACTAAGACGATACTTGGGTTTTGTAAGTCTTGTCTGGCGACTAAAACCATTGCTGCGACGAGAATTGTCACACTCCCGCCTTTAGCCAAGAAACTGTTGTTTCCCAAACGATTAATGATGGTTTGAATCATCTCCAGGTGTTTTACAACCTTTTCTGTGCCGGTCATGAATTTATTTTCTCTTTCCAATCGAGTCGATAGGGACTTGTGCAGTTTTTTTCAAGACGATATTTAAAATTGTTTCTGGTTTGTATTAAACGCTGGGTTTTCGCTATATCTCAAGAATTTTATATCGTGCTCTTACATAGGAGCGATGAAAATGAGATTTATACTTTCTCTAATACAAGTTGACCTATATTCTGCCTTCCTCGACCTGAGTAATAGTTTCCAGACATCTCTTTACCATTAGGACTAAGAGTGACACTGTTAAATCCGTGATGCATTTCCATCGTTTCAATAGCCTTTACGGATGGCTCGTTTGTGTAACTGAAATTAACTGTAATTCCAGCCTTGTCATCTATTATAGTGGATCCCATAATTAATTGCACATTCGGCGGATATCGGGCTGGGGGACCCAGCCCCTACGGAGGCACAGGCTAACAGCCTATGCTACAAGTGTAAACTTATTTTCGGATTTTACTATAAAACCGATGCTGATGTACTATGAGATTTAGACATCTTAAATTCTCCGATAATGCTAATTCTATTCCAGTCTTGTTTTATTGTGAAAGCAGTTTCATATTCTGTAGAATGTTCGTCAAACGAAGAGGTTACATAACCACTCCATGAACCGTTTAAGTTAGGAAGTTTTACCAATCCGATTTTACGAAATATGTTAAATTTCCATAACCATTTATTGAAAAGACTGTAAAATATCCCGTAAAACCCTAAAACTGCTGGACTATCAAACCACCATGGTACTGTAAGAGGCGTAAGTGTTAGCAATCTATCAACAACTAATGCTGCTATTATACCTAAAACAGCTATGAGACAAGGAATCAATCTTCTCTCATTTGAATCAGTCGCGTATGGGTGCATATCTTAATTCCAGTTGTTCCAAAGGTCTACTAACGTATTTAAAAAATTTGGGGCATCAGAATATGACCACTGCTCAGGTGTATTTCCGAAAAGTGGAAACTGTTCATGTTGACATAAAAATCTGGTCATATTCGATTGGCAGAGCCAGTTTACCAGGCTGCAAAAGGTATCCTGATAATTAAATTTAAAATTTCCATCTGGTACATTGTACAACAAACATTCAAGAAAGTAAGATGGAGCAAGTTCTTTAGTAATAATTCCTCGGTTTACAAGATGTGTTCTGGCATTTTTGAAGACCCGAATAGTTGGTTTATACCTGTTGGAAGTTCTACCGTTCTTTAGGGAGGAAACATATCCAAAAATCCGCGTTAATCTGTGTAATCCGCCTAATCCGCGATTCGGATACTCCCCTCCACAATCGCAATCTCATCTTCCGTTAAATTATACAATCCATACACCAGAGTATCAATATCATCTTCAAAGTCGGAAGTGTCCGAGTCGGGGTCAGTCTGTTTGGTATCAAGCATCTGATTGACTAATGTGATAAAAGATTGTTGTTGCGAGGCAGGAATCCTAACAACAGGCAGTTTCTCTAAAGCATGTTTGTTATATTGATACCCTTTTGCGCCCAGCACAGTCCCACTACAGTACCGTTTATAAGCAAATGTCATCAGCGTAGAACTTAGCAATCCCACCAATATTTTTAAATTGCTCCCTGTAATCATAAAACACGTTTTATCTAAGAAAAATTCCCCGCTGTCATAGAAAAAGTTTGCAGAATGGGTTGTTTCTGGATAAACGATCTTTTCTTCAGCAAATTCTGAGTAATAAGCACAAGCCCTGAGATTCCACCAATTTACGCCTTGATCATCTCTATCAAAGAGTCCTTTACCTCTTGTTCTTATTTTGCCTGAAACTATCTGTTCCCCGATAGTTTCAAGGTGATTGTAGATAGCAGGATACCTTTTTGGGATATTCAGATCATAATTAGTTGCTAATAGGTAAG
>CAZURU010000453.1:0-4249 GCA_964623585.1 uncultured bacterium
CGCCCGCTTAGCAAATTTCAACCAAGCGAAAGGACTAATGCAGGAGATCGTGGAACTCATCGCTATAGAAAAGGGATTGGTGAAGAAGAAGTCCGCCCACGAGCGCGCCATTGGAGGTATCGCGGGAACGAGATCCCTTATTCAATCCTTAAGCCGTGAAATTGGATCAACGGATCGTACTGGGAACGCAATGTCCGGTTCAGAATATGAACGGGTCATTCATGAGAATGACGACCTACGTGCAGCTGCGGAAATAGCACAACACCAACTGGAGGCACTTCAGGAGGAGATAGATCACATTCGCGATGAGGCAAAACAGGAAACTGTCATTACATTTTTTCAAGAGATGAATTCAGGGCAGCACAGTAATTTGTTAGACCAGTTCCTGAACGCAGAATTGTTAGTAAGAGACTTAAAACAACAAGGAACTGAAATCCCACAAGAAATTAAGTTAATTCCCAGTTTGATCCGTATGTTTACCCGCTTTGTTAAGATACAAGGGCTCCGTCCTAAGGCAGTTGTGGGTGAGCAGAAAGTGATAACACTCAGTGAATCTGATGAATATGAGTACACCGGGTCCAGTTGGGAAGACCCGGACGAACGCAAAACGGTTAAAATCCAATCGGCAGGTTGGATCTACGGCAACACTCTTATTTCTAAACCTAAGGTCGCGGAGGTCACATCATGAAATCTAATATCAAACCTATGACTAACCTTGAGTCAGTAAAAGAAACCAATAGTGGCTCACAAAAGTTGAATCGTCAGCCCAACCAACCAAATTATTATATTGGAATTGACTTAGGAACTACCAACTCAGTAATGGCATGGGGCACCCTCAATCCACGAACAAATCAGTTGGAAACGAAAATCGTGGAGGTTAAAATGATGATAGAGCGCGGTGGAACAGGTAAAAAAGAATTGTTACCGTCGTGTGTCTATTTCAAGGAAGGCGGTTCGCCAATTGTTGGTGAGTACGCTAAAACAATGATCGGTAGGACAAATCGAGTTGTGAAATCTATTAAGAGTGAGATGGGGGCACAGACAGCGTTTGATTTCGACGGTAGTGCCTACAACCCATCAGTAATTTCATCGCAAATTCTTAAGCATCTTGCTTCCAGTGCAGAATCTCTATTCGGTTTTGTCCCTGATGATGTTGTTATCACCGTTCCAGCCTCCTTTGATTCCGATATGCGGGAAGCCACAATTGAAGCAGCGAGACTCGCGGGATTCCGCACACAAGAGGATGATGGAAGTCCGCGGGATATTCTACTTGATGAACCCCGTGCTGCGCTGTATGACTTCGTCAACAGACAAAACAAGGGTGAGATTCCAGAGACACGCATTAGTTTCCACGAACTCCAGACTGTTCTGGTTTTTGATTTAGGGGGCGGAACACTGGATGTCTCTTTACATAACGTTTCCTACCAGCAAGAACAACACACATTGAACATTGAAGATTTGGCAATATCGCGCTATACGCAAATTGGTGGAGATGATTTCGATCAGAAACTTGCAGACCACTTTTTGGAAGTGTATGCGAACAGATTGCCAAATGACTTTGACGATTCTCAGATGAATATGCTCAAAAGCGAATTCCGAGAATATGCTGAGCAGGCAAAAATTGATTTAAGCAGTGAAATTGAGAATGGCAAGTTAATGGGTTATCTTGATCCTGAGTCATTTGATCCTGAGCTAGTCGAAACTGAAATAATCAAAACCCCTTTTGAAAATCAGGTGTTTGAATACGATCTGACACTTTCTGAATATGAGGAGATCATTGAACCTTTGCTTGCTTCACATCTCACGCTGGATGCTGTGCATCAACTGGACACACTATCTACTTGTGATAATATTGTCTATCCTATTCTTGATGTCTTACAAAAGGCGGATCAAAAAATTGGACGCGTGCCAAGTGTTGATGCTGTGCTGTTGAATGGCGGGATGACAAAATTTCATACTATCCAAAAACGCTTGGAAACACTCTTTGGTTTTCCGCCCATTACAGCCGGTGATCCAGATAAAGCAGTAGCACGCGGGGCAGTTGTCTATCACTATGATTTACACCGTGGTATTAAACCCGCACGCATCCTTAACGATACCATTGGCGTTGAAACCGCGGGCGGCAAAGTCAAACCGCTTGTTGAAGCTGGTACAATACTCCCATTGCAAAAACCCAAACCAATTGATAATTTAATAGTCCATGAGGATGGTCAATCATCCTTACGCCTCCCCTTTTATCTCGGCAGTCGTAAAGATACACAGCCACCAAATCGCTCTATATTGGAGCGGAATGTTCAGTTTCAACGTCCGCTTTTAAAAGGTGAACCCATTTTTATGCAAGTACAAGTGGACGAACGCGGCATTATGAATGTAGAGGGCTGGCCGAGGGTAAATCCAAATGAAAAATTTACGGTGAGCATAGATTCTACCAATCCTATTGCATCAAACGAAATTTCCAATGAATCATCCACTACTGCTAACAAAGTCGGTCAGCCAGAAAGTGGGACACAAACAGATAATACTCGAGAAGGGATACAGTCCATTTCCAGCCCGAACCAGAGGCTAATTCCACCAAAAACTCAGTCGGCACTTGAACCCCAGCAGGCTGTCCTAGATGTGCAATATGAGATATTAGAAATGAAGAAGAACTTCTCATATTATATAGGAACAGATGATTTTAATCGGAAAAAGATAATTGACAGCCAAGTTACTCGGCAGCACACCAGAATTGTCGACGCAGGGAATGCTGACGAATTTATCAGTCCATTGCTTGACAATATTGATTACGTTAATAACTATGGGAAAGGAAAAATAATAGTTTTACTGGGTAATTTAGCAGACAGGTGCTCGGATCCTGATCTGCTTTACGATATTTATGATGCTGCCGCCCTGTTGAGTCATCCCGAAAAAATTAAGTCCTGGCACCGTTTAGTTATTGAAAATATTGTTACAAACGCCATTAAAACAATCGGGAAAACTCGACTCTCGAGTGCGGAATCACACCTCATTAACCTCATTACGCGAGAAATTCCCATTTCAGTCCGTCCGATTGCAGTATGTTCCATTGGGCAGTGTTGTCACAGTGTTAACGCGCTTGAACACCTAAAACGCTTGATTGAATATGGAGAGGACCCAGATCGCATTGCTATTAATTGGGCATTTGGAAAAATGGGAAGTCGTGAGCATAAGGATCCACTATCAATTCAGGAATTAGAGTCGGTCATTTCTATTCTCATCGATCAGTTGCAAACTGAATCTGACAACGATGTAAAGCGGAATGGTATCTACGCCCTTGGTGAGATATGTGATCGACGCGATTGTGCAAAGGATGTTATTGATGCCGAAAAAAGTAAGGATGTCATTCGATTAATTGAGCCTTTCTTGAATGTCAGCACAGATGGCAGTCTTGCGGATTTGGCAAACATGCAACGGATACACGCTATTAAAAAAAACGCAGACCTATCCATTAATATGATTCGGGGCATTCAACTTTCTGAAGAACAAGCAGAGAGTCTGCTGTCAATCCGAGCAGAAAACTAATGCGGTTTCAGGTTTAAGTTTATCAAAGACTCCGATTCTGTATTCGCGGAATGAATTCGGGGGATACAGGATCGCCCTGGTGAATTAGACCGTGGTTTAGCATGGGAATGCAGGTGCTGTTTTATTTTTTTATTAAACTATTCTTGATTTCACACGTCTAATATATTACTTACAACTTTGGACATCTTCGTCCATTGTTCTCGCTTCTCTTTTGTGCTGAACGGTGTGGATGTGGAAAACCTATATACCATAAAAAGACGAACGTCAGCAAACACCATAAATATGATTCTATGAATTGGAGGCAGTGAAAACATGATAGGCATTTAGACAGACTTTATTTTTAGAAGTTCCGATGATAATAATCCCCCAAGGGGCAAAAAAAAGATTAAGCAACTTATGTAAGGGTTTACACAGGGATACCCGAATGTAAAAATCCCAGGATTCGATCCATAGATACGGTGAGAGATCCGATTCTATGAATTGGAGGCAGTGAAAACATGATAGGCATTTAGACAGACTTTATTTTTAGAAGTTCCGATGATAATAATCCCCCAAGGGGCAAAAAAAAGATTAAGCAACTTATGTAAGGGTTTACACAGGGATACCCGAATGTAAAAATCCCAGGATTCGATCCATAGATACGGTGAGAGATCCGATTCTATGAATTGGAGGCAGTGAAAACATGATAGGCATTTAGACAGACTTTATT
>CAZURU010000454.1:0-4245 GCA_964623585.1 uncultured bacterium
GTGAACCTGCATCATGTGAACAGACAATTACCGAATTAATTATTTGATCTTCATATTAGCGCACAGAAATCTTTATTTAAAGAAATTACGTTCCATGTCCATTGTTTTTCAATGCCTCAACGACCTTTTCAGGTTTAATCGGCAGTTCGCTAACACGGATACCGATAGCATCTTTGACAGCGTTTGCCATTGTTGCCAATGTTGGCGTGATAGGTGGTTCTCCAACACCTTTGGCACCGTAGGGGCCATTCGGTGCTGGCACTTCAACTATAACAGATTCCACCGTCGGCAGGTCTGCAGAGGTTGGAACACGGTAATCAACGAATCCTGGATTAACGTTTCCGTTCTCGTTGTATTGCATTTCTTCCATCATTGCCCATGCGTATCCTTGCACTACCCCGCCTTCAATCTGTCCTTCAACTGCCATCGGATTGATAGCGAATCCGACATCCTGAGAAGCGACGAGTTTTAACACCCTTGTCCTACCGGTATCGGGGTCTACTTCTACTTTTGCTATCTGTGCTGCGAGTGCAGGTGTACTCGGTTTCCGGGCAAAGGAGCCTTTCCCAACGATGGGACCTCCTGTTGTTGAAAGGCTATATGCTGCGAGTTCACCTAAAGAGATAGACTTCGGGGGATCTGCTGTGACAACATGAACAGCACCATCCTTCAGTTCAAGGTTATCTTGGTCAGTGTTGAGTCTTTCCGCTGCGAGTTCAAGAATTCGCCTATGCGCGTCTTCGGCAGCGAGTTTTGCGGTGTTACCCATCGTGAATGTAACGACACTTCCACCAGAACCCGTTGAATAGGGTGCTGAATCTGTGTCTCCACGACGAATTGTTACGTTTTGATAAGGGACGGTCAAGATTTCTGCAATGATTTGTGTGATGGCGGTATCCGTTCCTGTGATATCCATTGATCCATGAAAGATTCGCACGCTTCCGTCTTCGTGGACAGAGACATAGACACCACCAGGGCCACAACCGTTTGTCCAATCCCCCACAGCTACCCCCCAACCTTGGTTTTCATCTGCTTTGCGTTCCCACCATCCTGCAGCATTAGCGACAGCTTCCAAAGTTTCTTTGTAGCCGACTTTTGGTTCGGTTCCACCTGCGGGGACAGAGTCTCCTTCTTCACGCATATTCATCAGTCGGAATTCTACTGGGTCCATTCCAATACGTTCAGCGATCTCATCAAGTTGTGATTCACCAGCGAAAATTGCTTGTGGTGCGCCGGGTGCCCTATAGGCAGCGGTACCAGATTTGTTCGTATGTACGCCGTAAGCGTCTACTTTGATATTTGGGATCTTGTATACACCACGGACGCGAATTGTGCTTCCTATGGATGCCCCTGACACACAACCGGAATCCCAAAAAGCGAGTGCTTGTCGGGCAAGGATATGTCCCTCTTTTGTAGCACCGGTTTTCAGTTTGATAACACATCCGGGTGCGGGTCTGCCATCAAGAAATTCTTCTTCACGTGTCATTTGGACACGGACGGGTCTTCCAGATTTCTGAGAGAGCAGCACTGCAGGTACGTGTGTGATAATTACACCAAATCGACCGCCAAAACCGCCCCCCATCGTTGTGCCGATGACATTAATCTGTGTTAGCGGAATACCGAGTGTGCCAGCGATACCTGAACGGATAGCGAAGGGACCTTGTGTAGATGCCCAGACGGTAATTTTACCGGAGGAGTCTGCACTGGCAACGGATACATGGGGTTCCATATAGGTCTGGTGAACGCGCGGAATTACGTAGGTGTCCTCAACGACGACATCACATTCTTCAAACCCTTTGTCTACATCTCCCGCTTCGGTGTGGGTCTCTGCGGAGATATTATAATAGGCTTCCTCCGTATACCCCTCTAATTCTGCTTCAAGTTTTCGGATTTCATCTCTGTTATTCTCTGGATCACTTGATAGTTCTTTGATTTTGGCATTGATGGAGCGGCGATTTGGTCCGTCTTTAGTTTCATCACCGTGTAGACGTGGTGCGGAAGACTTGATCGATTCCGTAACGTCTTGTACGCTCGGTAAGATTTCATATTCAATCTTTATCAGTTCAGCAGCTTCTTCGGCTATATCTGGGTCGCTTGCAGCGATGGCTGCGATGGGTTCACCTAAATATAGTACTTTATTAGTTGCAAAGACTCGGCGTCCGCTGGGAACATCGTCTTGTGTAATTATCGCTCTGACCCCGTGTATTTTTTCTGCTTCGCTTGTGTCAATGCTAAGGATGTTAGCGTGTGGGTGTTTGCTTCTGACGATTTTGCCGTAGAGCATTCCTGGTGGATGTACATCGGCACCGTATTGTGCTGCACCCGTAACCTTTTCAACTGCATCAACGCGCGGTAGTTTTTGACCGACAACACTATATTCTGACATGCAATTCTCCTTTTGCTCTGAGTGACTTTTAATATATTAAAACTTGGTATCTGCTATTTTTCAGTTTATGTGGCAGTTTGTATCTCTTTTGCAGCTTGTATGACCGCTTCAAGAATCTTTGTATAGCCGGTACAGCGGCAGATGTTTCCTCCGAGTGCATGTCTGAATTCTTCTTCTGTTCGGTTCGGGTTTTCATCTACGAGTACCTTTGATGCCATGATGAAACCTGGGGTACAGAATCCGCACTGATATCCCCCTGTATCAATAAATGCTTGTTGAATAGGATGAAGTTCTCCATTACTGGCTAAACCTTCAATGGTAGTGATTTCTTTTCCAGAGACGGTAACGCCGAGAACCATGCAGGATGTGACGGCTTTGCCATCAACGATGACGGTGCATGCCCCACAATCACCCGTACTACATCCTTCTTTAGTACCGGTCAAACCGATTGTATCGCGTAACACCGCCAGAAGTGTTTTGCGCGGTTCTATGAGTAGATCGTGTTCATCTCCGTTAACTTTTAGATTGACAGGATGTTTTGTCATATACTTCTCCTTACTTTATTTATAGTGAGTAGGATAGGAATCAATGCTCTTAGTTTCTTGCTCTTTCCAATGCGTATTGCAGTGTTCTCCTTGTCAGAACATCAACCATCTTTTTTCTGTGTTCAGCAGAGCATCGTAGGTCGGATATCGGGCTGCTTGCAGCAGCTGCGGCTTCGCCTGCTTGTGTCAGAAGTTCATCAGTCGGTTCATTTCCTTTTAGCAGTTCTTCCGCTTCTGTGGCGCGGATCGGGGTCGGTGCAACGGCAGCAAGTCCGATTCGTGCATCTGTTATTGTGCCATTGTCTACATTGACAGCGGAAGCTACACCGATAAACGCGAGATCCATGACTTCACGGATTTTATGTTTGATATAGTGTGAACCAGATGCGGGACTTGGCAGACGAAATTGCGTTATAATTTCACCCGGTGTTAAGACTGTCTGACCTGGGCCTGTGAAAAGTTCATTAATCGCTACAGTTCTTTCAGCATCAGCACCTGATATGTCGACTTGTGCATCTGCGGCAAGTAGACCTGCGACTGTGTCTGCAGCGGGAGAAGCATGTGCAATGTTTCCACCGATAGTTGCAAGGTTACGGATTTGTATAGAACCGATTTCAGATGCGCCTTCTGCCAATGCTGTATGATGTTTTAGTATATCTTCTGACAACTCAACTTCTCGTACTTTCGTCATTGCCCCGATGGTGATACTATCATCTGAATTCGTGGTGATACCGGTCAATCCTGGAATGTTCTGTAGGCTGATGACAGATTGCGGTGTTTCGGTGTATGCCTTCATGCCGATTATAAGGTCTGTTCCACCTGCAAGCAGTTGCGCGTGTTCTTCTGCAAACAGGCGGGATGCTTCTGCAAGGGTGTTCGGTTCAAAATACTGAAAATTCTTCACATCTGTTCCTCCACATCATAGTTTTTTAAGGTAAATAATTTTGTTGTGCTGTGAACGTCCGATTATTTCCTTTATTAATAAGGATACTAAATTAGAACGTAATTGTCAACCTAAAATGTTTCATATTGGTGTGTAAAGTTTTTGGCACTTAACTGTCTGAATCGCTGTTTAATGTCTCTGTTGGAACAACCTCCAACCATCATTACGTCTTTTTGCCCAACATAAATCTTGATATTGCTGTAGCACATTCATCCTTGATTGTGCTTCTTTCTACATCACATTCATCTTTGTATGTACTTCTGTGTACCCGTTCATCTTGATTATTGCTGTAGTACATTCATTATGCGATGAACTCTCAAAGAGAACGTGTATGAAATAAAAAGGCAGATACCCAAAATGGATACCTGCCT
>CAZURU010000455.1:0-4198 GCA_964623585.1 uncultured bacterium
AGATTCTGATGATAGAGATGAAATGGAAGCACTATCTGCAGCATCGGTGCTACAGCAAGTTATCAGAAACGTGCGTCATCTAGTCCCTGGTATTAAATTTTCTGTGAAGATACCAGAAGATATTTATTTGCCGGTGGCAACTTTTGCAGAGTGGAATTCACTTTTTCAAAATATATTTATTAATGCAGCTAACGCCACGCTAGATATGAATGAAAGATATGTGCGCTGTATTGGTGGTAGGACCGGTAGGGCGACATGGGTAAAAATTGAGGATAACGGTTGTGGAGTTGATTACAAACAATCTAATAATCTTTTTGAGCCGTTTACAAGAGCCATCTTTATTTCGGAAGAACGACGTGCACTTGGTCTTGGCGGAATGGGGCTTGGGCTTACCATTGTTCGCATGATTGCAAATCAGAGACGTGCAAATGTTTCGTTTGTTGAGCCCTCTCCTGGATGGGCGACGGCCTTCCAAATTTCATGGAGTTCAATGAAATGAGTTATTCTGTTCTGGTCTATGATGACGACCCTGATCTTGCTGCTGGTTGGCAGGAAGACATTTCTCAAGTTGTTACTGATGAATATGATCTATTGCCCATCCTGACAAAGGATGAAGCACGCCACGCGGCTGAAGAATTATTATCGCGGAGAACTGCATCACGCAATAGAGAATCTGTGAAGCTTGAAGGCTGCCGCTTTGATAAGGCTGATATTCTAATTATTGATTACGACCTTCTCCATATTGCCGAAGACAATGCACAGTACACTGGCGAAAGCATAGCTCGACTTTGCCGCATTTTTTCGGACTGTGGCGTTGTCGTAGTAATCAACCAATTTCCGGGAATGCAATTTGATCTTAGTCTTCGCGGCCATATTGCAAGTCATGCGGATTTAAATATTGATGGAGAACTCCTTGCTAACCCCGGTTTGTGGCAAAATCCGCCTTGGGACGGATTCCGACCTTGGTCGTGGGAAACTCTATCCCAAGCAGTAAAAAGTCATAAGGAGCGAATGAACATGGTAAGTGATGCATTAGATAAGCCCATTGTTGAGGTTTTTGAAATGCAGCCGAATGATGTTTTACGCTTGTCAGACTCGGCTTTTGGCTTCATAGCTCCTAATGCAAAAGACTTATCTGCGTTTGAAACAACGACATTTCGAGAGTTTATTTCGAAGGCATCAGGCGACCGCGACTTAGAAAATCTCTTAGAGTGTAATAAGAAATCTGCTATACGCTTCATTGCAGCAAGAATAGGAAAATGGCTCGAACGAGAGGTTCTAGGTCCACAGGATGTGCTTGTTGATGTTCCACATTTATTGCAGCGTTTTCCTTTCCTCTTTGAAGAAGGGGAGGTTACTGACTTAGATGTGTGGAATGAAACTATACATAACGTAGAGCTGCTCAGAGAAATAATTAGCCCAAGCTACTGGTTTCAGCCAGAAAACTTTTTGTCGAAACCTGCTGTTTGGGGACAAAGACTAGAGTCGGATGAGCAAATTAGTAAGAAGCGTTCCGAATTTGACTTCACTCATGTTCCGGATTTTGTTTTTCTAGAGGATTATTCAAAATTCACTAGTTTTGAAAGAGCGACTGAATTTCGCGCTGGATTTCATAATTCATATGACCGACGTTTTGTTATGGACGATAAAGATATCCGGTATGCTCCACAACGGCGTTTCGCCTTTGGGAGCTGAGAATTGCCAGCGACAGAAGAACAAAAGGCCATATTATCTGTTCTGAGCCTACTCTTAACTACTGGCGAGGAGTGGACGCGGCGCCGTCAACAGTCATCAAAGGAAGCCAAAATAGTGGCTGGTGCAGCAAAAGGAAAGTTTACACCTTTAAGTAAAAATGAATTGAAGAGTCACATACTCCATGGAGGGAAATGTGGGCAATTTGGTGCTTCGGAGGCGGTTTATATTAAACCACCTGCGAGAGAAAATTCAGCTGTCGCCGCTTTATGGTGCCGCTGGAATTTCAATTTGAATCCTGCAAGCTGTTGGTTTCATTTCGGTATTTGGTCGGCTCAACCATCTTTTCCTACATCTGAAGCATCTGATGGACGTAAATACCCAGCGTTTATGGGGTTTAGATATGAAGCACCTGAGACTGGTGAAAACCACAACTACTATCATGTGCAGCCATGTAGAACAATAGGCCCTAAGGATAATGTTATCTCGCAAGCACTTCCGATATCACAGCGAAATCCTACGTGGCCTTTGCCAGCGGATTCATCATTAGATCTATTGTTATGCCTTGTTACATCACTCTATGGAATGAAAGGTGTGACTAGCTTAGCCGAAAGAGTACAAAAGGACCCTGTGATGCGAAATTACAAGATTCTTGCGGAATCCTTCAAGAAAATACTCAAACTCCAGAAAGATACTGGTTAATTTTGTGAATAATCAACAGGCATGTAAATGTAACTGTTACTACTGGGAAAGATTATATTGCTATAAGAGAAAATAGAGATATTGAATGAATGCTGATATTCAAAATCAATTAACTGAACAACGGCATTTATACCGTCTGAAGTCGCTTGGTTCAGTCGTGGATCTGTTCTGTGGGGCAGGTGGACTTACGCATGGGCTATACCTGGAAAATTTTCGTGTTGCAGCAGGCGTAGATGTCGACCACCAGTGTCGTTATGCATACGAATATAACAATAATGCCAAATTCATCCATAAAGATGTCGATGAACTTACGGCTAAAGAGCTTCTATCTTATTTTGATAATGGGCAACCACGTATTTTGGTGGGTTGTGCCCCTTGTCAACCGTTTTCGATTTATAATCAGAAGAATGACGATCCAAGTTGGCGATTATTAGGACGATTTGGTGAGCTAATTACTCAAACTAGACCTGATGTCGTATCAATGGAGAATGTACCTAGTCTTTTGAATTTCCGAAACGGAAATGTATTTGATTGCTTTACACGAGCGCTTAAAGATGCTGGATACCATGTTTCTTACCAAGTTGTGTCCCTTCCTGAATATGGCCTCCCACAGTACAGGTCACGATTGGTCCTGATGGCATCGTTACATGGTATAGTTGAGCTTGAAAATCCAACACACAAAACTGGCAACTATCGAACTGTCGAGCAAGCAATTGGCAATCTACCACCGATAGCAGCTGGAGAGACCGACCCGGACGATCTCTTACACAAAGCGAGCCACTTATCGCCATTGAACCTTAAGCGTATAAGAGCTTCAATGCCGGGGGGAAGCTGGAAAGACTGGGATGAAGAACTACTGGCTGATTGTCACAGATCGAAATCGGGTAAAGGATACAAATCTGTTTACGGGAGAATGAAGTATGATGAGCCATCACCGACAATCACAACACAATACTTCGGATTCGGGAATGGCCGTTTTGGTCATCCAGAGCAGGACAGAGCGCTATCTTTGCGCGAGGGAGCAATATTGCAGTCTTTTCCGATTGACTATGAATTCATTCCCCCCGGTAATAAGATCCAAATCAAGGCAATAGGCAGAATGGTTGGTAATGCCGTTCCAGTTTTACTTGGGAGAATTATAGGGCGATCAATAGCTACGCATCTTTTTAATCAGGGTTTTACTTGCTCTATTGATCCCCTCCCGCAACCTGAACCACTTACTGCTAAGACATTTCCTTATTAAACCGTCAATACATCTCAAAATACTCCCGATGCTCCCAATTTGTAACATGAGTCAAAAACCGCCCAATCTCCGCCCGCATCCATCAACGATCGCGGCATAGCCGGCCTGTCGGTTTGCCGATAATGAGCGGCGATGTAATCGAATTCCTGTTCCTCCGGCGCCGAACTTTGCCGTCAAATGTCGCCCCAGCGCGGCGACAATCTGTTTATCGTAAACCGCACGTTTCTCTCTGAGAATGTCACGGTGGATGCGCTGTTCAATTGGTAGTGTCAAATTTGTTCAATTCTCCAGAAAAGCATGGTAAGTGTGGCGTTGGATAAGTTAGAGGAGTTATCCTGATTGCCCCACAAAATTCCAATATTTTAATAATTATGGAGTAGTAAACGCCAATTTTATTTGAAAAATGGAGTTTTCATGTATATAATGGCGGCATGTACCCAAGAATTTTTGTTCCTCCGGAACAGCAAAGCTACTTTCTTTTCGGACCAAGGGGCACCGGCAAGAGTGTCTTTACAGGGAATTTCTACAAGCAAGGTCTTTTTTTCGACCTCCTTGACTCGC
>CAZURU010000456.1:0-4187 GCA_964623585.1 uncultured bacterium
CAGTTTAATTAGTGCCATATTTTAATTTTTCCTTGCGGTTAAACAACGTGGGCTTGGGGTCTCGCGTTCTTTTCTCAAAGCCGCTCTCCATTTCATTACGAGCTACGTCCATTGTTCTACAATATACAAGCGAAATCTAATTTTTCCTTGCGGTTAAACAACGTGAACTTGGGAACTCACGCGTTTTTCTCGAATCCGCTCTCCATTTCATTACGAGCTACGCCCTTTTTTCCCAAGCGGCGAACCCTACAGGTCAGCGAACTCTTTCGGAATAAACCGCTGTTGATACGCGTAGTTTTCCTCTGGTGGTACTGTCGCCTCAGTAACAGGTAGCGTAACCAGTTTACCCTCTCGAATGGCGGCTTCAAATTCGGGTCGGAATTTGCGCATATAGCTCACGGCGGGCCAGGAAACTGCGATGCCAAAGACACAGATTGTGTTCCATGTCATCGTATCGACATTTGCGATGTTATTTGCGACGCTTTCAAGGAGGTCAAGGTCTTCGTAAATTTCTTCTGTTTCGCCGGTATCGCCCCATCTGCCGCTTTCGGTGACACCGAATTTGGGCCGTGTGATAGTATCTTGTCTGCCGTTGCCATCGGCAATGCGCTGAACAATATCTCGTACCCATGGTGTTCCCCAGCGACACGGCGTACACTGTCCGCACGATTCATGCGCGTAGAACTTCATGATATTCAGCAAGCAGTCAACGATATTCCGGGTTTCATTCATTACAATGATGCCGCCGGAACCGAGCATAGATTTGGCGAGTGTAAGTGAGGTGAAGTCGAGTCGTGTATCCAACTCATAATGCGTCAAAATCGGTGCGGAACTCCCACCGGGGATGACTGCTTTCACCTCTTCACCGCGCAGGCCGCCTGCGACCTCAATGAGTTCTGAACAGGTCAAGCCGAGATCAAGCTCATAAACCCCGGGTTCGTTGACATCACCACTGATGCAATAGAGTTTCGTGCCTGTGTTCGGATCCGGTGTGGGCGGATCATTCCGCGTGTCGGCATACGTCGGTCCCATCTTGGTGTACCATTCAACACCGTTGCCGACAATGAACGGTAGATTACACAGCGTCTCAACATTCTGGACGACAGTCGGTTTACTAAATACACCTTCAACAGCAGGGAATGGTGGTTTGTTACGAGGTTGTCCGCGCTTGCCTTCAAGCGATTCAATCAATCCTGTCTCTTCACCACAGATATAGGCACCGGCGCCGGGATGTGTATGGATGTTGATATTAAGCCCGGTACCACGGACATCTTTGCCGAGGTATCCCTTTTCGTAAGCCTCTTTGATAGCAGCATCCAGCATCTTTTTTCCGAGCGTAAATTCACCACGGATGTAGACATAAGTGGTTTCAATGCCCATTGCGTAGCAACAGATGAGGATACCTTCAATCAATAGGTGTGGATTCTTCTCCAAGACGTAGCGGTTGCTAAACGTTCCGGGTTCACTTTCATCAGCATTGCAGCAGAGGTAGCACGGCTTTATATCTCTTGGCACGAAACTCCATTTCAAGCCAGTTGAAAATCCGGCACCGCCTCTTCCTTTCAACCCAGAATCCATCACCATTTTGGCAATATCTTCTGGTTGATATTCCGCAATAGCCTTTTCAAAACGTTTGTAGCCGTCATATTGCCGAAAGACATCGAACGTGTTAATATCAGGCACATCCAGATGCTCGTAGAGAATCCGTCTTTCTTGAACCATACATACTCCTCTACAAATTGTCTTATCTTATTTCAAAATTAACATTTTCTTTGTTTGCGTGGAATTTTTAGTTATTAGTGTGTAAAAATATATTCCACTACTTACTGTTTCACCTACATCATTTTTACCATCCCAATATATCGCTTTGTTACGATCATGATATAAACCTTGTTGCTTATACCCTAATGATAATGTTTTTATTACGTTTCCATCTATAGAGTGGATGGATAAGGTAATATTTGAAGGTTCCGATAACTGATATGGTATCCAAGTTTCAGGGTTGAAAGGATTGGGATAATTAGATAACAATTTTGTTTCAATTTCAATAGGTTTTCTGAGTAATTGTTCTAATGCCAGAATCCCTTTTTGAAAAATAGGATCATCTGAATTTATTTGTTTCGCTTCTGCTATCCATTGTTCTATTTGATAATTTTCTCGAATAGAAGGAGCACCATTAATATTTCCAAGAGAACCTGCGACTAATATTAGATCAATAATATCTATTATACCGTCACTATTAACATCATATTCTTCTGGTGATCTTGAGCCAAGTCTCGTTGCTACTAATACTAAATCCTGTACATTAATTTCACAATCTCTATTTACATCTTTTATATTTAGAAAATCACAATCAAGAGGTGGCAATATTTCTACATCATTAATCCAAGCATAAAATTTAGATCCCTTACTATCGGATAAAATTACATTGTTCAATTCTATAACAGAATCTTCGGTTACTTTAGCTTTAAATTTGACTGTTAATAATTTTCCACTTCCATCAATTTCCGAATTTGAAGAAGAGAGAGAACCTAAATAAACTGTATTTCCAGAAACTTTACTTTGAAGAATCAATTGATCTTGTAAAAAGTCCGCGTATTGAGTTTCAACGTATTCGAGTTTATCTCTATCATAATCTAATAGAATTTGATATCCGGCTATGTCTTTGGCATCCGTGATGTTAACATCAAAAGATAGTTCCTGATCAACTTCTAAAGAGCTTATAGTATCTGGGGAAATAGTAACAGATGGATATGAGGCAACATCCCACAATAAAAGTGTATCATCACTTGAACTAACGATCAATTTATTATCTCGTGAAATTGCCGCGGAACTTATACCATGATCAAGTTCTCCTAAAGAATATTTATATTTTCCTGTAGACATATCGTAAAAATTAATATGTGTCCACATAGGAACTACTACTATATTAGCACTAGTAATAAAACTTGCTGGTCGTTGTCCCCCACCATATGCTCTAATTTTCGGATCAGGAAGTTTAGATTTTAATCTTTTATTTTTTATATCCCATAAACGAACAGGTCCACCATCACCATTACTAACTAAAATATTGCCATCTGGAGAATATCTAACACCTTCAACTTGCCCTTCATGGCCTCCCATATTTCTGTCAAGTAAAGTTATTTCTTTATTTAATATAGGGTCATAAAGCCAAACACCATATTTACAAGCTACAGCGATTTCAGTGCCATCTGGAGAATAAGCAATTCCTTGAATATCAGGCATCGTTTCTTTAGATGTAGCGATATGGTTAACTGATATAATAGGGTCATCTTCAGGTTCGTTATTCTGATCAATAGTAGTAGGGAGGACATTTAAATCTTGTGTATTTTCAGATTCGTTTTCCTTTTCTTCTAAATCAATATTCCAAAATCGAAGTCCTTTTGTTCCCGCACCGGCTATGGTTTTTTCATCAGGTGAAAAAATGACATATTGATTATAGCCATCATTATCTGAAAGCAATAATTTTGGTTTGCCTTCATCTAAATCATATATAACATCACCACAAAGGATATTTTTACCATCTGAGGAAAATTGCATAGTACGGGAAGTCCGTGAATGCAATTTTATCACTTTTTCGATTTCTCTACTCGGAACATCAAAAATTAAAATATAACTACGAAATAAAGCAGCAAGCATCGTATCATCAGGAGAAAAATCTATATCAGAAGCAGTTCCATAATCTTGCGTACATATTCGAGTTAGAGCCTTTTTAGGTATACCTAACTGCGAACAATTTTGCGCTAAAGCATTTACGGATAAAAAACTTATTCCGAAAATTAGTATAACAATAATAATCGTCTTTTTAAACATAATTTATTCCGATGTGAATACTTTACCAAAGTTTGGACAAATTTTACACAATAAACATATCGCCCCTACGGGGCTTAGTTTCGCGGGGGATGCCCTATCTATAGACATACCGCCCCTACGGGGCTGCGTATCGCTGCTTCTGCGTTTATTTTTCTGTGAGTTGCGTTTGTAGGTATAACGCTAAGAAAACACGAAAAATGCAGTGGAAACAGCGTGTGCTTTGGACAGAAACTGTCCAAAGTTTAGGAATACTTTAGTATAGCACGTTTTAGCTTGTAAGCTTCGCTAAAATCTCATCCACCTTTTCCGGGGTTAGATTTTTATAGAGATCGTCATTGATCATGATCACAGGC
>CAZURU010000457.1:0-1485 GCA_964623585.1 uncultured bacterium
TGACCACAGCAATACCAGATCTGGCGCGACCAGGCTCAGGTGGGGATTTTTAGACTCAATGCAGGTGATCTATTTAGATGATTTGGGATATATAGAAGCAGAGAAATCGGGACGGATAGAAACAGGTGGTGATGTAGATTACTTCAGCGTGCAGGTCAGTGAGTACGGTGTGTTGACGGTTTATACGACAGGTAATCTCGATACTTATGGGGCATTACAAAATAGTTCTGGTTCTACTTTGGCAACGGATGACGATGGTGCAAGCGAAAGTAATTTCGGAATAAATTATGTCGTAAATTTAGACACCTATTACATCAAAGTAGAAGGCTATGGCTCAGAGACCGGAAGCTATACTATGAACGCACTTTTTTATGCAGATGATAGCGATTTTTGGTTTCGTGCGACCCGTCTTTCATGGGTCGTCTTAAACACCTCAGGTTCTTTGGGCATTGATCGCATAGGATGGATAGAAAAACTCGATGATAAAGATTTCTTCGCAGTGCAGGTAAACAAGCCTGGTGTCTTGACCGTCTTCACGACAGGCAACCTGGATACTCGGGGTTATCTATATGATATTGGAAATGGAGACGTGCCTTATCTTTGGGCAAGTGATGACGACAGTGGAAGCGGAAATAATTTCGGAATAGTGAGCCAGGTCTTTCCGGGTACCTATTACATTGAAGTGGAAGGCTATAACACCGGCAGCTATGACTTGCATTTGCGTTTTGAGTAGTGCAATGAACTTACACACAGGGGTGGCGTAAATTACAAAAAAAACCGCAAACATGTGCTATGCTTGCGGGAATGGCAGAAGGCCGCTCGGTTTGGTCGCCTGTGGCCTTCTGCCGCAACATACAGAGAGGGAAACGGTCTTGCAAACCGCAACCCGCTCTGTGTCAAAATGTAAAGTTCCACAATCACAAAATCAAGTTGCATTTTCTCGTTTGATGGATGCAACGAGAAAGGAAGATCAAGCCCATTGCCTTAGAATATACCGATCACAGTCACTTCTATTTCTTCTGGAGAAGAACACTCAGTAAAATTCAATTCCAGATAGAAATAAAAAGGCAAACTAACCAAACTAAATCTCGACGAAAGGAAAAAGAAATATGTATTTTTCAAGAAAAGGTATAGTGGCGGAAGATGTAATAATAGGCGGATGGCGCCTTGATAAGTTAGAATCTGATGGAAGGGAAGTTGAAGGTGATGCTTTGGGTGTTACCGGCACATTTGAATTACACTTCAGTCGTTCAGGGGTAGTGAGGATGGTTTTTTTAGATGATCCTGCAGAAGCTACCTGGGAGATCGTGAATCACCGGCTGATCATGACAGATGATGAAGGTCAAGTAGTTTGGGGATTCTCTATTAAAAAGGATGAAATGACTCTCTCGCTATCACGGGACCAGTTGGCGTTTTTGATAGGGTTGCCACCATCCTTGATGTCCAGTTTAGGGATAGGATCTGACATGGATTTTCATTTTAAGA
>CAZURU010000457.1:1516-4187 GCA_964623585.1 uncultured bacterium
TGTCAGTGCCAGTACAAACCTCGATAGGCTCGTTCCGCAGGGTCAGACTCTCCGATTTGTTCTGATGGATATGCACAATCTATTTGTTGTGCCATAAAGACTTACATAGATCATTGATTTCTCAATGAGGTTGAGCAGGTGCAGAACAAATTTTTTAGCATCAAATTTGAGAAATTTCTATGGGAGAGAAACGATGTATAAATGGGTCACAAATTTTGCCATTATAGCCATTCTTGTATTGCTGGTATTTGTGGGACAAGCCTCTGCTGGTCCCAACGCGAATGCGATACTATCGCTTGACCTTATTCCCGGTGACGGGACGGGCAATCAGACAGATGATGGCGTTACTTCAGGCAGTGTTTCCAGATGGGGTACAAAAATTGCCGTTGAAGTCTTCGCAACAGGTGTGACCACACCGCTAATTGGCGTGAAAGTCGAATTTGAATTTGATGCGTCTATTTTGAAATTTGAGAAAGCCGAGAACAGTGCGTTTTCCTTTGTTATTCCAGAAGCGGCTGGCACAAACTTCGCGTCTGTTACGCCTGTCACCTTGTCATCATCTGGTTTTCTGGCACGCGCTGAGTTTACTACGGCTGTAGATGTAACGGATCGGGAATTTTCTCTTGGCATTAAGCAGGTCACACTTGCTGAAAGCGCGGTAGCGCAAGATGAGATTACAACACCAGATGTGATCGCGTTTAATACGGCATCTTCTCCCGACTTTGACGGCGATGGTATGGTGGGCTTTGCTGACTTTGTGCAGTTTGCAGGCGTGTTTGGGTCAAGCCGAGGTGATGGGGAGTACCAAGCGAAGTACGATCTGGATGGCGATGGTGCGATAGGATTTCCAGATTTTTTGATCTTCACCAGCGACTTCGGCAAATCGGTATCTCCCCCGAGCGGAGGAGGTGGAGGTGGTGGAACGCCACCAACAAACACAGACTTCGATCTGGATAGCGGCAACGGTGATCCGTGGGGTATCACGTATGCCAACAACCGCTTCTATGTGGTTGATGGGGAGTATGATAAGGTGTATGTGTATGAATAGTGCAAGTTTTAGCAACAGCGAAGGCCGTGCGATGGGCAAGCCTCTGCTAGTCCAAATGCTAATGCCACCTTACAGGTATAGAAACTCGTCTTCTTGTAGTTCTGGTTCTCCTGGTCCTTGGTCTGGGATTGCCGCGGGTACTGCAAACTGAAATTACGCTCCGTGAATCAGGAGGATTTGATGATGAAACGATTGAATACCGCGATGGTCATCCTGGGAATGTTAGCCGCTATTGTCTGCCTCGCGGCATCACCGGGCTGTAGCTCTGAAGAATCAGAACTTAAAAAGAAAACAGAAGCCTTTCTCAAAGCAGGAGATTATGAGGGGGCATTAAAATTGATTAACGGATTCATTCAGGAACATCCGGAGAAACCGATTGGGCGTGCCCTCTCGGCGAAGGTATTTGCAGTGTCTGGACAAACTAACAGAGCACTCAAAGCACACCATAGATTTTACCAGATGAGTAAAACGCTTTCTGTTGAACTGCTTCTTGAAATCTTGCGTGGTGCGCTCAACTCTCAGGGAACGGGAGCCTTAAGCAGTAAAGTAGAACGGGTGTTTGCCGCAGAAGCTTTAGGAAATTTTGGAGATAAAAGTGCTGTGCCCATCTTAATCAATGCGCTCAATGACAACAGTGGATGGATGTCGGATATGTCAGCCCGAAGAAGTGCTGCAATCGCCTTGGGCAAGTTGGGAGATGCGCGTGCGACGCCCCATTTGATCAATGCGCTCAAAGATGATAGCAGTAATATACGCGAAGCTGCTGCATCTGCTTTGGGCAGGTTGAGTGATAAAAGTGCCGTTCCCGACTTGATAGAGGCTTACCACAAGAACGGTCCCACAGCTACCTACCGCGGAAAAGTTATTCATGACAACAACTGGAGAGTACGAAAGAATATCACAATTGCTTTGGGCAAGTTGAGAGATGCGCGTGCTATGCCCACTTTGATCAACGCGCTCAAAGATAACGCAAGTTGGGTAAGATGGAGTGCCGCATCTGCTCTCGGAGAGCGTAATACAACCAATTTGATAACAGGTCTAAAAAGTAGAAATAAATCAGTGCGGTTAAATGCCGCATTTGCTTTGGAAGAGTTGGGAGATGCGCGTGCCGTGCCTGATTTGATAAACGCACTTAACGATAGCGATAGCTCGGTACGACAAGCCTCTGCATTTGCCTTGGGAAAATTAGGGGATGCCCATGCTATTCCCGCTTTGATAAGTGTGCTCAGAAAAGACAATATCTCGGTCGGATTAAGCGCCGCAGAGGCTTTGGGAAGGTTAGGAGATAAGAGATGTGTGTCCTTTTTGGTAAATGCGCTCAACCACAGCACGAGTTGGGCACGAAGGGAAGCCGCAATCATTTTGGGCGAGTTAGGAGACAAGCGGGCTGTTCCCATTCTGATTGATGTTCTCAGCCTCCGTAGTGGGGACCACCTCACAATAGAACGTCTATTCCGCGCACTGGTCGCAGTGATAAAATTGAGTCAGTAAACAGAAAAACTGTTTGGGAATTGAATATATCTCGCGCTGTGATTGCAGCCAGTCTTGGCAAGACGAGAGATGAGGCAATCACGCGGGAAGATATGGCGATCCTTAGAAGCTGTTTTAAAAATGCATTATTTA
>CAZURU010000458.1:0-4173 GCA_964623585.1 uncultured bacterium
TCTAACAGAATGTGCTACAGTAAAGCAACATTTTCAAGTAGAAATGGTATAACATGTTTCTAAGGAATCTCTGCCACATAAACCTGTGAATATCCTGATACATCAGATGTATACACCACAAGATTCTCATCAGGACTAAATGAAGGATGCGGATGCGTCCACTGAGGGCCATAGACGGTGTCTACTTTCATCTCCATCCAACTTAATGACTTTTCTCTATCTCCAGCTTGCTGTGCTGCTGCCCAATCTTCAGCGACTGCATACCGATCCTTTTTCCATTGACTACCGCTTGATGAACTTTGCGGATAGCAGATTGGCACATGTTCACCTGTTTCTACATCAACCAACCGTAAACCAATATCTGGATGAACAGTGTCACACAACACCTTTGTCCCATCACGGTTACTCGCGATGTGCCAAGCATTGAAGTCTGAAATTGTTTCTATCTCAAGTGTATCCAATGCTATACGTCGTAGAGCATAGGGCCAATGTGTGACGATCAGGTCGTCTTGTGAACCGAGAAATGTCTCATGAACAAGGAACTCGTTATTATCGTGTTCGTATAACATGTGGTTTCCTGTCCCATCGCGTCTTATCGTCCACATGCGTGGAGCGGGATCACCAGAATATGCAATCAGATTAGCATCTCTTGGATGAAATTGCGGATGAATAATCGTTTGATTGGGTGAAGTATAGATAATCTCCCCGCCACTTCCATCTGTAGCCGTTACGGTGATGTGAGATTTTCCGTCATGTTTCATTGCGGTTACGATGTATAGTTCATCAGCACTAACGCTACACTCTCCGAGACTACCTTCAGGAAATTCCGCTAATACGCGTTCCGCAAAAGTATCAAAATGTACCTCCTTGATAGCATCACCTTCCGTATAGAAAAGTTTAGTACCACTTTTTGATATGACCCCAGAATATCCGTGAATTTCGTCACCATCAGTCAATTGTAGAATATCACCGTCTGGAAAGCTGAGTTTATAGAAGTTTGCTTTACCTGAACGGTAGGACGTAAAGATAAGATGATTCTGATCAGGTGTAAATGACGATGTAAGGAAATATAGGTTATGGTTTATCGTTTCATCATTAGTCAGTTGATAGATGTGTGCACCTGTTTGTTGATCTTTAAATTCTCTTAATTCCGATGGATAAATTGAACCTTTTGTGTATTTTGACATTTCTTCTCCTAAGTTCTGAAGTCGTAAAGACTTCTATACTTCTAAAAAGGGTAAGGGTATGTTTATTATATCTTTATAGCCGTAAATGTCAAGTAAAATGTTGTGTGTCGATTTAAGATTGTGTTGTCAGATAATACATATTGTGCTATACTTACCTTACATATTTCAAACAGTAAGGAGAATTGTGATGGAAGTTGTTTCTCTTGGTAAAACTGGGTTAAAAGTTTCACGTCTCTCAATTGGTACTGGCTCAAATGGATGGAACGGTCGTTCCAATCAAACGGACTTAGGCTTTGAAGCGTTTCGTGACTTGTTGTTGTTTGCTCATGAACAGGGTGTTACTTTTTGGGATTCTGCTGATCAATACGGGAGTCATCCTCACATAAAGGAAACTTTAAAAGAACTGCCTCGTGAATCAGTTACGATTACAACAAAGACAGTTTCACGGACGCGTGAATCCGTTGAAGAAGATATTAAGCGTTTTCTGACAGAGATCGGTTCTGATTATGTAGATATTGTGCTGCTGCATTGTCTTACGCAGGTTGATTGGCCAAGACGGTATCCTGATGCGATGGAAGCACTGACACGATGTAAAGAACAAGGATTAATACGAGCTCACGGTGTATCCTGTCACGATTTCGGTGCATTCCAAACTTCTGCAATGACAGATTGGGTTGAGGTTGTGTTGGCACGTATAAACCACGCGGGTATTTCAATGGATGCGTCCCCCGCAGACGTTATCCGTACAATGGAGCAGATGGCTTTTGCTGGCAAAGGCATCTACGGTATGAAAGTCTTAGGCATGGGTAAATTGGCAAAAGATGCTGAAAGACAACGTGAAGCCATTGAATTTGTCATGGGATTACCGTGTGTCCATGCTATGACAATAGGTATGACTTCTCGTGAAGAAGTACTCGCAAATGTAGCAGTTGTTAATGATTTATCGGAGAATGGTGTATAAGAAAAACGAACCAATTGTAGCGCGAGATGTTTGCTTGACATTTTAAGGATGTTAGCCTGGCAGATACTCGCGCTATTTGTTATCAAATCAAGTAAGAGTGAATACATGGAAAAATACGAAATAGTCATCGGTTTAGAAATACACGTTGAATTATGTACAGAAAGCAAGTTGTTCTGTAACTGTGCCTATACATTTGGTGCGTCTGCCAACGACTGCACGTGTCCCATCTGTCTGGGAATGCCGGGAACACTACCTGTTATCAATCAACGCGCGTTAGAGTTTGCTGTTCGCGCCGGTTTAGCGATGAACTGTGAAATCACAACATATAGCAAATTTGATAGGAAGAACTATTTCTATCCGGATCTTCCAAAGAATTATCAGATCTCACAATACGACCTTCCCTTGTGCAGAAATGGTGCGGTTACTTATAATATAGAAGGCGAAACAAAAACAGTCGCACTCCGAAGGATACATCTGGAAGAAGATGCTGGTAAGTCTATCCATGCTGAAGTTACAGGTGACCCAACCCGTAGTTTTATGGATTTTAATCGGGCAGGTGTACCACTCATGGAAATCGTTAGTGAACCTGAAATACATTCACCTGAGGAAGCGATTGCATACTGTCGCGCTGTCAAAGAGATTTTAGAATACATTGAGGTGAGTGACTGTAACATGGAAGAGGGTAGTCTTCGGTGTGAACCGAATATCTCGCTGCGTCCTCGTGGAAGTGAGGAATTAGGAACTCGTACAGAGATAAAGAATAAGAACTCGTTTCAGGAACTACTCGTTGCTATGGAGTATGAAGTAAAACGACAAGCGCGTATCCTCGATTCAGGTGGGGAAGTTGTACAGGAAACACTTCTGTTTGACGCCAATACAGGAAAGACGGTGGCGATGCGAGGTAAAGAAGAAGCGGATGACTATCGCTATTTTCCAGAACCGGATCTCGTCCACGTACAGATAGATGATGAATGGATCGGAGAAATAAAACCATCACTCCCTGAGCTTCCAGCATCCCGTCGTACCCGTTTTATTGAGGACTACGAAATCTCATCAGAAAATGCAGATTTTTTAACTGTCACCAGACAAATAGCAGACTTCTTTGAAGAAGCAGCCAAACTCAGTGATGAACCTACAATTTGCGCTAATTGGATTATGGGAGACCTATCACGTTTACTCAATACGGCAGAGATAGAACTGATAGATTCTAAGGTCACACCGTCACATCTCAGTGAACTTATCGGGTTAATAAACAACAATACCATTAGCGGAAAGATCGCCAAATCTGTGTTAGACGATGCATTTGAAACAGGTAAAATGCCGAAGCAAATCGTTGAAGATAAAGGCTTGTCGCAGATTACTGATACTTCCGAAATTGAAGCAATTGTTTTACAGGTCATAGAAGAAAATCCTGGTCCTGCTCAAGATGTACGTGATGGCACGAAAAAAGCGATCGGGTTTCTTGTCGGACAGGTCATGAAAACAACACGAGGGAAAGCCAATCCGCAACTCGTAAATCAGATTCTGACACAGGTTTTGTCAACCGATTGAAATTGGAGAGTATATGAAAAATGAAACCTACACCGACGATAATCTCACTCTCTTTTCTGAAACAGATATGAGTGGCAATGTATTCTCCACTGAGCGTGATGTCAAGAGTCCACCTATAGATTTACCTGATTATCTGAAACCCAATACAAGGTTAAAGATGGACGGTCTTAAGTTCCTATCCCACTTACCACAAGAATCTATACCGATAGCATTTCTTGATCCGCAGTATAGAGGTGTGCTTGATAAAATGAACTACGGTAATGAGGGAAAAAGCCGAGAGAAACGCAGGTCTACATTGATGCAAATGTCTGAAGAACTGATTAGTGAGTTCATTCAAGGTATTGACAATGTGCTCATTCCTTCTGGACATCTCTTTTTGTGGATGGATAAGTTTCATTTATGTCAAGGTTTCAAAACATGGTTTGATGACACACAGTTAGACATTGTTGACTTGATCGTTTGGAATAAAGACAG
>CAZURU010000459.1:0-4172 GCA_964623585.1 uncultured bacterium
TGTGTAATTTCATAGTCCAGTGCAATATATCCGTATATGAGCGCAAAAAGAGAAACGAGAAATAGAGCAACACCTGTTTTTCCGGTTCTCCAGAAGTCTCTAACGGCTTGCAAGAACGTTTTGTGTTTTAGCAAAATGTCCTCCATAACTTCTATTAAAATATACCATTTTCGTTGTGAAATGTCAATCTAAAACCGGGTTATATTTAAAATGCTAATTATTTGATTATTAGCATTTTTCGCGTTGCAGTGAATGTGTCTGCTTTAAAGGTGTAGTAATAGATACCGCTTGCTACTGTTTCACCGAGTTGGTTTTTTCCATCCCAATGGGCGGCCTGGTCTCGGTTTTGGTAGATTCCTGCTGTCTGATGTCCCAACGTTAGCGTTCGGATCAACTGTCCTTCTGCTGTGTAAATGCGAAGTATTACATCGGATGCTTCTGCCAATTGATAGGGTATCCAAGTTTCAGGATTGAATGGATTCGGATAATTGGGGAATACCGCAGTTTTTTGCGGTGTGAATGATGCAAGTAGTTGCTGTAATACCAATATTCCTTGTTGCAATACTGGATCAGTTAATGCTAATTGTTGTGCTTCAATTAGCCATTTTTCAACGCCTGATTTTGTCAGCGTTGTCTGAATGTTTAGGTTCCAGTTTGCTGGCGTAGCTGCGGTGTTTGCAATCGCTGCTGCAACCAAAGTCAGGTCTATAATGTCTACTATACCATCTCCGTTGACATCTGCCAGATTATCACCCCCTTGTGTGAAGTTTAAAGAGACTAACGTTAGATCCTGAATGTTAACGTTGCCATCTCCGTTAAGGTCTCCGTATTGGAGGGAGGGGCTGGTTATCTGTCCATTTTCAACGCGTGCATAGTAGACCTTACCTGACCCGTCGGTAAGCCGCACGTTGGATATGGTGAGTAGAGATGCTTTAGGGGCAACTATTTCAAAGGTTAGGTTCGCAAGAGTGCCGGAACCTGAACGCTCTGCAGCAAGGGAGCTTGCAGCAACCGTAATGGTATTGTTCTTATGAACAGGTGTGACCGCAAACGCATCTGATGGTAAAAAAGTTGAATTTGAACTTTCAACATAACGGAGCGCAGTAGGATCATATATTACAGTTGCTTGGTATCCAGCAATATTGACAGCATCCGTAATGTTCAGGGAAAATGTATGTTGCCAATTAATTGGTGGAGATTCAATTTCAGAAGGAGAAAAGTTGACAGTTGCATAACTGGTTGATGCAGGTGTATAGCTCCATATCAGGGCAGTACCATCTGTACTACTACTTGCGATTTTATTGCCAGTTGGACTGAATGAGACGCTCAAAACAGTACTTGTATGTCCTATGAGAGTCTGTAGGTGTTGTCCAGAAATCGTATCCCATAAACGCACGGTATTATCCCTACTCCCGCTTACCAATGTATCACCGTTATGACTAAATGCGATGCTCCAGACCCAATTTGTATGCCCTGTAAGTATATCAAGTTCAACACCGAAATAGGTATCCCATAGTCTTATTGTGCCGTCGTCGCTTCCGCTGGCGATCATATCCCCGTTTGGACTAAATGCGACACTTCTGACATATCCATCATGTCCGACAAGCGTCTTTATAGGCTCGCCAGATGCTGTATCCCATAGTTGTATAGTATTGTCTGCACTTGCACTTGCAATTGTCTTACCATCTGGACTAAATACCACGTCAAGGACAGCACTGGTATGCCCCCGCAAAGTGTGGAGATCTTCACCGTAGATTGTATCCCATAGCCGTACTGTTCCATCTTGACTTGCGCTTGCGATAATGTTACCGTTTGGACTGAATGCGATACTCCAGACCCAATTGGAATGTCCTGTGTATGTTCTGATGTGGGTACCGGTATTGGCATCCCATAGTCGTACTGTTCCATCATCACTTCCGCTTGCTATTCTTGTTCCATCAGGGCTGAATTTGGTGCCCCAGACCCAATCGGTATGTCCTATTAATGTCCGCTGTAGTTCTCCCGTTGTGGTATTCCAAAGATTGATATTAGAGTCTGATCCTCCTATTGCTACAGTGTCGCTGTCAATGGGATTATACGCTATTCCTAACATATAGTCATTGTAACCTGTAATAGTCTGTCTTTGTCCACCGAACACAGCATCCCATATTCGTATTGTGCCATCTGCGCCTGCGCTTGCAATTGTTCCTCCGCTGGCATTGTATGCAACGCTGAGGACACCGTTTGTATGTCCCGTTAGTGCTTGCTGAGGTTGTCCTGAAACAGCGTCCCACAATAGTATGGTGCCATCTGCACTGCCGCTGGCGATCGTATTTCCATTTGGACTATAGGTAACGCTGAACACAGCACCTTCATGGTTTGGAAGTGTCTGTTTATGGATACCAAACGCAGTGAACCATAACCGAACTGTGCCATCTTGACTTGCGCTTGCCAGTGTTCCTTCATTTGGGCTGAAAGCAACACTATAGACAGCATCTTCATGGTCAGTCAGGATATGTAATTGTTCGCCAGTAGCGGTATCCCATAGTTGTACTGATGTATCTAAACTGCAGCTTGCCAGTGTTGCACCGGTTGCGCTGAACGCAATACCTGTTACGCTATCAAAGTGTCCATCAAGTGTTCGTAAATGATCGTATGTAACCGTGTCCCATAGTCTGATTTTTCCATCCGCACTTCCACTTGCCAACATCTGTCCATTTGGACTGAAAGCAACGGTTGTAGCAGTATCTGTTTGTCCAGTAAGCGTATCTTTTAATTCTCCTGTAGAAGTATTCCAGAGATGGATAGACCCATCTGCATTAGCACTTGCAAGTGTTTGTCCATCAGCACTAAACGCAGCACTAAAAACGTCCTGTGTATCTTCAGTTAACAGAGCTGTTTCTTGATATGTTCGGGTGTCATAAAGCCATACACCGATAGAACTTACGACTGCCATGATCGATCCATCGGTTGCGTATTTTACTTCGTTAAGTCTGCCTTTTCCGATTCGTGTAATTGCGTTTTCTGATAGGTTGAATTGTGTAGAAATTTGAGAAAATGCGTCGTTAAGGAAGAGTATCGTGAGAGAAATAAAGGTTAAGAATACAATTATTAGGTTCTTTTTCATTACAAAGTTGCTCCTTAGTATGTCATTCGTTGATATTTTAACTAAAAAGGGATTTATGTCTTTGTATATAGTATATCACAAGGATAGCGGTCCTGTCAAAATTGTTCAGGAGTCATATTCGCTTGACAAATCTGATAGAATATGGAATTATAGTATCATATCATTATGAGAAATTTACCCAGATGAATATACCAAACTTCTATGAAATCTTAGAGATCGGTCGTGATGCGACTGCCTCAGAAATAAAACATGCATTTAGAAATCTCGCGAAACGTTATCATCCCGATAAGATTGATACCAGTTCTGAACTTGAGCAGATTGCTGATGCTAAACGGATGTTTCGAGAGGTATGCAGTGCTTACGATGTGCTACAGGACAAGAAACGGAAATCTGATTATGACCGTCGATTACAATATATAGAACGGCAGACGAATTCAAAACGCTCTTTCTACGATAAGTTGAATAACGTTAACCAGGATTATGCAAAGTTAGAACTGTTGTTTCAATCACTACTGCATCAGAACTACGAAATAGGTATTTACATGTATGAACAATTGTGCAGTAAGGGTGAGAAGAAGGGACGCAAATGGTGTATTGACGATTTTTTCAACTATGAAGATAGCAGAGATTGTGAGTTTCTCATAGCGGAGGCGTATCAGAAACTCGGTTTTGATAAGGAGGATTCTTCTGTTACGGAACGGTATCGTAAAATTGCAAGAGCGATGCAAATATATGAATCATTGCTGTCAGCTGAAGTCCAACGTCCCTGTTTTAAACATTTCATTAGAGAAGTGAAGGATCGTCTCAAGCAAATCTACCTATATCATTTTAGTATTGAGGGGTACCAAGAATCAACAAGAATACCATTGTCAAAGATCAGGGCTTTAGAGTTGCCGAAACGTGAAACTGCTTGGATGTATAAAAAAATTGCAGAATTCTACGTTGAAATTAGATTGTATCCCGAAGCTCGTGAAGTCCTGCTGATGGCGTTTGAACTGCAACCGAAACTTGTGGGGGCAAAGAAGATTTGTAGGATTCTGAATATAGTGGATAGTCCAGACTAAAT